>DFKI01000172.1:15535-47587 GCA_002373325.1 Treponema sp. UBA3649
TTGAAACTGATTGGCGGGAAACTTGCGGCGACTCAAACCGGTTCTTCTCCCGTCCATCCGACTTGCCTGGAACGCTTTTTTTTTCATGCACAGAACAGAGCTCAGTTCAAGACAAACGTCGAAATCAGTTTTCCGATTCTCTTGATGTCAACGTTGCCCTTGAACTCAAACTGGGCAGTGAATCCGTTCGCATACTGGATGAAAAGCTCGGAGTCCGGGAAGATTTCCGCGAAGCTCTGGGTCTGCACCTCAAAAAACTGAATTGTTGAATAAGGCATGGTCGAGTAGGATTTTCTTTTTCCGGTGATTCCCTGAACGTCAATCGAAATGATTCTTTTGTTCGTGAAGATTACCTGGTCACGCACAGTCTTGAACGCCTCGATTATCTGCTCTCCGTCAACAAAGAGCTCCTTCACATCAGGACGCACATCAGACACATCAATCGGCTTCAGATTGAAAACAGAATTTTTGTTGAAGTTTATCATTTTTTCATCTCCTTGAGCCACGGGATTTTTTCCCTGCCCATCTTCCATTATACCGATTGTTGACCGAAAATTCCAGATGTGGTATTCTTCTTGCGAAGAGGTATACCCATGAAAAAAATCCTTCCATTTATTTTCACATGCATTTTTATTTTTCCCATCGAAGCTGAGACGCTTTACATCGACGCCTCAAGCATGGCGGAAGATTTTCCCGAGAGCAATCTGGAGACAATCCTTCCGATGATTTCCGAGTCCGCAAAATCAAACGGCATAGAACTTGTGGACTACAGCTCGCTCAATCTTGTTCCGTACCAAAACGTATGGGGCTCATACGAAAGATGCGAGTTGGAATCCGAGAGACTGACGAAAGAAAAAACTCGGCAAAAGGAATCGTTCGCACAAATGAGCAGATACGGATTTGAGACCACAGTTTTCACGGATGCTGGTGAGATGAACGAAAGCGAATACACCGAGTACATGGACAAAAGGATTGCGGAGGCAAAGGAAAAAGAAAAGAATCTGATTGACCCACTCACATGCTTTCCCCGGGTCATCCTGAAACTCGAAAAGGATGATTTTTATGACGGCACGATTTATGAGCTCAACATAAATTACAAGGCGAGCCAGGAAGAATATTACAGCCAGATGGTCCGCATAAATCCGGTGTTCCACAAGAATCCGAAGGGAGTCTCAGATCTCCTCGCAAAATCCATAGAGTCGGTTTTTCCATTGGTCTGTGGGAAATCACAAAAAAAGCAGTCCCCGGAAATCATAGACCAGAGAACGATGAGCGAGCTCGGAAGCACAAGAAGCGGAGCCGCAATTTCCGTAGCCCCAAGGAGCGACTACTCTTTCGTGATGAGGATGCGGAACTCAATCGTTGACTACAGCGCGACATGGGACGTAAAAGAGGACCTGACAAAAAAAATCAACGGAGGCTCAAGCTACACGACCTTCTGGGAACCGTACAGCCCTGACGGAAAATCCGTTCTGTTCGCGAACCAAAGCTCCCCGTCTGTAATCAAAATGAGCGAAAAAAATTCCATAAGCGGAAAAGTCCAGTACAAATTTCCCGCGGCGTCCTCCACGCTCAGATTTTTTCCATCTGGTGAGCCCTATCTCCTGGACAAAATCAACAAGGTCGTTTACCTTCCGAAAAGGGACGGCGGGCAGCTCTACAACATGCCGTTCGCTCTAATCATGCCAAGCGCCATCATGTGCGGTCCCGATGACATCCTGTGGTTTCAGGGAGAGAGCATGATTTTCGGATACAGCTCCAGGGACGGAAGCCTGAAAAAAATCGTCATGCTTGAGCCTGTCAAGGACACAAGTTACGGACTTGTAAAGGCGCTTCCCGACGGCTCATTCTTGTGCATGGACGGCGAAAACTGCTCCCTGGCAAGGTTCTCAAGCGACGGACTTTTGATGTGGACCATGCAGATAAGCGACTCCCTGAAATACTCAGTTTGCTGCGGAGCTGGCTACGGAATGTATTTTTTCTACGACGCAATCAGCAACACATTCTGGAGACTAGCGGAAACCGACGCGAAGCTTCCGGCGACCCTTGTTGCGATGAAGGGGAACGGAAAAAACAGAGAGAACTCAACGCTGACGGAGCTTGCGGAAATGTACAAGGCGAACGCGGACCTGCTTTACGAGAACGGAAGCTATGCATCAGCCCTTGAATACTACACCAAGTACCTTGAGATAAGCCCCGCGGATCCTGATGCCGCTGAAAAGAAACTGATGTCCGAAGTCGCTCTCAACAAAAAGACTGCGGCGGAAAAATCAGAGGAAGCCCTGAACCTCTACGACGAGTACGGGGAAGAGACAGCACGACCAGCCTACCAGGAAGCGATGAAGCTCTTGGAAAAACTCAAAAAACAAGTTCCTTGGGATGAGGAAGTTCAGGAAGCATACGCAGATTTGAAAAACGCCTTCTCACCGGATGACGGATTCACACAGGCGGTCATTCCCTCAGTCAGCGTAAGCTCCTTTGATTTTACGGCCCTTTTCCCGGTATTGATGAACGTCTATGCAACGAACCCCGCCGGATTTATAAAGGTAAAAAACAACGGCGGCTCCACCATAAAAAATCTTTCGGTCTCGGCTTACGTCCGAAAATACATGGACTTTCCGAGCAAGGGAAACACGGTCAGCTCGCTTGATCCGGGAGCAGAAGAGACGCTTGAAATCAGCACGATACTAAACAGAAAAGTTTTGCAAGTCTCGGAGAACACAGTCCTGCAGATGCAGTTTACGATTTCATGGGAAGAAAACGGCAGTTCAAAAAGTTTCTCTCTGACAAGACCGATAACCCTTTACAAAAAGAGCGCCATGACATGGGACGACACCGCCATGCTGTCATGCTTCGTACAACCCAACGATCCGACGGTCAGCGCATTCGCATTCGACGCACTATCCCAAAAAGAAGGCGAATTGATTTCAACAAACTTTACAAAGGCATTCGCACTTTCTAACGCAATCGGCGCAATTCCCCTGACATACGTGGCAGATCCGTCAACTCCGATTTCCCAAATCATAGACGTTACATATTCGGTTGACACGGTTCGCTTTCCGTCAGAAACTCTTTCGCTCAAAGGAGGAGACTGCGACGACATGACAACACTCTTCTGCTCATTGCTTGAGAGCGCGGGAATCCCCACGGCATTGATTACGACACCGGGACACATTTTCGCTGCGTTCGACACAGGGCTTAAAGAAAGCGTCGCATGGCAAAATCTGGAATCCCCGTATTGCACGCTCAGCACCGACGGTCATGTTTGGATTCCGATTGAGACCACGATTCTTCACGAGGGATTCGATGCCGCGTGGAGATATGCCTCCAAGGAGATTTCCGAAAACACATACGAATGCACTCCGCTTCACGATGCCTGGAGCATCTACGCCTCAGCCGCAAATCCCGATGAGAAAAACAGCGTGTCATTTTCATCCGGCACTCTCTCGGAGCTGAACAAAAAATCCCTTTCCGAAGTGAAAAAACAGCTCACGCTCGCACTGAAAAAAATCTCGACAGGGAGCCCCTCCGAATTAAACTCAGTAGCAAAACTCTGGTACTCAATCGGTGAAAAACAGACGGCAGTAAAGATTCTTGCGGCAATCACTGAAAAGGCTCCGAACTACAGGCAGGCATATTCGAACCTTGCGGCGTTGTATCAGGACCTTGGAATGGAGGACGAAGCCAGCGAAATAAAAGCAAGGGCAAAAAGAATCACAGGCACGGAGACAGCCTCCACCATAAGCGTGGAAGAAAGCTCACGTGCGTCGGATTTATCGGGACTGGACTGGAAGGACTGACCGCTTACAGGCATCCACGCCCATAATTCTGTTATGGGAACCTCGAAAAACTTAGCTTTTCGAGACGCCTTATCATAAAGCTCCCTGGAATTACGGGGAGCGTCCCGGTAATCTACGAACAATCCATATCCGGAATTCCCCGCTCAGAATGGACATTGAAAGTTTACAAAGTCCGCAAGCCCCCCGAAGTTTCTTTCATTGTATCTTCAGAAAAATTCTCAAGCACCGCAACATGTACCACAGGACAAGTAATCGACTTAGAAGGAACAAAACATGATTTCAGGAAACAGAATCCGCACATTTTAACCCTATATCAATATTGTATAAAAATACAAAAATTCAATTCTTGTCTTAATATTTTCTGAAACCTAAATTCACCACCAAAGACTCAGCTAGAAACTATATAAAACAGTCAATTTTTTTAGACCCAAAAACGCCCGGCCAAACTCAGCGCCCCAGAAAACAGGAAAGAAAATACAAGGACCCGAAAGCACACGCCAAGAACCCTGGAAAGCCCAAGCCAAAGCATAAAGCCCGACAAGTACGCAAACTCTTCCGGGAAACAGCAGAAAATAACCCCCGCAGGGCTCTACTCACAACAAGACGTACAAGTCACACCCGTCATGCTAGAAAAATTCCCGGTCAAAAATCCAGTTATCCCTAGATTTTATCTCCACTGTCTACTTTTATATACTTAGAATAACTTGGGTAAGAATAACTTTATGAATATTTCTACTTTTGTAGACTGATAATCACTTTACTCTCCAATAAAAGGTGGTGGCAGCTTTTGGTCTCATATCACCAAAAGCGGTCTAGGCAAGAGCGGCGGATGACACCACGTCCACATATAGCGTATATTTTTGTACAGTATACACCGCTGGCTAAACGCCGTCCGTATCACAAACATAATTTTAACTCAAAATTCCCCTGCAAAAGTCACTTAGTCCAGAGCCCAAGGAAAACCTTCCATCCCGGGACTTTCCAAGACAAAAGCTCAAGTTTTTGCCCAAAAAAGCTTTCCAGCCATATATCGATATCTTAGACTCAAAAAGGATCCCTGACACTCAATGTCGCGTCCGTCTCCCTGCAGAGAAAAATCTTTTCAACTGAAGAGAAAAAACATAATTCCCGGTCTATATATAATGAATAAATATGCAGTCCAATGGACTCCCTACCCTACCCACAAAATAAAAAAAACAGCCGCGAACATGATGAATATTGGACTCAATGTTTTTTTCAGATTTTGCCACGGCTTAAAATTATAAATAAACTTTCCAGTTCCAAAGATCCCCTTCTGTCAAGGATGAAGAAAAAATCTACAAGTCTACAATGACCCACAGAAAAGCTGAGGGCCAGTTCTCAAATCCCCAATCAGACATCCGGCTGCTAAGCAGAAACGGACATTCATTTCCTTTCAAGCAAGAAATTCGACCGCCCCACCCTTTTCAAGCAAACAATTGAAACAGAATCTGAAACAACTGGAAAATCCCGACCGAAAATTTCCCCGGCCCACAGGAGGAGAACAATATGAGTTTTCAAACGCCCCCACACACACTCTCTCTATATCACCGACAGGCACAGAAAGAAAAACGGGTAATCTTCAAGCAAAAAAACGCGGTTTACCTGTCATTCATCCGGACCAAAAGGCATGGCGAGTGTGAATCAGAAGCATGGGAAGATTGGAAACAAACCCCAGGTCAAGGTCAACTTAGATTATTTTTATGAAAAAAAAATAACCAATTTTCCTGCATAAAAAATCCAAAGCCGACCGAGATTTCCCGAGAATTTCCTTCTGCAAATATCCGCAGACTACGGCATCGAAGGAGACTCGCCGAATTCTTTTCAATGCGGATTAAAAAATCAGGCCGAAATTCCATTCGGAAAAACTGCCCGAGAGAAGCGTTTAACCTGCCCTTAAATTATCGTCTACTCATCTAGAAACGTTAAGCTAAAAACAAAGCTTAAAGCCGATGTTTGACCAAACAAACTCCTCCGGTTCCATCAAAGGAGTAAAATCAAACGATGGGATTTATTGGATTTGCATAAAGTTGAACAGAAAACCTCACTTAGTTGGTTTCAACAAAACAAGCTTTATTTTTTTCGCGCGGATTGACGCCTCTTCCGCCCCAAGTCCGTTTTACAAAACATGACGAAAATTTTACACTGAATCAAAATCATAGAGACATATTAGAGGAACTCATCAACAGGGAGTCAAGCAAAAGACATTCTCCCGCAAGCGACTAACAACCGTTAGTTAGTCACAAAAAAACACCCTTCCCATCGTTCGGAAAAAACAACATAACAACAAACAATCGTTAGTAAAGAGCTTCGATTATAAAAACCCAACGATGGTTTCTTTTTTCAATCTCATCCATGCTCTGAAGGATGCAGTTTCCCCAAAAATCTTCGGAAGGACATAAAAGCAGCAAAATAACCCATCGATGGATTATTATTATCAGTAATCACATGATTTTTTCTTCCATAAATAACTCGGTTTTTACACATTTTTTGAGACAAAATGCAAAAAAATCAAAAAATCAGGAATTCTGCTGAGATTTTTAGAATATCCTCCACCTGGAAAAGATACGAAAAATAATCTCCTCCGACATTCCAAAGCATACAATTTATTTTAGTACAAAATAATAAAATAAAATCAAATATGAAATTATTTTTATCTAAAAAAATTTACGGTGAAAAACTTGGATTAAAAAGAAATTGCTGTCCCGTGAGAATCTGAATTTTTTTTCAAGGAAAAAATCTTATGAAAAAAATTTTTCAAAAATCTCGCATTAAAAAAGGCATTACATCATATATATTTGTCAGAAAGGTAATTGTATATAAATTTAATCGTACACAATGAAAAGATTTTTTTTTGATGCGGTCCCTTCCTCCCCTACCCCACTAGCAGAAAAAAAATACCCATGCTCCGCACCAAATGACGAAACATGGGTTTTCAAAAAACTATTCAAGAAAAAACTAACGCAAAAAAGAAAAAGTGCCGACAATGAAGATTAGGAGCTTCATACACTTAAAAACACTACAGAATAGTGTATCCTCTTTCTTTGTAGTATCGCTTTATATTTTCAATCAGCAACGCGGCAAGCTCTTCATCATAGTATTTTCCGCTCTCAACAAAGACCTTGTTTTCTTCAAAATTTATGCGAATGGCGTTCGTAATGGAAAGTTTTTGGAATCCTCCGCCGTTGGTCGCAGAAGCCCTTTTTGCAACAGAATTTGCAGCGTACAATCTGGACACCTCATTTTTAAAAGCCTCCTTTGTTCCTCCATTTTGCTTTGCTTTTTCCACGGCCTTTTCAAGCTGCGATCTTGACAACTGACTTGCTTTCCAAGTATCCCTTGTAGAAGGCTCCTCAGACAATCCACCGAACAGATCCTGATTTTCATTTGCAAAATTATGAGCCGTCAGAGCCTCGCTCACCCATCCTTTTGTTTTATGGAGAGCCCTGGCAATCTCCGCTTGAGTCATTCCCAACTCGCTAAGCTGGGCTATATAGGCTTCCCTTTCCCGCGAAGAAAGATTCAACCTCTGTTCATTTTCAATCGCCTGGGTTATAATCCGGTCTTTCTCATCTTCGAAACCGTCCTCCACAATGCACTTGATGGACGTAATGTCCCTCAAAAGACATGCCTTATATCTTCTGTGTCCAATCTTGACAACATATTTCTCACCCTTTTGAGTAACAATAATCGGCTGAATCTGTCCGTTCTCTATAATGGAATCACCAAGCTCCTCCAGAGAATCGTCCGAATATGTGTCTCGGATATTCTTGTCGAGCTCAATCTTATCGATGGGAATCTCAACAAGATTCGGTTTCTTCTTCGAAGCCTTGGGCGGCTTTCCATCTTCAACAGACTTTACGTTTTTTTCCTCGGCACCATCCAGATCCCAAGAAATATTATTATGTACATCGCTAAGTGGTGGTCGTTTTTTCGCCATATTAAGAGAACCTCATTTTACTTTTTCTGCTAGACGAGCTATGGTTTTACACAATGGATTTCCGGGCTGATACTCCTGCATCGGAAGATGATAGGAAATTGCCCCAGACACGGCCTTTGAGTCATGAAATTCAAAAACCTCATACGGAGACTTCATAAGCGTCTCTGTCCAAAAACGATGCACCTGCTTCTGATTATTCCCCTTGTTGAGCACAAGAAATTTGCACTGTGAAACTTTCGCGTCGTACTGAACCTTCAGCTTTTTAATCTGCGTATTAAAATTTGTCAGGCTCTCAACAGCAAAATCCTCGGGTTCTATAATGGGGATTATGTCACTGGCATTAGAAAGAATTATTTTCTCATAATATCCAAATGACGGAGGCAAATCAAAGAATACATAATTGAACCCCAGCGATTTGGCCTCTTTCAAAAGCTGCCGGATAGAATTTGGATCGTCACGGAAACCGCTTTCCATATAAGAGCGCAAGTCACTGTCATTGCGTCTTGTCCCCAAAACATAAAGACCTTGACAATTTTCTGAAACTTCCCGGCACTCGAACATGGCATCTTTAAGCGACGTCTCTTCCTTCAGCACGGCCAGAAAACTTTTTTCCGCGCTTACATGAGCAGAGTCCTTATCATAAAGATATGTCAAATTACCCTGTTGATCAGCATCCACCACAAGAACTTTTCCATAATGAGACAGCTCGTATGAAAGCATCGTGGTTATCGTTGTCTTGCCTACCCCACCCTTCTGCATGAAAACACAAAATGTTTTGAATTTTCTGTCACCCATAGACCCTCGCATTCAAGATTGTTTTCTATCAGTATACACCTCTGACGAATTATATTCAATTCTTTTTTGGAATAAAAACGTAAAAATTTGCAATTTTTAGAGCAGAAACTCAAAACTTCGCGGTTCAATACGAGCATAGAAATGTAGTAGCCACATAAAAACTAAAGATTATGCCAATATAACTTGACTTCCAAGCGGATATAAAAAGCTGCTGTTCTGAGAATTGTTCAGCCACAAGGCACATTTGAAACTGGCGGAATCAAGCATCTTAAAAAATCTCTTCACATCTGGATTATCCCCTGCAGTTGAACTGTTTATAAAGATTACTGGAGATATAAAGATTATCAGAAAAGCCACTGAAGGATTCAATTTTACTTCCCCAGATTGCCCAGAAACGGAACAGCCGAAGGAAATGTCAATCCGAAAGAATGACTCAAAACAGAACCAATACGATATGTCGCGAATGTCGGGTTTTATGTTTTTTGAAAGCTCACCATAAGATTGTTGTTTCAGAATCCAAGATTTGCGAACAGAACATAAAAGCATGAAATTATGGTCATCTAGTAACTGCAATCACCAGCCAAAGTTTTAAATCTCGAAATTCATTTGCAGGAATCTACAGAACGTTTGTTCAACAAACCCTCTACAAAATCCATAAGCCGGGGATGCTTAGTTTTGAGCAAAAGATAATACCAATCGGTACTTGAAAATCCATATATCCGAGGCAATTTCAAAAAATCCGCAAGCTCTGGGACAAGCCTAGAAAAAAACGCATTGAAACTTAGCCAGATTTTCTCATGTATTCGCCACACTATGTTCCCAAAAATTTCAAACCAAAGTTTTCCGGGGATTCCAGAGCATTTGTCAAAAAAACTCTCCTCTAAATCAAATGGCTTTCAAAAAAAGTCGCACATAATTGACGTGCCGACCATTGAAAATGCTGCATCAGACGACAAAATTTTGATGATTTTTAATTACTAAAGTAAAACTTCGAAATCATGCTAAAAAAACTTAGGAACCTAGCATAAAAAATAAAAGTCAATTGTCTTGCAAAACTTGTTTCATTGTCTAATTCTAAAAATTTTGAGCATGCTCGGAATGGTCAGTTATTTATAATTTGTTACACTTGTTATGTTTTCGTATGTGACCGTCACTTTATGCAACAAAAAATTTCAAACCGATGTTTTTCTGGGAGTCTAGAACATTTGTTAAGAGTACCTTTTCAAAAATCAAAAGACCAGATATGTTCTGTTTTGACAGAAAGTTACCTATGATTTGTATTTAAAAATTCCATATCCGAGCTAGTTTCAAAAACTCTGTCACCCGAAATCAGTAAAAAAAACGCTTTAAAACTTCATTGGATTTTCCAATGCAGCTGCCACTCCATGTTCCGAAAGAATTCTTTCAGTCTCCGTTACACATCAAGAGCTAGGTAAAATTCATACTGTTTCTTCTCCCTAAAGTTCCTGAACGTTTGTCAAACAAACCGTCCAAAAAATCCAAAGACCAGAGTTGTTTAGTCCTACCTGAAAATCGCTTCTATATGTTATTAAAAAAAGCTTCATATCCGATGCGGTCCCCAAAAAAACTCATTTCTGAAATTGTTTTTAAGCCGGGCTTTGAAACTTTATCACGCATTCTCATCTGACAGCTATTCTATGTTCCGAAAAAAAATCATTCAGCTTCCGGCACACCTCAAGGGCTGGGCAAAATTCATATTTTTTTCAAGAGGTTCCAAAACGTTTGTCAAACAAACCCTTTCAAAAAAACAAGAACCAGAGTTTTTTAGTCCTGCCTGAAAGCCGCTTCTAAATGAAAAAAAACTTCATATCCGAAGTGAGCTCAAAAAAAATTTCCTCATTTCTGAAATCAATTTTAACACCAGCATTGAAACTTAGTCACGCATTCTCATCTGACATATATTCTATGTTCCTAAAAAATCATTCAGTTTCTGACACACCTCAAGGGATGGGCAAAATTCACACAGTTTTTCCTGAAGCTCCAAAACGTTTGCCAAACAAAACCTTAAGACAAAATCCAAGAACCAGAGTTTTTAGTCCTGCCTGAAAGCCGCTTCTATATGTTATTAAAAAAGCCGCATATCCGAGGCGCTCAAAAAAACTCATTTCTGAAATTATTTTTACCACGAGCTTTGAAGCTTAGTCAGATATTCTCATGCAATAGCTATTCCACGGTCCCCCCCCCAAAAAAATTCACTCACTTTCCGGCACACCTTAAGGGCTGGGCAAAATTCATACTTTTTTCAGAAGCTCCAAAACGTTTGTCTAACAAACCCTTTCAAAAAAAAGAACCAGAGTTATTCAATCCTGTCTGAAAGCCACTTCTATATGCTATTTGAAAAAACTTCATATCTGAGGCGGTTACAAAAAAACTCATTTCTGAAATTATTTTTTTACACTAGCTTAGAAACTTTATCACGCATTCTCATCCGGCATCTTTGCACATCACCCTCAAAAAATCATTCAGCGTCCGGCACACCTCAAGGGATGGGTAAAATTCATACTATTTTTTTTCAGAAACTCCAGAACGTTTGTCTAACAAACCCTTCTCAAAATCTAAGGACTTGATGTTTTTTTCTCATCGAAAGTTAATTCTAACTAAGGAAATTTTGCAGAAACAAAAAATCTTGCACTCAAATTTTTTTATTGACACACGGACTCGAAAAATCTAACGACTTTTCTTTAAATGCTGATTAATGTACCCCTCATTAATTATCATTTCCCTATGATATCCGGGTGCCATTAATTCAAAACTAAATTCTGAGTTTCTGAACAGGAAACTTGCTAAATCATGCATTCCGAGAGGAAAAAAGAAAATCCGGACAATTAAACTGTCGGAAAGTGCATTAGCAATTTCGGCTTTTAAGCAAGTCTGTCATTGACGTGCTTGTGCGAAACTGCGGAACATATACGACAATCTCTAGTGAAGAGGTTTATCGGAAAAAAACATCATGGGGATTTTCTTTAAAGACGGGTTTCCAGTGAATAGCGTTAGCCATGGACAAATCCGTTTGTTTTTTTATTTCGACTTTTTCAACATGCTTGATACGATGCGACAGTACATGGATTACGCTGTTTTTGGAAAGTCGTCATTCAGGCTAATAATTTTAGCTCCACATGTATTTAACTCGCCAACTTGATTTATTTAAATTGAGGTTAGTACCAAAGAAAACTTTTTATAGGGAACTTAGAGAATGCGATGTTTAAAAGCCTGCAATAATCCGCGTGGCAAACTTTCATTGACGTGCTTGATACGATGTGTCAGTAAATTACACTGCGATTTTTTCAGGAGTTTCCAGAAAGTTTGTTAAACAAACTCTCCCGCCAATCCTGATGCATGAGGAGTTAAGTATGGCTGTAAAAAAAATTACACAGTTCCCAAAGAAATCGGTTTATTTTTTCGAAGCACCGGGGAAATCAAAGAGCATCATTAAAACAGTTTTGAGGACCGTAAAACAAATTAAAAAAAAGAGTCTAATAAAAAATTTCAAAAATCAGGTTCACAGACATTTTTCCATCGGACCTTGAAATCACTGAATTATAACACCACAAAAAAACTCGCGGCAAGAAAACATAACGGAATATTGGCTTGAGAAAAATAATATCTGTCATCCATAGAACGGCAGAAACTTTTTCGAGGTTCCCAATATTAAATCTTCCGTCGAATCAAGAGGATATGGGAAATCAAGAAATTTTAATTAAAATAATCTTAATAAGGCTTAAGATATTCTTAATTCTACACGCATCTTCAATTCCGTCCGAAAATTTCCTTCTATATAATATCCAAATTCCCCAGCTCCAAAGTCCTGCCGGTACTACCACAAATATCGGCAGAAGTTCCGGGAATTATAACGACATTTCCCTTGCGAAGGCTTTCAATGGAACACCCCGTCAAAGAAACATTTGTCCAGGGCAGTGCTGAAAAATCACCGTCCCGCGAAGAGGCATCGAAAAAGGCAGTCATGGATTTCACGTCGGGATTTATCACGAAAATCTCCTTGTCATTCCTTCCGAGACATCTGAGGATGCAGTCGTTGAAGTGCGCGTCACTGTGATTGAACGAATATCCCACGACCACAATCCGGTCGGCCCCGTCCAAAATCTCCATGGCGGAATTCCACGTGCGAATCAAATCACTCGCAATTACGGGCTTGATTCTGAACGGAGGCATCATCGACGGAATCAGGTAGCGGTCCTCCTTCGGGCGAATATGAGGGATTATATCACACTCAAGGATGTCGGCGGCATCTTTTCCTGAGCAGAGTCCCGCGGAGCTTAGATTCCCGAAAGAGCCTATATCCCTCTCGTCCCTGGTGGAGCAGTCTATAGCTCGGGTTACGGAACCGTGGAAGTGAATGACATTTTGCCTCCCCATAAAAAGATCGGCAAGGGTAGTGTAGTTGAGCGTGATCGCCGGCCAATCCGGGATGTGCCTGTAGATGCAGTCCATGTTTTTCCCGCAAAGCTCCATCTCCCTTTGAACAAAAAAAGTCCACATCGTCCACATGAGGTAGGTGTACCGTCTCCTGTCCGCCCGGCTTCCGTCGTAAAATCCAAGGAACAAATCAAGGAGCATGGACTCAAGGCTCACAAGGGTTTTTGACATGACATGCAGGACTCTGTTTTCGGGATTCTCAAGATAAGAGCGCAGAAGGACTTTCATCGAGCGTGAGTGAAAATCTGCAAGGGTGGTGCCTGATGACACCGGGACGATTTTTCCAAGGCCAGCCTCATCCGCAAGCTCAAGCAGACGGCTCCTTGACGAGACACACAGACTTTCCATCGCTTTTCCGGAAGTGACGGCGGAATCTTCCATGAGGGCACGGATGAACATAGCAGTGGAAAGATCCCTTTGGTTTGTGAGGGAAGGAATCAGAGAATCCATCCTCGAAATCAGGGTGCCAAGTTTCGCGGGTTCCCTCCTGCGGGTAAATTTACGCGCGGCATCATCAAGAAGGGACGCATAGGAGAAGGACCTGAACGAAAGGGCTTTCCTGAGCATGGAATCAGCGCGTCGTCCAGTCTCGGTATCCTGCATGAAACGGTAGACTGCGGCTGCAAGATGGTTTGTCATGGGAAAATTTCCGGCATCAGAACCGGCTCCAAAGACTATGGCTGTAAACATTCTTCTATTATATACGTCAAATTCCATCATGTCCAGTTCAAAAAAAGCGTCCGAAGGAGGGGAGGGACATGGAATTGAAAAAACTGCGGCGATATGATAGAATGATTTCCATGGACTTCAGGAAAAAATTGCCCTTGGGCATTCAGGATTTTGAAAAATTGAGGGAGGAAGGCTGCGTCCTCATTGACAGGACATCTCTCTTGCTGCGTCTTGTCAGGGAAGGAAACGCCTACATGCTCTGCCGTCCGAGATATTTCGGAAAGAGTCTGCTCGTATCCCAGCTCGCCTCCTATTTTCGTGGCCGCCGTGATCTTTTTGAATCGCTTGCGATCGAGGGGCTTGAGAAGGAGTGGACCGAGTATGCCGTCATCCTCATTGATTTTTCATCCGGAGTCTACAGCTCGGAGGGAAAACTTTCCTCTGCGATTGAGTCCATGCTATGCGACCTGGAGCAGACCTACAAGATTGCAAAATCCACGGCTCCCTTCTCAATCAGGCTGTCGAACATAATCAGGGCAGCGTACCAGAAAAGCGGAAGACCAGTCGTGGTTCTTGTGGATGATTTTGACAAGCCCATTTTGGACGCTGTTTTCACGGCACAGGAGACATCGAACAGGGAGACTCTTCGGGAGCTCTACGGCGCAATCTCAGGGAACGACTTTTACCTTAAGTTCGTGTTTTTCGCGGGAATCTCCAAATTTTCATCGGTCAACATCTTCAACGGGACACTGCAGCTCAGGGACATAAGCGGAAATCCTGTTTACGGAGCCCTATGCGGATTCACTGCGCGGGAAGTGCAGGACATCATCTCAAACGCAAAGATTCCGGAGTCATCCACGGAGGAGCAGAATCTGGATGCGGAGAAAATTTTCGATGTGATTGACAGATGGTACGGAGGCTACAGATTTTCGGGAGGAGGGGAGATTGTCTACAATCCGTACAGCGTTATGAACTGCCTTGACTTCAATCCGCCCGAAGCATTCTCCACCGGGGAGATACGGCATCAGTTCTGGATTCAGACGGGTCAGCCTTCCATGCTAGTCCGTATGCTTCTGAAAAACAAATGGGACTTGTTCAACATGCTCTACGGATTCAAGGTGGACCGGGAGGAGCTGATGGAATATCAGTGGACGGAAAACGACATCACGTCGCTTGTCTACCAGGCGGGATATCTGACGTGCGGTGGAAGCGGGGGATCCCTTGTGCAGCTCTCCATGCCGAACGCGGAGATTGTTGAGGGGATGCTGAAGTCCATGCTTTGCAGGTTCACGTCAATCGGGGAGCTTTCAAGGAGCGGGGCTGAGCTTGAGTCCATGAGGAGCTTCCTTGCCTCAAGAAACGTCGGCGGATTCATCTCAAGATTCGAGCAGGCGATACAGTCCCTTCCCCTGATAAAAGACGAGCACATGGACAGCGAATACGTGCTCAAGATGGCATTCCACGTGATTGCGAACCTCATCGGCACGGGGGTGACCAGCGACAGTAACTCGGACATCATGCTCAGAGTAAAGGACGCTGACGGAAAATCCACCGGCTACATCTTCGAGCTCAAGACAGACAAGGGAGTGGCTCTTGCGGAGGTTGCGGCGGACGCATTTCTGAGGATAGAGTCCCGGGGATATGAGGAGGTCTTCGCTCAGGATGAGATTGAGTGCCGCAAAGTGTGCATAGTCTTCAGCTCGGACGGCTCGGGAATCGCGGGATGGATGTCCAAATGAAAAAAGGATTCTGTCTTCTGGCGCTGTCTCTTCCGGTCCTTTTTTTTTCGTGCAGGAAAAAATACGACTACGGGAATCTTGTGACGCCGGATATCCTTCTCTCGCAGGATGAAAAATCACTTGCTGAAATTCCGTCTCTCGCGGGATCAAAATCAATTTCCCCAGATTATCCTCTTGACGCGGAAGGATGCACAAGGCTCGTCTCAGAGATAAGATCCCTTCCTTCGACCGCAATCTCGCTGGACCTCTCAAAATGCAAGGTTCCCGATGACGAGAAATTCGGATCAGCTCTTCCACCGGCTCTTTTTTCGGGACTTTCAAACATTGTGTCAGCCGTACTTCCGGACGGACTTGAGACCATATCAGAAAATCTTTTCGCCGACTGCGTTAGCCTGAAATCCATAGTCATCCCTGACTCAGTTGAGGCCATAGAGGGCAGGGCTTTCTCGGGATGCATGTCGCTTGAGAAAATCACCGCGCCGGAAAAGGGAATCCTCATCTTCTCATATCAGGGAGACGGACTTGAATATCCAGACGGAAGATGCCCTTACAAAAACGCCTCGGTAATCAGGGGAAAGAACGCGACGAGCTACGAGAAATGGTACATGGACTGCTGGAAGTACTCGAAATCAGTTGAGGCGGGGCCGGTCACATTCTCGGAAATCTGGGCATCCTCATTTCAGGAAGGATATGGTCCCGCAAATCTTTCGGACGGAAGCTGGAGAACATGGTTTGAGAACGAGAGGGGAGCGGGAGAGGACACGAAGATTGTGATGAGCTTCACAAGGGAGAACACAATCAGCACGGTGACATTCAGGAACGGAAACGGAAACACGGAAAATTTCTGGTCGAGCAACCGGGTGAGGGACGTGGAGATTTATTTCGGCGACGAGAAGAGTCCCGAGCAGATTACGCTGAAAGACAGCATGGAGCCGCAGACCTACAGATTCCTATACGGCAAAAGACGGAAAAAACGGTATGTCAAAATCACCTTCGTGATAAAATCTGTCTATCCGGGCGGGAAGGGGAACGAGACCTGCATCTCCGAAATCAGCATAAATGACGCGGACAGGACATTTAAAAGCGACTCCCTCACGGAAAAAATTGAGTCGGCGTTCTCGTCGTATGAGGAGGGACTCTTTGAGGACGGGGAAGGCCATCTGGAGAAAAAAATCTGGAGGGAGGAGGGTAAGGAACCATTTGCGCTTGCCATTGACAGAAAAAATCCACGGGAGGCTCATTTTCTGGTTTTTGACGGAAAGTCATGGCGGAAGGCTCCTTCGGATGCGGCAAGGTCAGTCAGGGATGCTGAAAATGATTGTCTGATGGCGGGAAAAATTCCCAGGTTCTCCTTGGGTTCGGACGGCGACGGATTTGACCTCTCGCTTCAGATGACGCGGCACGTAGAGGGATTCGATGACGCAGATTACGGAAGGCCATGCGAATTTAATTTTTCAGGCGGCAGGTTCAAAATGACTTCGGGCACGGATCTCACGCTGAAGAAAATAGAGGTGGAGGCGCGGGACTTTTTTCCAACTCTCATGTCGCTTGACCCGCACGGACTTTACAGGATTGACCTTTACGGAAAACTTGACGCGGAGTTCTTCAGGCATCTCCGATCGCTTCTGAGTCCGGACGGAAAAATCTCAAGGGGAAGGAATTTCATACTGAACATGTGGAACTGCACGCTTTCTGAAGAGCTTCAGGGATGCATCGGCGAGGACTCCATCTCAGGCTATTTCATACAGATCATCCTTCCATCGTGCACAAAGGTCCTTAGGCGAGGCTCCGTCACAGTTGCAGCCGACCTGATAACTATTCCCGCGGGCATAAACAAAATTGAGAGCGGGGCATTCGTCTCAGGAAAGGGAAGCTCGTTTGACGTTTATCCGAACCATGTCTCGTTTGACGGCGGGGATCCGAAGAACTACACTGTGCGGGGAAACCTACTTCTTGAGAACATACCGGAATCCGGAGGAGAAAAAAGACTCCTTCTCTACATGGGACAGCCGAAAAAAATCCTTGCCGGTGAAAGCACAGTTCCTCCCGAGGATATAGTCATTCCGGATGATGTCACGGAGCTCGCACCCTATTCGCTCTATGCCGCGGACGTCTCCTCCATAGTCTTTCCCGAAGGATTCTCGGTGGCCGGGGAAAAATCAATGGACCTGATGAAGGTGAGGAAAATGGATCTCTCGAAATGCGACGTGGAATCCCTCACGCTTGAGACCATAAGGGAATTCGGAAAGGTCGCGTCATCGAATCCGAAAATGGACATGGAGGGAAATCTTTTCTGCATAAGCGTCTCCGGGAAAATGACCTCCGCACTGACTGAGAAAATCGAGAATGAGATGAGGAAGAAAAAAGAAAAAAAAATATTCCTTGACCTCAGCGCGACGAGCCTTGAGTGGAATGAGGACGCCGGGAAATACGTTCCTCTCCCCGATTTTTTCCTGCATGACAACCAGAACCTCGTGTGGCTCAGCCTTGGAAGATACAACTACATTCCGAGCAACATGTGCAGGGACTGCGGAAACCTCATGTGGGTGGAATTTCTGCAGGAGCCGGAGAAAATTTCAGAGCCAGCCTTCAAGGGATGCCGTGCCGGAGCGAGAGCAGTCATAAACGGTGAGAAAAAGGACCTGTGGGAATACGCAAGGAGCAAGAGGTTCTAGAGCACAGGGAAATTCGGATTATTCTGTCTTTCCCTAGAAAAAAAATCCGCAATAGTGTATAATGCGGATATGAGCAAGAGCATAAGCGAATCAATAGAAAACAAGGGCGAAGTACAGGACGAAGCAACTCCTGTCGGCCCAAAGACAGCGCTGGTCTCCATCGTGGGAAGGCCATCCGCCGGAAAATCAACGTTTCTGAACACAGCGAGCGGTGAAAAAATCAGCATAGTCTCATCAATCCCCCAGACGACAAGGAACGCAATCAGGGGCATAGTGAACACGTCACTCGGACAGCTGGTTTTTGTGGACACGCCGGGACTCCACCTGAGCGAAAAAAAGATGAATCTCAAGCTTACACAGATTGCGTCGGAGAACATAGCGGACAGCGACTCGATTCTCTACATCATCGACACGACGCGGGAACACGGTGAGGAGGAGGAGCTGATTTCGAATCTCGTGAGGCCCAACATCCAGAAGCTTGTTGTCGCGCTGAACAAAATCGAGGACGTAAGGAGCGACGTGGATTCGGCAAAAAAATTCGTCTCCACATTCCTTCCCGAGCTGCCGGAGAAAAGGATTGTGTGCATGAGCGCAAAGGCAGACCAAAACGTGAACGACGTGCTCAAGGCTCTTTATGACCTTGCCCCCGAGGGACCGCACCTTTACCCGGAGGAATACTACACGGATCAGGAAGTGGAGTTCAGGATTGCGGAGATAATCAGGGAGCAGGCAATCAACAGGCTGCAGCAGGAAGTTCCACACGCAATCTACATCAGCGTGGAGGACATGAAGATGGAGAAGCCATCCCTGCTCAAAGTCCGTGCGTTCATCTGCGTGGAGAGGGAGAGCCAGAAAGGGATAGTGATAGGAAAAGGAGCCTCGATGATCAAGGAAATCAGGATTGAGAGCATGAAGGAGTGCCGGAAGATTTTTCCGTACAGGGTTGACCTTGACCTGCGAGTGAAGGTGGACAAGGACTGGCGGCAAAAAGACAAGGTGCTTAATAAAATTCTCAGATAGGCTACTTTTTTAGACACAAATCAGTATATTAAAATCTGATGATTAAAATCTGACGATTTTATAATTTCCCGGGAGGAAGAAGATGACCGACATTGAAATTGCACAGGCGGCGGAACTCATGCCCATAGCTCAGATTGGCGAGAAAATCGGGGCGGGGGAGAAGGACCTTGATTTTTACGGAAAGTACAAGGCGAAACTCACGTTCGACAAAATGAACGAGCTGATTGAAAGGGCATCCGATCCGGAAAAAAGGGGAAAGCTAATCCTCGTAACGGCCATGACACCTACTGCCGCGGGTGAGGGAAAATCAACTGTTACAATCGCCTTGGGAGACGGACTCAGGAGAATCGGAAAAAAATCGGTCATAGCGCTCAGGGAGCCATCTCTCGGCCCATGTTTCGGAATCAAGGGAGGGGCTTGCGGAGGAGGACATGCGCAGGTGGTTCCGATGGAGGACATCAACCTGCATTTCACGGGCGACATACATGCGATTACGGCTGCGAACAACCTGATTGCGGCCCTGATAGACAATCACATACAGCAGGGAAACTCGCTCGGCATCGATCCCAGGACAGTAACATGGAAAAGATGCGTTGACCTGAATGACCGCGCTCTGAGGAACGTAATCGTGGGACTCGGCGGAAGGATTGACGGAGTGCCAAGGGAGTCCCATTTCCAGATTTCGGTCGCCTCGGAAATAATGGCGATAGTCTGTCTCTCAAAGTCGATAAGCGAGCTGAAGGAAAAAATCTCGCGGATCACAATCGGGGAGACATTCGGAAAGAGACCCGTGACGTTCGGTGAGCTCAAATGCACAGGTGCAATCGCGGCTCTTCTGAAGGATGCCATAAGGCCAAATCTCGTGCAGACACTTGAGCACACGCCCGCTTTCGTACACGGAGGTCCTTTCGCCAACATCGCGCACGGATGCAACTCAATCAACGCGACTATGTGCGCACTTGCCTCAGGGGACTATGTTGTAACCGAGGCTGGATTCGCGGCTGATTTGGGAGCGGAGAAATTCATGGACATCAAGTGCAGGATGGGCGGAATCTCTCCCGACGCTTCAATCATAGTGGCGACGGTGAGGGCCCTGAAGATGCACGGTGGGGTGGCGAAGCAGGATCTGGGAGCGGAAAATCTTACGGCCCTGGAAAAGGGATTTGAGAACCTCAGGATTCACATTGAGAACATGAGGAAATTCGGTGTGCCTGTGTCGGTGGCCCTGAACAGATTCGTCTCGGATACAGTCCCGGAGATTGAGCTCGTGAAAAAACTTTGCGCCGAAAAAGGAGCTGAATGCGTTCTCTGCGAGGGATGGGAGAAAGGAGGAGAGGGAGCTTCGGAACTTGCGAGGACGGTCGTGCGGCTGACAAATGAGAGAAGCTCTTTCAAGAACATCTATCCGCTGGAAGCTACGGTGGAGGAAAAAATCAACATGCTGGCGAAGGAAATCTACAGGGCGGGATCGGTGGAATTTGACGCGAAGGCAAGAAAAAAAATCAGGGCGATAGAGTCGGCTGGATTCGGGAACCTTCCGGTCTGCATGGCTAAGACACAGAATTCCATCACGCATGACAAGAACGTGACAGGAGCACCCGTGGAGGGATACGCTTTTCCGGTACGTGACGTGCAGCTTTTCAGCGGAGCAGGATTTATCGTGGCTTTTGCGGGAGACATCGTGGACATGCCTGGACTTCCGTCCCTTCCGGCTGCGATGAACATTGACGTGGATGACAGGGGAATTATCTCAGGTCTTTTCTGATATTGTGCAAATTTTCAGACAATGGCAGGCACAACCAGTGGCGTTTATGAAGATAACGGTTAAATGCTGGTTGACTTGCTTTTGAAAGGGTTGAGCTCAGGTGACAAATGATTGTGCAATGTGTACGGAATTCCAATCATGGCTGTGTACAGAATTCCAAAAGTGAGGAAACCCTTTTAAATTTTTAAATATTTTAAATTTTACCGATTGTAAGTCCTTTAGCAGTAAGGAAATAGAGAGGTGGCGGTGTACTGAATTCCAAGAATTTGTGTACTGAATTCCACGTTCTTGTGTACTGATCTCCAGCTCAGGGTGTACGGAATTCCATGCAGGAGGGAAGAAATGGGATGGCTGATGGAGCTGATTTTTGAGGAAAGAGGACCGTCAGCTTGTGATATAATCTCTTGTAACATAATGATTTACAGAACTTATGAAGGACCGCGGAAGGCGGCTCGGGCAATGTGTACGGAATTCCAAATCAAGGGCGGGGAGAATCCGGAAAAGGAATGGAAAAAATCATGAATTTTTTTGAAAAAAAATTTCTGGAAGCAAAATCTTGGAATTCCGTACACAAAAAAGGACTTTTCTTGGAATTTGGTACACATGAATGGAGATATTGGAGAAAAATTCGGTCAGATTCCTTGGAATTTCGTACACATACAAGCGGAATTCTTGGAATTCGGTACACATAGGGACGGTCTTTTTGGAATTCCGTACACCTTGACAGATGCGAAAAGCTACGTGTACAATGCCATGTAAGAAAGTACACGTTTGGGCAGAGGTATCGAAATGAAAAAGGAAGTGTCAGTGAGGGCCGCCGCAACACTGCCGGTTGAGTACGCGGAGAAAAATTCAATCGCGCGCGGAGTATGGGCCTGCTCCCCGTCAACATACAAAATCATCAGCCTGGCATGCTCGCTTCTGAGCAACGGAAAGACTCAGGACGGCTACTGGGTTGAATTCTCCATGCCGGGACTCATAAAGGCTCTCGGAATCAAGGACGGGACAGCTACGAGGGCTCTCTACGACAAGTCTATAAAGGACGCGTTCGGCTCGTGCATCGAGTATGAGATAACCGGAAAGGACGGCGGAAAGGGATGGGTGCGCCACCACTGGTTCACCGACATGCTCTACAGCTACGACTGGGGAATCTGCAAGTTCAAGTTCAACGACACCCTTGCGGGCTACATACTCTCCAACGATCCGTTCTTCAAGAAAAACCTGGAGGAAATCAGCCAGTTCAAGAGCTCATACGCAATCTCCTACTACACCATCGCGAAGTCATGGTCGGGGATGGCGGGAAAAAAAGGAAACAGGCCGGGAGAGTGGTTCTTCGAATATTCGGTGGACGGTCTCAGGAAAGTCCTTGCCATAAAAAAGGACGAGTATCTTGACGTGAGGAATTTCCACCGACGATGCATTGACCTGCCGCTGAAGGAGGTGAACGAGAGGGGATTCGGATTCACGATTCAGGTAGAGAAGGTGAAGTCCGGGAACAAAATCGTGGTCTACCGCTTCCATTGCAAGGAGAACGGGAGAACCGACGTTGCTAGGGATGACGTGCAGCTTTCTGACTACACGCTGATTACCAGGCACAGGGAGCGTTACGCCGAGCTTCTTGACGAGGAGCCGGAGCCGGAGCCAGCTTATCCGGGACAGGAGATTGACGCGGAGTGGAGCGAGAACATAAGGAAATCCAACGCGCTGGACAAGCTGAAGGCGGAGCTCAAGGTGTGAGATTTTGTTGAGTGAAGAATGGGGTGTGCAGGATTTGCAACAGGATTGAGTTGAAAAGATTTTACTTCTTGATAATGATATACTGGTTGTAAAATCTTCACAAAACGATGAATTGTTAATTGTAAAGGGTAGTTGGAAAAAAGTTGCAGAGCAGACATATAAAATATATTGGAATAAGAACAACAGGAATAAATATGATATTTTGAAAGAAACTAAACTATATCAAAATGCAAGTGAAAGTAATAGTTCAGTTCCAGTAAATTTATATATTTGTAGGTATTGAATGTTTTAACAAAATTTTATAACTCTATAAGTTGTTTTAATCTGAGCGAAACATTATTTTATCAATCAATTTGGTTGTTAACAATTGGAGAAATAAATGGAAAAACTAAAACTTGAAATATTTGAATCAAACAATCCTATCACGCCTGTATATTTTTATATTTATAAGGTAATTCGAAAAGAACAAGATTTACCAATTCAGCAATTTATGCGAAGTGCAGCAGGTAAGATTTCTTATCGTTTATCAATTCCTGCTTTCACTGATGATAAAAGACTTTATTCGTTAGTTAAATTAAACCCGTTGGATGTTGATGATTCTTTTACAGTTGAGTTTGAAGAGGAACAATTATTACCTATAAAAGATAATAGAGGAATCTACGCAGATTTGGCAGATTACTACATTAAAGAAAATTTAAGAAAAGTCAAATTCGCGGAAAAATATAAAAAGTATAAGATTACAAAAAATGTTACGTCTGCTTGTATATATGAAATTAATAAACCGTTATCTTCGGATGATAAACAGTTTAGATTGAGAAGAGAATATATGTACAAAATTGAAGTATCAGATGAAAACAAACTTTTGCTTTGGATAAATATTCGTTCAGAATTTGAAACTAAAAAAAATATATATGATTTTATTTGTGAAAATAAAAATGTAATTGGAACTAAGGTTATAAATACTTGGGGAAAGTTTGGTGAGACAGGAGTTATAACTGCAATTGGGCCAGAAACGGTTTCTCAAGATTTGCCTAATTTCAAATCATTAAAGCAATATATGATTGAAACAAAGCAAGAGGGTAAAATAACCAACTGTAATGATAATTCTCCTGTTGTTCATGTAAGAATGAAGAATGGAACAGATATTTGTTATTATCCACAAGCTTTGCAACCTATCGTAACATTAGAAAAAATTGCTAATGAAAATCCTGCATTCTCAAAACAGATTGAAAAATATACAAAACTTGATATGGAAACAAGACAAAAAATTGCCCAGTCTTTTATTCAAGATATTGGTCAATTAAATGGGCTTGCAGATATATCCTTTAATCCGTTGTATATAGATCCTGGGAAGATAGGGTTTTCCGAGAAAAAATATATCCTGCCGAAAATAATTTGCGGAAACAATAAAAAAATAGATTATAACAAATTATCGTCTGTATTCAGTAATGGTTTTTATAAACAACCAAAAGAACCTGTAAAATTTGCTTATTTTTATCCGAAAGGTAAAAAGCAATTAATGAGAAACTTTGCTATTTCTTTAACAGATTTTTTACAAAAAGGTTCTTTATTTGGAGATACTAAATATTTAAGTAAAAATTTAATGTTATCAGAACTGAAAGCTGTACACAATCAAGAATATGAACTTGGAGATACAACAAATTATAAAAAACTTGTTCGCTTTGTTTCTGATTCTTATTCTTTTGATGTAGCAGTTGTTCTTGTTCCTACAGAAGAAGATGAATCTAATCCATATAGCACGTTCAAAACATCATGGGCAGAAAAGAATATTCCTTCCCAGATGATAAGCATTAAGACTGCAAAGATGTTTGAAAACAAGGATAAGAATGCCGTTTGGTTTATGCAAAATATTGCGCTAGGAATATTTGCTAAAGCTGGAGGAATACCTTGGATTGTTGAAGACGTTTCTGGTGATATCGATTGTTTTGTTGGAATTGATGTTGCAACCTTAGAAAAAGGAATTCATTATCCTACATGCGCTACTGTTTTTGATAAGAATGGGCGCCCTATTAGTTTTTATAAACCTAAAAATGCACAGAGGGGTGAAAAAATTAATCAGGATATTCTGCAAGAAATCTTTGATGAAGTTATTCTAGGTTATGAAGAAACTACGGGAGAAAAAATAAAGAAGCTTGTGATTCATAGAGATGGTTTTAGTAATGAAGATGCAGTTTGGTATCAAAATTATTTTGGTAAAAAAGGGATCAATTATTCTGTAATAGAAGTTAAGAAATTTTATTTTTCAAAATTGTTGCGCGAAGAAAATGGAATCGCAAAAAATCCGCAATGTGGAGATTGCTTGGTAAATGACACAGAAGCATTCATTGTAACAACAGATATCAAAGATGGAAGGGCATCTCCAAGACCATTACATATAAAGAAGCAGGTTGGAAATTTGCCAATGGATATTATTTTGCAGCAAATATTGGCATTATCTTGCATGCATTTTGGAGCAACCAAAAAATCTCGTTTACCAGTAACGACTTTCTATGCAGATAAAATATGCAAAAATATTAATTATGTTCCAGAAGGAAAATTTGGAAATAGGTTGTTTTTCTTATGATAAAAGACTTTTAAATTTAGCAAATTTGAAATACTATTTGATTGATTGTTGAGTTTCTAACAATTAAGTGCAAATTGGCGTAAGCGAGGTTCCTCATCACAAAAACATCTGCACGACCGAAGGGAGGAAGCCGTTTTTGTGATGAGGGTTCCCGCTGAGAGCCAATTTTGTTACGTGGGGTATTAAACTCTAAATTGAATCTAGTGAAAATATAATGAGGAAAGGATTTCATTATGAGAAAAGCTTTGTTTAAGATTATTTGGTTTTCATTTCCGTTGACTAAGCTTGTTTATGCATATCTTGCATATACGCAAAACAAGGGGATAAACAACTCATTTGAATTGACGACCATTTTATTAATGGCCGTGGGTATCATCACATGCTTGATCAGCATAATTCTTTCGGGGAAAATCTATCAAAAGAGTTTTTATGAGGGCAAAATAGTATCGACATTCTTTGGAAACGCTGTGTCCGGCAAGGATTCCTCCGGCGAAACCATAATCTTCAATCTTTTTTCCATGCTGCTGGGACTTGCGGAGTGTTCGGCCTTATTTGGATTCATACAATTTTGATTTGGGGCAGAAGGTGCTTTAAGTGCGGAATCCTCCTGCCTCAATTTTCGGCCCTTTTATCCGTTTGCCAGGGACTTTAGTTCCGCGAGCATCTTCGGAAGCTCGGTTCCCATGTTCTCGTCCGTGAACTGGCAGGTACCCACTTTCTCGTGTCCTCCGCCGCCGTACTTGAGCATGAGGCTTCCCACGTTCACCTTGCTGGTCTTGTTCAGGATGCTGTATCCTACCGCAGCAGAGCAGCCTTGTCCGCCTTTTCCGCTCACGATCCATGCGGAGATGTTCTGGTCGGGGTACATGCTGTAAATCATAAAGCGGTTTCCCGTGTAGATTGGATCCACCCCGCGGAGGTCAGAGATGATGAGGTTTCCGTCCACTGTGGTGTGAGCCTTGACCATCTCCTTGAACTTTTCGGTCTGCTCGTTGTAGACTTCGATTCTCTCCTTCACGTCGGGCATCTCAAGGATTTCTTCGGTGGACTTGTCCCTGCAAGCTACCATCAGCTTTTCCATGAGCGCGTAGTTCGGTACTGTGAATTCCCTCCACCTTCCGAGCCCTGTACGTGGGTCCATCAAAAATCCCACGAGGATCCATCCCTTCGGATTCTGAATCTCGTCGATGGTGAGGTTTCCTGAGTCAACTTTGTCCACCGCGACCATGATGTCGTCGAAGTTCGGGAATCTTTCCTTTCCTCCGTAATACTCGTAGATGATGCGCGCGCATGAAGGAGTGATTCTGCTCTCACCCTTGTATTTTCCTTCAAGCTGGTTCCGCTCGAATTCGCTGGAGTGATGGTCGAACCAAAGTCCGCAGCCCTCCACGAAAGGGACGTTCGCAAGACAGTCATTGCCGTCAATCGGTACAAGTCCGTCCTGCAAATCTTTCGGATGCGCGAATTTCCAGTGGTCAATCACTCCGGCCTCAAGAAGAAGCGCCCCACAAGCAAGCCCGTCAAAATCAGAGCGGGTAACAAGTCTCATAGCCATATTTTTTTCCTCTCATCAAGTCATTTCGAAAAATCGCTTTCACGGTCTTCCGCATTTTCTCTTCACGTCTATTTTAACAGATACTCCGCAAAAAGAAAAGCAAAATTTTATTTTCCGCATCCTTTTTCCGTAAGTGCCCCTGTCCGGACAACCTTGCCCCTATCTTGTCTATTTCAGGAATTTCTGCTAGTATAGATTTCCCATAGCAAATACAAAATAATGGAAGGAAACGGATTATGGCAGATGACGTGAAGAATATAATGATTGTCGGAGTGGGAGGGCAGGGGGCTCTTCTTGCATCCAAGACGCTGGGACAGGTGCTTCTTGACGCCGGGTTCGACGTGAAGGTAAGCGAGGTGCACGGTATGAGTCAGAGGGGAGGATCCGTCGTCACCTATGTCCGCTACGGAAAAAAAGTTTGCTCGCCGATCGTGGACAAGGGGGAGGCTGATTTTATAGTTTCATTCGAGCTTCTTGAGGCGGCGCGTTATACCGAGTATCTGAGACAGGGAGGAAAAATCGTCGTGAACACTCAGACAATCGATCCCATGCCCGTGATTACGGGA
Organism: Treponema sp. UBA3649; assembly: GCA_002373325.1. Lineage (GTDB taxonomy): Bacteria > Spirochaetota > Spirochaetia > Treponematales > Treponemataceae > Treponema_D. The sequence continues at coordinate 42,854 of DFKI01000172.1, forward strand.
GCCGCGGAGTATCCGGAGAATCTTGTCGGAAAGATGCAGGACGCCGGATTTGACGTGGATGCCCTGGACTGTCTTTCCCTTGCTCAGGAGGCCGGAACCTCAAAGGCTGTGAACATCGTGCTCATGGGCCGTCTCTCAAGATACATGGATTTTTCCGAGGATGCCTGGCTTTCCGCAATCGAAAAACTTGTTAAGCCGCAGTTCCTTGAGATGAACAAAAAGGCCTTTGCACTTGGAAGAAAATGATTCGCTCGGAGGATTTGAAAAATGTCGTTGGAGAATGTCCGTACCTTTATGAGGGAACGTGGATTTGAGTCCAGAATCATAGAGCTTCCCCAGTCAAGCGCGACCGTTGCCCTTGCCGCGGAGGCATTGCACACAGACCCGGACCGGATTGCGAAGACTCTCGCGTTCATGGTGGAGGACCGTCCCGTCGTGATTGTGGTGGCAGGAAACAGGAAGATTGACAACGCGAAATACCGCCATAAGTTCGGGACCAAGGCGAAGATGCTTTCCCCGGATTCTCTTCCGGATCTTGTCGGTCATGAGATGGGGGGCGTGTGTCCGTTTGCCCTGAAGCCCGGAGTTGGAGTTTATCTCGACGAGTCTCTCAGGGATTATGCGACGGTTTTTCCTGCGTGCGGGAGCGGCAACAGTGCCATCGAGCTCGGGATAGATGAGCTTGAGAGCCTTGCATCTCCTTCCGAATGGATTGATGTCTCGAAGATGCCTGATGCCTGAGCTGCGTTTATGACGGAATGATTTTTTATTTTATGGGAGTGAAAAGATGAGACGTTTTTTTAGGATGATTGCGGCGCTCGTTCTTATGCTGACTGTGTTTGCCGGATGCGCGAAAAAAAATCCTCTTTCAGGGAAAAAGTTTGCCATGAAGGTGAGCGACGTGGAGACCGTGACCTACGTGTTCTCTGACGACAAGATGTGGCTTGACGGATTCGATCTCGTGAAGATGGACTACCGTTTCGACGCACAGTCAAACTCCGTCATCATGTCGGAATTCGACGGCCTTGAGTGCACAATTCCGATGAGCAAACTGAAGCAGGTCGGAAAATAGGACCACATTCCTAAAGGCTGCTGTCGTCTGTTGTGTAGGAAAGAAAGCGGACTCCTCCGAAACCGACTTCGTGATTCACGAAATCCTGGCTTCCCTCCCTGACCCGCGGTGAAATCAGCCTGACGGAATTCATGGAGCGCAAGGGAATGACACAGTAGGACTCAAGCAGACGGATCTCAATCTCCGAGAGAACCATGTTTTTCACGGAGGGGGAGGCGGACGCGTATTTTCCTTTCTCAAGCTCCGACAGCCATTGCGGGAGTGTCCTGCTGATTTTTTCTCCTCCAATCTCAATCTCCATTTTTTCTGACGCGGGATCGAAACCGTATTCGAAAAGAGAATCCCTGCCGCAGTAAAGAGCAAGAAGCCCGCACGGATTGAGGCTTTCATCCCCACGTTTGGTAAGGGCAAGGTCGGAAAGTCCCTTTTTCACCGACGAAAGAAAATCCGGATCCGGCACAAGGACAATCTCAATCCTGTTCTCAAGGACAGTTCCCTCCGCGGCCTTTGAAATGGAATCCCTTATGAAATCAGCGGTCATCCTGTTCATGGGTGTGTCGGAATCAACGCGCATCTCAAGCTCCACGATGTCCCCCTCATGGATAAGCCCGTCTTCCAGAGCCTCCGCATAAGATTTCTCAAGACAGGCCTTCGCGTCATCCGCACGGGTGATTTTCTCAAGCACGGATTTTGCCCCGTCCGTTTTTCTGTACGTCTTCCCGGATTCAGCGTCTCCCATGTAGGATGCGTTTATGAGCGTGTGTTCCGGGGAAGATGACGGTGAGATTTCCTCCACAAATTTTTCACGGTCGATGCAGAGGGAGAGGGCATGACGGAAATCCCTGCATGAGAGTATGGTCTTGTTCACTCCGGGTCTCTCCCTTTTCGAAAGCGATTTTCTGTCGGAGTTCAGGGAGAGTGAGCACGTGTAGGGCGACGGAGATTTTTTTATCGATACCCCGGTATGGTATGTGCCAAGGACTGATTCCGGAACCTTTATCTCATCGAGCATTCCGTTGTCAAAGAGCCTCTTCGCCTCGTCCCTGTCCTCGGTGAGCATTATGTCGAATCCCGTGGTCATGTACTGTCCCCCGTGCTTTCCGTCGCTCCATCCGTACCATCTTTCGTTTCTTTCAAGCCGGATTGATTTTCCGGGAAGATATCCGCTGATCAGATAGGGACCGTAGGACGCGATGTTTTCCCTGGAGCTTCCGTAAGTGCTTTTGACGAGTCCTCCCGAGACCCTTTTGTTTGCCTCGTACAGAGGTTTGTAAAGCAGCGGTATGTTGAGTGATGTGGCAGTGAATCTTGAGACCGGGGATTTCAGAATCAGCGTGAATGTGCGCTCGTTGTTTTTTATGAATCCCACGTCCTCCCAGGATGTTGACGGAAGTTTTTTCAGCCTGAAGCAGAATTCCTTGTATGCCTCCGGATTCGTGTCTCCGAATGATCTTGCGATTTTCAGAAGAAGCGGCTTCATGTTCTCAGTAAGCGGGGCATAGACTTCATTTCCGCAGAGTTCCTTCAGAGCACCGTAAATGTCGTTCCCATCATCGTCAGTGAATTTTTCCGCGTAGGATTTACGGTATGTCTCCACGCTGTCCCCGAAAAATGCGACCGGCCTTGAGAGTGAGACGTACATCTCGTGCTCGGGAACCGGAGCGTATTTTTTTGTCTCCAGATTGAAAATGTCGTCGTAGAGTTCGTTTCCCCGAACATAGGACCCGGCGTTTGCTATGGGAACTTTATCGTAGAAATCTGAGGCGCGGAAATTTTTCATGGAAGGCGAGAGAAACTGCATGAGCGAGTACTCAACAGTCTCCGAGTTGATTGGGCTTCCGTCCTCCCACACGGCATCCTCCCTGAGCTGTATTTTCCATGCGTATCCCTCCTTTGCCCCTGATGGAATTCCGTATGGCTTTTTTCCAGCGTAAAGGAGAGTCACGTCGGACGGCAGGTCAGAGGCAAGCTCGCACTCAATATGGCTTCCTTCCCCGTCTAGGTCCATCACAACTGAGTACATGGGGGAAGAAATCAGATTTAGTATGAAAGTCTCCGAGGCTGTGATGCAGTCGGTGGGGCTTAGTGTGGAGGGAGGAGGGAGAACCGTCCTGAATGTGTATTTTCCCACGCCCTCTGATGCCACGTTGATTTTCTCCTTCGGCTCTTTTCTGCAGGATGGAAGAAGAATCACGGAGGAAAAAATCAGCGCGAGAAAAATCCTTTGTAGATTTGAGGCTCTTCTCATGGCTTTTCTTTCAGTGCGTCGAAACGGCACATCTGTGAGCACACACCGCATCCCACGCAGAGAGTCTCGTCAATCTTCGCCTTTCCTCCCTTCATCGCAATCGCAGGGCATCCAATCTTCATGCACATCTTGCAGGAGCGGCATTTGTCGGAATCAACGACGAGAGGCGGCTTGTGCTTCACCTCCTTCAAAAGTGCGCAGGGTCTTCGGCTGATTATCAGGCTGGGCTCCTCAACGGAAAGCTCCTCCTTTACGGCTTTCTCACATTCGGCAATGTTGTACGGATCCACCACGCGCACACGCATGATTCCCATCGCTTTTGCCAGTGCCTCAAGGTCCACACGTCCCGCCGGATCCCCGTAGAGATTTTTTCCCGTGGTCGGATTCTGCTGGTGTCCCGTCATTCCGGTGATTGAGTTGTCCAGCACGATTACCGTGGAAGCTGACTGGTTGTATGCTATGGTTGCAAGTCCCGTCATTCCCGAGTGCATGAAAGTCGAGTCTCCTATCACGGCGACGGTTTTCTTCTCGTGCTCGCTTCCTGTGCTCTTGTTCCATCCGTGGATTCCGCTGAAGGAGGCTCCCATGCAGAGCGTCACGTCCATTGCGGAAAGTGGTGCGACCGAACCCAAGGTGTAGCATCCTATGTCACCGAAGACAGTCACCTTGAGCTTGTTGAGCGCGTAGAACATTCCCCGGTGCGGACATCCGGCGCACATAATCGGAGGTCGGACGGGTATGTTTACGTCGAGCTTTTTTCCCGGCACGATGCTCTTTCCGAAAGCGGATGCAATCAGGTTCTGGCTGAACTCACCGCAGATTGGGAAAAGATCCTTTCCGTGTATCTCTGCATCCAGTCCAAGGGTGCGGCAGAAATTCTCTATGATTGGGTCGAGCTCCTCAATCACTATGATTTTTTTCAGTCCCGAGGCAAAATCGCGAATCATCTTTGAGGGGAGGGGATTGACCATTCCGAGCTTGAGTATGTTCACTCCATCACCCAAAACTTCCTTCGCGTACTGATAGCTGGTTGATGAAGTGATGATTCCCACGTCGGAAAGCTCTGCTCCATCGGACGCTTTTTCCACACGGTTGATTCCGCTCGTCAATGACCACTCCTCGATGTCCTTCATGCGCTGCTCCACGAACGGATGACGACGGATGGCGTTCGCAGGTGCCATGACGTATTTCTGCACGTTCTTCTCATATTTTTTGTGCTCGGGAACCACCCGCTCGTCCGTTTCCACTATGCTCTGGCTGTGTGCGACCCTTGTGCACATCTTATAAAGCACGGGCGTGTCGAATTTCTCGCTCAGGTCAAAGGCAATGGACGCGAATCTTCTGGCTTCATCCGAGTCGCTTGGCTCAATCATCGGAACCTTGGATGCGGCTCGTTCTGTGAGGAATGCATTCC
>DFKI01000001.1 GCA_002373325.1 Treponema sp. UBA3649
ATCACGTGCTCTACCAACTGAGCTATAGCGGCATACCAAAACACCTAAGCGTTTCGATGTAATCAATATATACCAAAACAATTTTTTTGTCAATAAGCAAATCTCTTTTTTTTGAATTTTTTTTGTTTTTTTACACGGGATTCGTTCTCACGGTTCCTACGAATTTCCCGCGCCCGTCTTTTTGGTCAGTATTATCAGATGCTCCTCGGATGGATAGCTCTGGTCGGGAGTGAGCACGTAGGGTTGCAGCACGAGACTGTCCTTGTTTTTTCCTCCGCTTGACGTGGGTGCGTAGCTAATCTGGTAGATTTTCTTGAAGAACGGGGTTTCGGTGCCGGACCTGAACTGTATGTAGGGTTTTCCTCCGTAATTTATGGTCGTGTATGTTCCCTCGTCCTTTGAAATCTCTCCCGTGCAAGTGTAGGTTCCGTTCGCGAATGTGAGTGTGGAGCCGTCCTGTGCCCTCCATTCATTTTCCTTCTCCAGTTCCCCGATCAGATTTTCTCCCGCCGGTGAGTTCTGCCTTATGTTCCTTATGAATGAAGTCGCGTCGGACATTTTCTTGTAGTCGCCGTTCCACTCAAGTCCCTCGGCAATCAGGAAGAGCACGTTGTCGAACACCCGGATTCTGATTTCATCGGAGCTGCGGATTGAGACATCCATCTGTCTTTGGAAATTCTTGATCTCGTCATTTGTCGCAAAAACGAAAATTCCCTGCATTCTCGGGCTGCTTCTTGTCCACTCATACACTTCGTACTGGTCGGCCTGCATGTACATTATCTGGTTGTTCTCCTGGTCGAAGTAGAGGTATTTCGGGTCGTCCTTTGATGTGCTCGTCTTGTACCAGAGTCCGTTCAGAAACGTGAAGTAGCTGTCCGCCGATCCTGAGGGAATCTTCGCCTTGTCCGCTGAGCTTATCACCGAGTCGCTGATTTTGTCCTGTGCCTGAAGAGTGTACTGCTGGCTTTCTTCGTCCCATGAATACAGTGAGCGAATCTGTCCTCCCGCCTCTGAGTCGGATGCGTATACGGAGATGTTGAAGCTTTTGTCGTTTGAGACAAGCATGTTGTATGCGTCTGAGCGTTCTGCCTGCTCAACCACGATGGATCCGTCCGACTCAAGGTTCGCAATCTGCATGACGGAGACACCCGTGCTGTTTCTGTTGATGAAAAAAGCCTGGAGGACGGAATGGCCCGTGTCAACTATTCCCTGATAGACTATGGCGTTCCTGTGGTCCCCGGTCAAATCCATGCCCATGTATGAAAAGGTCTTCATCTGCCTGATTGGGGTGGCAATGGTCGCGACACGCTCGAACTCACCTTTCTGTACGTTGAAAAGTCCGACGATGAGGGAGATGAACGGGCTTCCCTCTGACTTTATCGCGTTCACTTGGTCTTCCTGCTTGTCACCGTCAAAATCCATGTTGACAGTAGCGAGAAGAGATTCCCCTGAATTCAACGGAACCAGGGAAACAATGTCCGGGTCAAAATACTCGTATTCGTCTATATGATTCGCGTCCTCACTTTCATGTCCTGCCACACGGGGAATGACCACACGGGATGCCGTGACCTTTTCTTCAGGAGTCGCAAGATATCTGTTCTGGAGAAAAACAACGGCAAGAACCGCCACAGTCACAATGAAGACTGCGAAAACTACCTTCTTATGCATGACATATATTGTAACTGATTTGCGTTTTAGTTTCAATAGGAAATTCTGAATTTGATGTGTGGACAGGGGCTTCCCACATGGTTGACAAGATTTTGGATTTTGTGTATAGTGGGTTAAAATCGGTTTTTTTAAGGAGTTCCCAATGTCAGGACACAGTAAATGGTCTACTATTAAACATGCAAAGGGTATTGCAGATGCAAAGCGCGGTCAGCTGTTCACTAAATTCATAAAGGAAATTTCTATCGCGGCAAAGATGGGCGGTGGTGATCCCGATTCAAACCCACGTCTGCGCACGGCTATGCTCAAGGCTAAGGCCGCTTCCATGCCAAAGGAAAACATTGAGCGTGCAATCAAAAAAGGTACCGGTGAGCTTGGTGCCGTTTCCTATGAAGAGCTTGTTTATGAGGGATATGCTGCAGGTGGTGTGGCTGTTTTGGTCGAGGTTCTTACTGATAACAAGAATCGTGCCGCCGCTGATGTACGCAACATTTTCAACAAGAACGGTGGAAATCTCGGAACAACAGGTTCTGTAAGCCGCATGTTTGACCGCAAGGGTGTCATTGAGTACGACGCGGAGAAGGTGAGCGAGGATGAGCTTACAGAGGTTGCTCTTGAGGCGAATGCTGAGGATGTCGTGAACGAGGACGGAGTAATCACTGTTACGACAGATCCTTCTTCTTTCGATTCTGTTCTTGAGGCTCTTCAGGCAAAGGAGTACGAATCTCTTTCAGCTGCAGTGAGCATGGTTCCGCAGGCATATACGGCTGTTGATGTTGAGACCGCAAAGAAAGTCGCGAAGCTCATCAACAAGCTTGAGGAAAACGACGACGTTCAGAATGTCTGGTCTACAGTCGAATATCCCGATGACTTCGATCCGGACGCAGAGTAATAGATTTTTCAAAATTGCGTAAAAGAAGGGTTCTTGGGATTGATCCCGGGCTTGCACACACAGGCTTCGGGATTGTGGACTCCGTTAACGGTTCGTTGCGTCTTGTGAGCTACGGTGTCATTGAGACATCCAGCGATGAGGATCACAGTGTGCGTCTGCTTGCAATCTACAACAGGCTGCTTGCTGTCATTGATGAGTACAGGCCGACCGAAGCTGAGATGGAGACTCTTTATTTTGCGCGAAATGCATCCAGTGCGCTTGCTGTGGCTGAGGCGAAGGGGGTTATCACCTTGTGTCTGGCCCAGCAGGGAATTCCTTTGTCATTGTACACGCCCAATCAGATAAAATCATCGGTCACGGGAATGTCATCCGCCGACAAGGACACGGTTGAGCAGTACGTGCAGATTCTTTTGAACATGAAAATCAAGCCTGAGCCTGATCATGCCGCTGATGCTTTGGCCGGGGCAATCACCCACATACATTCGACTTTCACCGACAGCTTTGAAAATCTTTTGCATGGAGTAAAAACACGTAAATGACCGAAAAAGCGGAAAAGCCAAAAACAGTTTGACATAAAGCCATTTTTGTTACATAATACATGGTGATATGATGAAGAATGTAACGCAAGAGGGGAACGAAAGTTTCTTCACCAGGCTGATAAATATCCTTTTGGGAAGGGAACTCTCTCCGGCACAGAAAGAACTTCGCTCCATGAATCACAGGCTCGAGTCACAGGGATACAAGTATTACAAATTCTCAAACAAAAAAGTGAAGAAGACTTTTGCCTTTTTTCTATATGATGTCTATGCGACGCTTGCACCGCTCAGGGAATTGTTTCTCTCCAACAATGACAATGAATTTTACAGGAGGATGCTTATCCAGTATTCCCTTACGGACGAGCAGAGGGAAGCTTTGGACTATCTTGACCCGGAAAGAATCAGGCAGGAGGTTACTCAAAATTCCGTGAAGTCTGTGGCGGAAAAATGCCAGAATAGTTTCTCCGCTTTCAAGGATGATTTTTCTGCCGGGTCCGCTATTTTGATAAACGACTGTTACAAGAATGTACTTATCTTGAAGCAGCTGTGTGTGCTCGATTTTTTCTCCTGCCTCAAACAGTTTTGTCCGGCCATGGTTGAGAATGATTTTCAGACGGAATGGCGTTTCAGACATCTTGCGAAAAACTATGTCGCGGATTTCATCGTGGATTTTGTCAACGCCGCGTCAATCGTCTCGAATGTGGAGAACTGGAAGAGTGTCTTTGGTTTTCTTTCGACCCTGCCCGCGTGGAAGGGGTATGACGTGGACCGATTCTACCGGCTTATGGCTTTTTTTGCAGCGATGTCGGAAAAGAATGCGTTCAAATCTCTTGCCTGCCTTATGCGGGACGATCCCTCATTCATGCTGAGACTTTCCTCCGAGCCGAAGGACATAATCAGGATGTATATGGAGGATGTCTACCAGAGTTTCAGGGTGACTTTGGAGGACATTGTGCGTGAGCGGAAGATGAGCCGGTTCAATGAGCTTTTGACACTGGTTTTTTCCTATGACGACCTGAAGCCTCTCAAGTTCTATTCTCCTGAAGCGTCCAGACCCTATGAGTCGCGTGGATCCGTGGGATTTACATCATGCAATGCTGCTATGTACTTGAATTCGTTTTTTGAGAAATATCTCAAGGAACCCTTGCTGAATTTTATGGACGAGTTCAAAATTCTTGCCCACAGCTATTCTCAGGAATTCGTGCCGGAGACATGCACAAAGTTCCAGGATCTTGTTGACTGCAGGAATGACCTTCTGGAATTCGACCAGCACCTCAACTCAAATTTCTCCGAGGGCTACCGTCTAAAATGTCTTCTGGAGAACAGTCATTCCGATGACAGAATCATTTTCAAACTGAACGCGGCGATTGGTGACGTGAACGTGCAGGCATCCGAAATCATCACATCCGCTCTTGACACGATAGCCGAGCTGAGTGAAATTTTTGCAAAGCTTGTTGATGACAGAAACGAAAAGGGAAATCTGATTGGCAACTGGAAGGATCTGGAGCGGAAGATGCAGAGACCCGTTACGGACATTTTGACGACATTTTCGGACGCGCTGAAAAATTTTTCTCTGCTGATGAAAAACACCGATTTGGTTTCATCGAAAATTTAGAGCAGGAAAATTATGTTTAACAGTTTGACAGGAACGGTGAGCGGAAAGGGACCGCAGAAAATATTCATTGACACACACGGAATTGAGTGGGACATTACGGTAAGTGATTCCGCCCTGGACAGATTTCCTCCCGTAGGTGAGAGCGCGAAAGTCTACACGTGGATGCAGCACACCGACCAGCTTATGACCCTCTTCGGATTTTTTTCCGAAAGCGAGCGGAATCTCTTTTTTGATTTGCTCAAGGTTGACGGAATCGGTCCCAAGGCAGCGATGAAAATTCTCGGCAACATTCAGGCATCAGATCTTGCGAAAATCCTTGACTCAGGAGATTTGGAGAGCCTTCAGAAAGTTCCCGGTGTCGGTAAAAAGACCGCCGCAAAGATGCTCCTTCAATTAAAAGGAAAGCTCCACCTTGAGGAGGACTCATCCGCTTCTGTCCCAGCAAAACAAGCCGTGCCCTATGAGGATGTCGTCGCAGGACTTGTGAGCATGGGTTATGACCGTAAGATTGCAGAGCAGGCAGTTTCTTCCGTAAGCCGACGTGCCGGGGAAGATGAAAAGTTTGCCGCATATTCCGAAAAGGAGCGCGAGGATTATGTGTTCAGGCAGTCGCTTGTGGAGCTTGCACAATGAACAAAAGCGTGAACCACAAGAGCCAGTACATGAGAAACAAGACTCCCGAGGAAAGCGAAAGGGACGACATGAACATCGCGGCGCAGCTGGCAAGACAGGCTTCGGAAAATCTTGCGAAGGAAAGCGGGGGAAAGACAAAAATCATTCGTGCTCAGGACGTGGTGAATCCGGGTGCGGGAATCGTGCGCTCGGAAATCAAGATGGACGATGACGTTCAGGAAGTGAGCCTCAGACCCGCGTCTCTCTCTGATTTTTTGGGACAGAAATCAATCAAGGAGAATCTTTCGGTTTTCATAAACGCGGCGAGGGAAAGGCAGGAAGCACTCGACCATCTCTTTTTGATCGGACCTCCCGGATTGGGAAAGACGACCCTTGCGCAGATTACGGCCAACGAGCTCGGGGCAGATTTCAAAGTCACGTCCGCTCCGGCACTTGACAAACCGAAAGACTTGGCTGGAATCCTTTCCACAATCACACCGAGGACTGTTTTTTTCATAGATGAAATCCACCGTCTGAAACCTGCCATTGAGGAAATGCTCTACATTGCCATGGAGGATTTTTCGTTGGACTGGGTAATCGGTCAGGGAGCCGCCGCAAGAACCGTGCGAATCCCCATTCCGCATTTTACCTTGGTGGGTGCCACGACAAAGGCTGGCATGGTCTCATCTCCTCTCATCAGCCGATTCGGAATCATACAGCGTTTTCAGTTTTACACCGACGAGGAACTTTCCTCAATCATCCGTCGCTCGGCAGGCATACTCAACGTGAAAGTGGAGGACGATGCCGCGCTCCTCATGGCAAAATGTTCCCGTGGTACTCCGCGTGTGACGAACCGGGTCCTTCGCCGCATGAGGGATTTCGCGCAGGTTGAGGGAAAAGGAACCATCACTCGTTCAATAGTAGAAAACGGTTTGAAGCGACTTGGAATTGACTCGCTTGGACTTGAGAACATCGACAGGGAAATCCTGCTTTCCATAATCAACAATTTTGCGGGAGGACCTGTGGGGGCGGAAACCCTTGCCATTTCCATCGGGGAATCCATGGACACCCTTGAGGATTACTACGAGCCTTACCTGATTCAGTGCGGACTTTTACAGAGAACACCCCGGGGACGAATGGTCACTGCAAAGGCTTACTCACATCTGGGGCTTAAGGCTGCTGGAGACAAGGTTTCTCAAAACGGTCAGCAGTCTTTATTTCTGCAAAGGTCGTAACCGGTCTTACAACTTCCGAATGTTCCGAACCTTTGCTTAACATTTTGCAAGGCAAAATGTTGTAGGATTTCTTTTTAGGAGTTTTTAGATGAAAACATCTGATTTTAATTTTGAATTACCCGAAGAACTTATTGCCCAGCATCCGAGCGGAGTTCGCGGTCAGGATAAACTTATGCTTTTGAACCGCCAGACAGGCGAGTTTGAACATCACATGATGGATGATTTACCGGATTTAATTACGCCTGACACTCTGATGATTTTTAATAATTCCCGTGTCCGCCGTGCCCGAGTTTACGGAATTAAGGAAACTACTGGCCGCGAATGTGAGTTTATGTTTTTGAACACAATAGATAAGGACTGCTGCATCTGGAATACAATGGTAAAGGGTGCAAAAAAGCAGAAGCCCGGGATGCATTATAAATTCCCTGACGGCACTGTTGGAACAATTGTTGAACACGCAGGCAATGAAGGAACTGAATTCCGTGCCATGAAATTTGATTTTGCAATTGATGAAGACTGGTTTGAACGTAACGG
>DFKI01000116.1 GCA_002373325.1 Treponema sp. UBA3649
TGTCATTATCAGGCTGAATGAGTGTCATTATCAGGCTGAATGAGTGTCATTATCGGGCTGAATGAGTGTCATTATCGGGCTGAATGAGTGTCATTATCGGGCTTGACCCGATAATCTCTAACCACAGGGATTGCCGGATCAAGTCCGGCAATGACAGGATGCCGCAAGGGCAATGACAGGATGGCACAAAGACAATGACACGATGCTATAAATCAGCGTTTTCTTAGGAGAGAGAGGAGGATTGAGATGAATTTTAGGAAGATAAACATTGCTGACATGGATGGGTTCCGGATTGGGAACGCTCAGGATTATGATGCGATGACCGGGGTTACGGCGATTGTGTTCGACAAAAAGAACGTGTGCGGAATCGACATAAGCGGGGGAGGACCTGCATCCAGGGAGTCGGCTCTTTTCCATCCACATTCGGCTCAGCAGTCGGTTACGGCCCTTTTGCTTTCGGGCGGGTCTGCTTACGGTCTTGCGGCATCAAGCGGAGCCATGCAATATCTTGAGGAAAGGGACATGGGGTTCCACCTTGGAAACATAGTCGTTCCCATCGTGCCTCAGTCCTGCATCTTTGATTTGGGAATCGGCTCGTCAAAAATCCGTCCTGATTCTAAAATGGGGTACGATGCCTGTGTGGACGCGGAGAAAAATCATCCTGTGAGCGGAAGCGTGGGAGGAGGAACAGGGGCGACGGTCGGAAAAATCTGCGGGATGGCTCGCTCGCAAAAATCGGGAATCGGATATGCGGCTTATCAGGCCGGGGAACTCAAAATGGCGGCTGTGGTAATCGTGAACGCACTCGGGGATGTCTTTGACTACAGGACCGGAAAAAAAGTCGCGGGGCTTACCACGGAGGACAGAAAATCATTTTCGGACACCGAGGATTTCATGTACGGAATGCAGGAGAAACTCAGGGAAGGGACGAACACGACGATCGGGGCCGTAATCTGCAACGGGGATTTTTCACAGCAGGAGATGAGTAAAATCGCTTGCATGACACGCTCTGCTTTAGGCCGCTCAATCAGTCCGGTGGGAACAAGCGCTGACGGGGATACAATCTATGCAATCTCAACGCTCGGTGTAAAATCAGACTGCAACGTGGCGGGAATCCTTGCTTGCCGTGCACTTTCGGATGCCATTTTGGATGCTGTCCAAAGCTCTGTTATGCCGGATTCTGAATATCTTAAGTTGATTAAGTGAGGGATTAAACCAAAATCGCAAAAAAACTAAATCACTGTGCTTTTTTTCTTGCCAGATGCCGATAAAGAGTTATATAATAGGATGGAGACGGATTGCAGAGATGTGGTCCGGCTCATTCTGACAAATTTTTTAAAAAAGTCATGTTGTGCATTGGCAATGTTTTATCATCAATGTACGCCAGGAGGACTTGACTCATGGAAGAAAAAAAGAACAGTAAGCTTGTGACAAAAATCCTGCTCGTGGTTCTCGCCGTCGTGGGAATTCTTAACGTGGTGCAGATTATGCTGGTCTCCTCTAAGACACGAAAGATTGTAGGTCAGTCCTACGAGGAGGAATGCACTGAACTTACGAAGCTTTATACCGAGCAGCTTGCCCAGAAAATCACCGAGTATCAGAGCCTGCTTCAGACATACACGAATGCTGATGTGGTGAAGACCGGGGATCCTGCTCAGATTGTCGCATGGCTTCAGTCTCACCCCGAGATAAGGGACCCTCAGTTTGATTACGTCGCTTTCGTGGACAGGGATGGAAATTTCGACTCCGACATCAACACGCACACAACAGTCACAGAGCGTTCCTATTATCTTGACATCATAAAATCCGGGAAGGAAGAGACCATGGATGATCCCGTGGCATCGAAGGTTTCCGGAAAGACCATCGTTCACATCTGCAAGGCCGCGAAGTGTGACGGACGCATCATAGGATTTTTTACGGGAATCGTTTCGCTTGAGACTTTGCAGAACATCGTAAGGAACATCAAAATCGGTACTTCGGGAAAGGGTTCTCTTTTTGCGGGTTCGGGCGATCTGATTGCCACATCCGCAAGTGACGAAAATCTCATCCAGGAGAATTTCAACTCGATTCTTTCGGATCCGGTTTTTAATCAGAGCATACAGCAGACGATGCGTTCGGGTGAGGCAAACGGTGCCTGGGCGAATTTCGGAGGCGTAAAAAATTACATCACATACGATTCGGTCTCAAACACACCCTCATGGATGTTCTTCTTTAATATAGAAGAAAGTCAGGTCTATCGTGCGGCGAACACTGTGCTGGTTTGGACCATCGTTGCGAGCGTCATCGTTGCGGTCGTCCTCATAATGATTGTCGGGTTCATGATTTTCAAATCCCTTCAGCCGCTTCAGATTGTCCGTAACACAATCAACGGAATCGCATCAGGAAACGCGGATCTTACGAAGAGAATCGAGCTCAAGAACATGGCGAACAACGAGATTGGAGGCGTTGTGGACGGATTCAACAGTTTCTCGGAAAAGCTCCAGGAGATTGTGCGCACGCTGAAGATTTCCAAGGAAGGTCTCGTGAAGACGGGTAAGGCACTGAACATGAGCACAACGGAGACCACGGATTCAATCTCAAGCATCATCAAAATCATTGATCACCTTGGCTCGGACATCAGCAATCAGTCCCAGTCGGTGGAGCAGACGGCATCAGCTGTCAATCAGATTGCGGGAAACATTGAGTCACTCAACCAGATGATAGAGATGCAGGCATCGAGCGTCTCACAGGCATCTACGGCGGTGGAGCAGATGATTGGAAACATCAATTCGGTGGATCAGTCCGTATACAAAATGGCGATGGCATTCACTGATTTGGAGCAGAAGGCTGTCTCGGGAGTTAAAAAGCAGGAGGACGTCAACACGCTGATTAAGACCATCGAGGCTGAGTCAAAGACACTGCAGGAAGCGAACTCGGTAATCTCAAGCATCGCTGAACAGACGAACCTCCTTGCCATGAACGCCGCGATTGAGGCAGCCCACGCAGGAGAGGCAGGAAAAGGATTCTCGGTCGTCGCGGATGAAATCAGAAAGCTTTCGGAGACATCATCCTCTCAGTCAAGGACAATCGGTGAGCAGCTCAAAAAGATTTCTGCTACAATCACGAACATCGTTCAGGCATCCCTTGACGCAGGACGCGCGTTTACGAATGTCTCAAGCGAAATCAACAACACGAACTCCCTGGTTCAGGAAATCAAAAATGCGATGGCTGAGCAGGCGAGCGGTTCCCAGCAGATTTCACAGGCACTCGGCAACATGAACAGCAGCACGACGAATGTACGTACCGCATCCGAGCAGATTTTTGACGAGAATAAATCAATCCTCAATGAAATCAAGACACTGCAGAGTGCGACGGACAGCATGAGAAACGGAATGGATGAGATGGCTTTCGGGGCAAAGCAAATCAATGCGACTGGAAAATCCCTCTCGAATCTTTCGGGTGAGATGGCAAAGTCCATTGACGGAATCGGCTCACAGATTGACCAGTTCAAGGTCTGATCTTCGTACCGGCAGTCAATTTTCAAAGGACGCTCCCTTTTTCGGATGGGGGCGTTTTTTTATGAAAAGCATAATCCACCAGTTGAATTTTTTGCCCCAACATTGTATTCTATAAGGAGAATTTGAAATCCGTTTCTGGAAGTGGGAATCTTCAGAAGCCCGATAAAAAAAGGACTGTATTATGGAAATTTCGAAATACGAATTGGATGAGTGTGCCTCTTATATCAACAGCTGCCGACAGGAGGCCGCGAAAAGACTGGTGGGGCAAAAAGAGGTCATTGACGGAATCATGACAGCGATGATTGCCGGAGGTCATATTTTGCTTGAGGGAGTTCCGGGACTTGCAAAGACGCTTGCCGTTAGGACCTTTGCTGAAATCTCCGGTCTTGAGTACAAGCGCATTCAGTTTACGCCTGATTTGCTCCCTGCCGATGTGACGGGTACTTTGATTTACCAGCAGGCACTTGGCAAATTCGCAGTCCGACGCGGGCCTGTTTTTTCAAATGTAGTCCTTGCCGATGAAATCAACCGTGCGCCTGCAAAAGTTCAGTCCGCTCTTCTTGAGGCCATGGCTGAGCATCAGGTGACAATCGGAGAGACGAGCTATCCTCTTCCCGAGCCATTTTTTGTGCTTGCGACCCAGAACCCCATTGAGCA
>DFKI01000173.1 GCA_002373325.1 Treponema sp. UBA3649
ATCGCAATCGGTTCGGGCGGAAACTATGCCTATGCCGCGGCCCTTGCATATATGGAGTCCAGTAACTACAGCGCGAAGGAGATAGCCGAAAAGTCACTTGCCATCGCAGGTCAGATTTGCATATACACCAACGACCACGTAACAGTAGAGGAGATATAATTTATTATGGAAGAAAATGCGTTGCAGACATCGGTTCAGGAAAAGGACGTTCAGAGCATTCCCGATGGACTTACCCCGCGTGAGATTGTTGGAAGGCTCGACAATTACATAATCGGACAGAACAAGGCGAAAAGATTTGTCGCGGTCGCTTTGAGAAACAGACAGAGAAGAATCAAGCTGCCCGAGGAAATCCGCGATGAGGTGGCTCCGAAAAACATTCTGATGATTGGACCGACCGGCGTTGGTAAGACCGAGATTGCGCGTCGTCTTGCAAAACTCTGCGGTGCTCCCTTTCTGAAGGTTGAGGCCACAAAATATACCGAGGTCGGTTACGTGGGACGTGACGTTGAGAGCATGGTCCGTGATCTCATGGCCGTGGGCTACAACATGGTCAAGGCGGAGACCCAGGAGACACTCCGAGCGAAGGCGGAGCCCATGGTTGAGGACGAGCTCCTTGATTTGCTCCTTCCCGGAAGCAACGGAAAAAAATCAAAGAAGCCGAGCGGTGCGAAACCCAACGTGAAGATTCTCGGAAACATTTTCGGCGAGAACACTCCGGTGCAGGGAAGCGTAATCAGAATCGACGTGCCGAAAAGCGATGCCGGTGAAAATGCCGCTGAGGAAATCCCGGAGGAAAAAAATGAGGAGCCTGCCGTTGAGATGGGCGCGACAAGGGAAAAATTCCGCCAGATGCTCAGGGAAGGAAAACTTGAGGACAGGCAGGTTGAGGTCGTGGTCCATCATCAGCCCAGGTTCGGAATGGAGATGCTTTCGGGAGGAAACCCCGCTGACTTCGAGGAAGGAATCGCCGGATTGCAGGAAATGTTCTCGGGAGGGCGCGTGCACAAAAAGACCGTGAGCATAAGGGAAGCCCGTCAGATTCTTATGGAAGAGACTCTGGACCGCATTACCGACAGCGACAAAGTTGCGGATGAGGCAAAGCGTCGTGTTGAGCAGAGCGGAATCATCTTCATTGACGAGATTGACAAGATTGCGACCAAGGGCGGTGAGGGAGACAGACAGGCGGTAAGCCGCGAGGGAGTTCAGAGGGACATTCTTCCTATCGTGGAAGGAAGCAACGTGAACACAAAATGGGGAGTCGTGAACACAACCCACATTCTTTTCATCGGTGCCGGCGCGTTCAGTGTCTCTGCCCCGAGCGATCTGATTCCTGAGCTTCAGGGACGCTTCCCTCTTCGTGTCGAGCTTGAGGCCTTGAGCAAGGAAGATTTCCGACGCATTTTGACCGAGCCGAAAAACGCCCTCATCAAGCAGTACGAGGCGCTTCTTGGAACCGAGGGAGTCACCTTGAAATTCAGCGATGACGCGGTGGACAGAATGGCCTTCATTGCCGAGGACGTGAACTCACATGCGGAGAACATCGGTGCAAGACGGCTTCACACAATCATGGAGACCGTGCTTGAGGACCTGAGTTTTTCCGCCGACGAGCATAAGGGCGAGACCATCGTAATTGACAGCGCTTATGTGGATGAAAGACTCAAGGGCGTAATGCAGAATCAGAATCTGGAAAGATACATTCTCTAGGCTGATATGGATAAGGGAACTCTGCGTCTAAGGGCTCACCACGGACTTTGCATCAGGTATTTTACGGGGCATGGCTACTCGGAGGATTTTGTCCGCAACATGTATTCCGTGATTGAAAGGCTCAATGCCGGGTGCGATGTCCGTATTGTCTCGGGCCCTGATGATTTGTGCGCCCACTGTCCCAATCTCGCGGATGGTTTGTGCACCAGCCAGGACAAGGTCCTTGATTATGACTCAAAATCGCTTTCGGCCTGTTCCCTTTCGGAAGGAATGACAGTCAGCTGGAAAAAATGGCAGTCCCTGGTCGATGAAAAAATCATGGAAGCAGGTCTTTTCGACAAAATCTGCGGCGACTGCCAGTGGAAGGATTTGTGCCATAAGGACTGATCCCTAAGGAACCGCTGATTAATTCTGAATGATGTCATCATCGAACTCGTCCTGTTGCCATCATCGGACTTGGCCTGTTGTCATTATCGGGCTCGACGGATGTGTCATTATCGGGCTCGACCCGATAATCTCTATCAGCATGGATTGCCGGGTCAAGCCCGGCAATGACAAGATGACGCAAAGACAATGACACGATGACGCAAAGGCAATGACAAGATGACGCAAAGACAATGGCACGATGACGCAAAGAAAATGACACGATGCTATAAATCAGCGTTTCCCTAACACCTAAATCCTGATAATCCGTGAGTTCGTGAGGATGCAGTTTCCGGTGTCGGTAATAAGGACGTCGTTCTCAAGGCGGCATCCACCGGTCTCCGCGTCGTAAAGGCCCGGCTCAAGCGTGATTATGTTGCCGGGAAGAAACACTTTGTCCTCCGAAGTCCTTGTGCTTATGAAAGGTGCCTCATGAATCTGAAGACCAGTTCCGTGTCCCAGTCCGTGCGGCATGGATTTTCCGGCCTCAGCAAAAACGGAGTCGGCTTTATTCACTGCATCGCGGATTTTCTTTCCCGGTGCATAAAGAGGTCGGCACTCGTCTGCTGCTTTCTGTACCAAAAAGAGAATCTCCTCCTGCTCCTTCGTCAATGGACCCCTTGCAATCGTAATCGTGCAGTCGCTCGCGTATCCCTCAAAGCAGACCCCGTAGTCCAAAATGGAAAGTCCCTTGCTTCCCCAGTCCCCGCCTGTCCATCCCGGAAAAGCGTGGATTGCATAGCTTCTTGAAGGTCCCGCCGCAAGCGTGTCAAAGCTGGTTCTCTCGCATCCCTTGTCCCTGAGCTCCTTTTCAATGAAGAGTGCCACGTCGCTTTCCTTGCAGAACTCACCGCCTCTAACTTTTTCTTCTATTATGTCTGTCATTGCGGAAGTGATGGCGCAGGCTTTCCGTGTGCAGGCAATCTCGTACTCATCTTTTTGGGCGCGCAGATTTACGACCTCGCCGTGGACTGAATCCTCCTGGCATTCCAGATTGAATCCTTCGAGCAGAGACCCGTACTTTTGGAAATCTATGTGGGTCGTGGATGGCGGAAGAACCACGGTGGAAAAATCAGGCCTGGATTGTGAAAGGATTTCTTTTACCGCAGTGAAGGGATCGCGCTTGAACGACGTGTATGGAATCAGCTCGGATGAGTGTGCCTTTTTCGCCGCAAGATTTTCGTCCCAGGGTGAGAGCACCGATTTTCCGTCGCAAGTCAAGACAAGAACTGCGTCGCTCGGATGGCCGGTGAGATATCGGATTGAGCAGTCCCTTGAGTCCTCGCTGTCATGGAAGACCGCAGCCCCGATGGAATGTTCCCTCATGTACGAGAAGACTTTTTCCCGCCTTGCCTCATAAATGGATTTCAAATCCGCATTTTTGATTACGGAGTCAAAATCTGCTCCGGTTTTTTCGTCTATCATTTTGTCTTCCTCCTAATTTTTCCCATGATTTTTTCACTTATATTTTTTAAGAGCGGATCCCGGGTCACGAACATGAGCACAATCCCGATGAAGCCGAAGATAATTGCTGTAATCAAGATGGGGAACCCCTGAGAGATGAGCCTGCCGTGTCCCTCAAAAATCCTGAGTATGTTTTCCCTGAGCAGCATGACCGGAAGTGATGCGGCGACGGAAAATACAATCATGCGGAAAGTGTAGAGCAATGTGTCCGCGACCAGATTTTTTACCGCGACGTTTTTGTTTTTTCTCAGGAAGACGAAAAGCAGAACAGTATTTGCACCGGATGCGACTGTCAGTGCGAGCGCGATTCCAAGTCCACCCATTATTTTTGCAAGGATGATTGCAAGGCTCATGTTTACCGCGAAATTGACAAGTCCCGCGATGGTGGGGCTCAGCGTGTCCTGTTGCGCGTAAAATGCGGGTGCCACGATTCGGTTCAGCGCGATGAAATAAAGACCCGCGATGTGGCATCGGAAAACCTGCACTGTCATTTCTATGGACTGCTCGTCGAATCTTCCCGTCTGGAAAAGAAGCGCGATGAGGCTCCTGTCCATGCAGAGAGAATAGAACGTGACCGGAATTGCTATGAATGCCATGATACGGATTGACTGGATGAGCATCTGGTTGAATTTGTCCCACGCCTCTTTTTTTGCGAAGCCGGTGAGGTCGGGCAGAATCACGGTTCCGATTGTCACAGCGCAGATTCCCAAAATCAGTTCCTGAAGACGCAGGGAGTAGGAGAGGCTTGAGTAGATTCCTTCCCCGGTGCGTGTCGCGAGTGCCGAGGAAACGATGTCGTTGAGCTGATACGCCGCCATGCCCAAAATCGTGGGGCCGATCAGGGAAAGGACTTTCCTTGTGCCGGGGTTCGAGAATGATTTTTTGAGCGACGTGAGCCTTAAGGACCATTTGTTTTTGAGGACGAAGGGAACCTGGAACAGAGCCTGCACGCTTCCTCCGATGATTACGCCCGTTGCCATTGCCCTTGCCGGATTTTTCATGTGGGGCGCGAGAATGTAGGTCGTGCCGATCACTATGGCGTTGAAAAGGATTGGAGTGAATCCCGAGGGAGAGAAAATCTTCATGCCGTTAAGGATGCCCTGCAGGAATGCCGCGATGGAAATGACCACGAGATAGGGAAACATGATTCTTGTAAGCACCGTGGCCTCAAGCATGGAGTCAAGGTCGGCTTTTTTATAGTAGATTTTCAAAATCAGCGGCGTGAGTATGATTCCTGCGGTGACGAAGATGACCGTTGCGAACGTGACGAGGGTAAAGGTCGCGCTTACGAAATCCTGTGCCTTTTTCTTTCCGTCCTGGGTCTTTATGTCCTCGAGATATCCCTTGAAGGTGGGGATGAACGCCACCGAGATTGAGTTCTCCGCAAAAAGACGGCGGAAAAGATTTGGAATCTGGAATGCCACTCCGAATGCGTCCGAGAGAGCCGTGGTTCCAAGGAATTTTGCCTGGGTCATCTGTCTGAGGAGTCCCAGAATCCTTGAGAAAAGGGTGAGGACCGAAAGCGAGAGTCCCTTTTTCACGAGGGATGATTTCTTTTTGGGCTTGTCGTCCTGTTTTGCGTCCGGTTTTAGTTCCGCATTTTTGTTTTCTTTTATCTGATTGCTGTTTTCTTCCATAAATATAAGGTTCCTTGAAAAATTTCTTCCATTATAAACCTATTTTGAATAAAAGACAATGAGCAGGGAATGATGGTTGGTGAAAAAAAACGGTGGAAGATTCACTTTCTGCATTTCTTTCAAAGAGGGGGGCTCCCACTTACGCCCGATTGGAGCCATGCCGCGGCTTTGACGCTGGGCAGACCGACTTCAGGCGGGCCGGAGCGATAGCGTAGTGGCGGAAAGCGGGTTCAACAAGCGATGTTTTTTTTCAAAAAAGGAGCTGATTTTTGGAATGTGATTCCGTCCGGCACCGTTGCCTTAATTCCTAATAAAACAGTTGCGAAATTTAATCAATCGGTATATAATGGTCTTATCTATAAAAAACGGTGAAACGGGGGAAATGGGATGGGCTCATCCGCGGAAAAAAATTTTTTTGGCTTTCAGAAATCCGGAAAAACGACTATTGTTCCAATATCCATAAAAATTCTGACGGTTTTTGTCCTTCTCATATTGATTTCCTGTCTGACCACGAATTTCATCACCCTGGTCTTTACTCAAAGGCAGACAATCTCTCTTACGAACGAGCTTTTGGTTTACCAGCTTTCCGACCTTTACTCGAACGCTTCGAATCAGTTTCAGATAAGCATGTACTCGCAGAATGAGGTTGACTCCTTGAACAGCGTGAAGGATGCGGCGAAAAGGGATTTCTCAAGGCCACATTCCGTTGCAATCGGGCTCAAGAGGGACGGCTCCATGCTTTTTATGGTGGGAAAGGACGGTCTTGAGTGGGATGATTTTTCGGACGGGGATGCTCTTTCAAGTTTGAACGCGGCTTACGACAAGGCTGTGTCAGAGGGAAATCCTGAGCGGGTGGAGGGGTCGGTTGTGTTCAAGTCACCTGCAGGAGAGGAGTACATGGGCGTGTACAAATTCCATGAGGACTGGAACTGTTTTCTCATAAGGGCGGAGCTGAGGTCCGACACAAAGAACGAGCTTTACCGGATTTATCTGAAGATTTCCGGCATCATCCTGATTCTGACGATTGGATTTGTGTTCGTGGGGATTTCGGTCCTGAATCTTCTTTTCAGCAGCATAAAGAGTTTTACTAGCGACGTGTATGAGCTTCACAAAACTCAGCGGCTTGAGAAACTCGGGGATTCGGTGCAGGTGACGGCTCCCATTGACATAAGCGGGGCTTCCAACGATGACATCACTTATCTTGCGGCGAATTTCAACAGTCTTTACATGAACACGGCGAACCTCAGAAACATCTTCCAGAGATTCGTGTCGAAGAACGTGGTGGACCAGGCTTACAACGACAGGCGCGTGGAGCTCAAGGGAGAGCAGAGACAGCTCACTATTCTTTTTACGGACATAAAGAATTTTACGAACCGGACGGAAATTCTTGGAAACGAGATTATCCGCCTCCTGAACATTCACTACAACTCAATCATCGGAATCATTCAGCCGGACGAGGACAGGGGGGAGAACAAATCCAAGGCGTTCATCGGCTCTCTGATTGGAGACGCGGTTCTGGGTGTTTTCGGAATCAGCGGAAAAAAGGAGGACGTGAATCCTCAGAAGTCGGTGGATGCGGTCTCATGCGCGTGGAAGATGACTTTGAAAACCAAGCTTTTCAGGCAGAAGATGGACGAGAGAAAAAAGGAGCTTGAGGCGGCGGGCAGGTTCACAAGTCAGGCACGTCAGGTCTATGAGGCCGTGAGGATTGACATAGGCGTGGGAATTGACGGAGGGGAGGTTTTCTACGGAAACATCGGGTCGAACCGTTACATGGCGAACACTGTAATCGGGGACAACGTGAACTCCGCATCGCGCATTGAGGGACTCACGAGATTCTACAAGCTTCCGATTTTGGTCAGCTCATACGTGAGGGACGAGGTGATGAAGGTTCCCGAGGCTGCCGAAAGATACCGTTTCTACGAGGTTGACACGGTTCAGGTGAAGGGAAAGCATGTGGGAAAGAAAATCTATTTTCCGCTTGACACCATGCAGGAGGATCCTGATTACGCGGCTGAGTTTACCCAGGAGAAATTCGAGGTTTTCGAGGAGGGACTGAGCGCCTATTACGCCGGGGACTGGAAGACTGCACGGAGCAAGTGGAAAAAATGCGGCATGACTGTGGCCGAGGTTTTCCTTGACAGAATCGGACTTAAGAACGCGCCCGCAGGATGGAGTGGAATATGGATAATGTCAACGAAATAGATTTGTTTGAGCGCTCCCTTGATTCGAGGCGGAGGGATGTGAGCGGAAGCATTCAGGATTTTCTTGAGGCGGAGTCGAGGAATCTTCCGACCGAGGTTTCCGGGGCTGATTATGATTTGCAGCGTGCTTATGATGCGACGGTTCAGAACCGATGGAAAAATTTTCTTCCCGTGCTTCTTTGGATGATTGCGTCCTTCGTCGTGGTGATTTTGCTCGGTGGAACCATTGTCTCAATCGTGAACAGGCAGAACTCAAGGATTCCGGTGGAAGTGCAGCATTTCGATTCCCTGAACCTGAGGAACCTTTTGGATTTGGTGGGAAAAACCCAGTCTCAGATTGACGAGGAGTCGGCAAGGAAAAACAACCTTGAGATTGAGCGGCAGAATATTTTGGACAGGGCTGAGGCGGAGAGAAAATCGGCTCTGGAGACTTTGAATTCCTTGAACATAAGCGCGTCGGAAAAATCCGGCAGAAAATCGAAAATCGAGGAGAGCTACAAAAATCAGATTGCGGAGGCTGAAAAACTGGACTCAGAGATTTCGAAGTCCGAAAAACAGATTCAGCTTTTGCAGAGACAGCTCGCGGAATATGACACTGTGAAGGTTGAGCAGGCAAGAAAGCAGCAGGCGCAGTTGGACAGTGAGAAGCAGCTCCATCAGATTGAGAAGAAACAGCTTACCGATGACTATGAGGGAAAAATCTCTTCACTCAGGACCGAGCTTGAGGAAATTCAGGAGGCGGATTTGAAGAGGCAGGAGGAGATGGTGAACTATGTGATTGACCAGTATGATCCCACCTTCGCTTCTGACACTGCTGCAAGGGACCTTATCTCGAAGTCCGCGGCTTATTCGGTAATCTACACGGGATTTCCAACCGTTGACGATTCCGCTTCGGACAAGTTCAAGGAGACCCTGAAAAAACAGCGTGAGTATTATTCCGACATCGACACTCTTTTAAGCCGTTTCAGAAGGATTCCCCAGAAAAATGCGATTCCGAAGATGGCGGCATCCATGCAGAGATTTGCGAATTCTGCAGGAAATGAGCTTGCAAAGGTTGCCGTGGATGAGGTGAACGGGCTTCTTTCCGAAAAATCCGGGCTGGAGGAAAATGTGCGGACACTGACTGCGGAAAAGGATTCCGTTATTTCCGAGCGTGATTCTCTTGCCGAGGAAAAAAATGCCCTTGCCGATGAGCGCGATGAGATTTTGAAAAGCAGGGATGAGCTCAGGGCGGAAAACGATGCTCTGAATCAGTTCAAGGCACAGGCTGATGAGACTGCCGGAAAACTCAATGCGGAGATTCAAAGTCTTTCGGCTGAAAAAGCGTCTCTTGTTTCCGAGCGTGATTCTCTTGTTTCCGAACGTGACGCATGGACAAGCGGCAGGGATGAGATAATCGCTTCAAGGGACAAGGCCCTCTCTGATTTGAACACTGTCACAAAGGAAAAAAACGACGCGCTTCAGGAAAAGGACAGGCTTGCCTCTGAAAATGAGAGGCTTTCTAAAGAGAAAAAGGAAATCGACGAAAAGTACCAGCTTCTTCTGATTGAAAGGGAAATTACCGGGGAAAGTCAGTCTAAGCCAGCGTCTCCGTCTTCTGATTCAGGTGAAAGGGAAACGGCTGAGCTTGAAAAAGAGATTGGAAATTTAAAGGAAAGGAACGAGAGTCTTTCGGAAAGGAACCGTCAGTACTCGGATCTGTTGCAGGCTCTTTGCATGAAGGACGGATCTTTGACGCATGGATTTGTCGTGAACGTAAAAAACAGCAAGCGTGTCCAGATTTACGTGGAGAATTCGTCGTTCAAAAAATATGCTCCAGTCGCGACATCCGGTGAGCTGGTTCCTGTTGCTGTCGTGCATGATGGAAAAATCGTGGCGTTCGGAAAACTTGCCGTTGACGGTGACACTGCCTACATGATTAAGGGAGGTGAGGCTGACCAGAATGCCGTCGCTTCCATAATCAGCCTTGATGGGGTGAATTCCTACGGCTCAATTTCTGCCGGGGATGAAATTCAAATCAAGTATTAGGGCACTTCGAAAATTTGAGTGGATGCCTCTCAGTCTCCCTGCTCGACGAAGATGAATCCCTTGTACGGGCTTGAGACCGCATACCATCTTCCGTAAACCTCATCGATGCTACTGTAAATGTCCGTGTAGCCGATTACGGAAATGGAGTATTCGTCGCTGTCATCCGGCATTGTCGCGTCGTTGTATTTTGTTCCGAGCTTTGTGTAAGCGGGGTCCGGAGCCTCATAAATGTGAACCTCGGGGTCGTTTGCCGCGGGATATGAAATGGTCCTTGACTCTCCGTCGGGGTAAGTGCTGTAGGAGCCTCTGATTCCCGGGACCGGATCCATGTAGGTTCCAAAAACTTCCGCTTCGGCAGGGAATGTGATTCTGTACATTTTTGCCGTGCGTCCGTCCTTTTGTATGCTCGTCTTTGAGACTGATTCCGCATAGACAATCTTTCCGCTCCTAAGTCCGTTTTCTCCGGCTGGGAAATCTGAGGAGAGTCGGAACCATCTTTCGTCCTCAAGCTCCTCATAAACAATTTCACTTGACGCGTTGAGCCTGTTGAAAGTTCCTGTCTGCAAAAGAAGATTGTAGCCCGGAAGCCAGAATGTGTTCCCGTTCCTCTTTGCCTCAAACCAATATGATGTGCGTCCGTCGTGCTCAACTGTGTCCGGCGTTCTGCTGATAATCTGGACCTGGCATCTTTGGGCGAGTCTTTCGTCGGTGGTCTTGTATGATCCCGGCTCAAGATATTCCTCTGTGTTGTACCGGACCAATGCGATGTTCGCCGCTTTCTGCTCGTCGGCTGTGGGGAAAATGAATGTCTGTCCGTTTGTCATTCCGATTTTTGTCGGCTCGCTGAATTCAAACGCTCCAAGCTCGGAGTTTGCCCTGAGTGCGGGAAGATTTTTCGGAATAATCACAAGCTCAGTGATTTCATTTGTCTCGGCATCCGCAATCATAAAAAGGTCGGGGCTCTCATCGTTTCCCTGTATGCGCTTTCCCTTGAATGAACCCAGGATAACAGGATTGTCGTAGGTTTTGTTTCTTTTCTTCTGGTCAACGGCAATGAAGAGGGCCTTCTCATCTTTTTGAAATAATTCCACCCAGGGAAGTCCGCCTTCTTCTTCCGTAAGCTTCAGTCCCTCGCCAAAAGTTTCCGCGCTGAATCTCTGTATGTGCCTGTAGGTCTCGATGTTGATTTCCTGCGTCTTCTCATAAACTCCGGGTTCCGCCTCAGAGTTGTCAATGGGACCCTCATCTGCCCAGGGATTCAAAAGCTCCTCCCATGAAAGGTCACTCTCTTCAATGCTGTCGTCCACAACCTTCGCGGACTGCTGATTTGAGTCGTTCACCATCATAATGGAAGATTCAATTGGAGTGCCGACAAAAACATGTTTTTCCTTTTTGCATGAATCAAATGTGGTCAGAAAAAATGGAACCGCGGCCAAAAAAATCAAATTCTTTTTCATGCCGTGATTATACGAGTTTTTTCGAATTGATTCAAGTGGATTCAATCGCCGCTGTCCGGGAATCCTCCAAACATCTTTACGCGCTGGTCGAGCTTTTGCTGCATGTATTTGTTGTATGTGCTCGTGAGTGGACTCATCCTGGCGCAATATTCATTCCACAGATTCTCAAAGTTGTAGGGCATTCCCATAATCAGGCGTGGAAGATACTCTCTCTGGATTTGCTCAAAACTCGTCAGGACATTGACCACGGCATATTCCTCAGGATCGTGCGTTTCAAAAGAAGGTGTGCACTGCCACATTGGGTACCAGGGCGCGTTTTTCGGAGGATTTGGATCCATGAGCTCTGTGTATGATGAGACTCCGTATGCCTTCCACAAATCAAGGTCGACCTGTGCCTGTGTTGCTTCGTATTCCCAGGGAAGCTCGTCCATATTCCGTGTGTAGCCGCTCGGCATCTTTCCCTCCAGCTTGGGAGCCTCATACGCCCAAAGGTGAGCCCGGTTGAAATGAATCCAAATAGGATCGCTTTGATTCGCACGTTGCTTGTCTGTTCTGTATGCAGCTCCTTTGATTCCTGTCACAGAGCCGTTTTTGTCAATCTTGTAGTCCTTGCCCTCAAATCCCCAGTAAAGGATTCTCTGGTTTTCTTCCTCAAGCATTTTGTCCATGAACTGAATAATCCTGATTGCTTTGTCCTCGGGGCATTTTATGGTGATTCCGTATCCCCTCTGTAGGTCCGGGAGCGGATAGTCGCGGTAATGGGGAGTGATTGATTCGTCGAATGTCAGGGGAAGTGGAGCGTAGGTTCTTTCGTCTTTTCCCTGCTGCCATAGACTTTTTTCCGCTTCACCCATGAATTCCCATCCCTGCATGAACATGCCGAGAACGCGTCCCTCAGAAATTTTACCGTAATACTGTTCGCGTGTGTCGGTGAAAGACGCCGGGTCAATCAGACCTCTCTGGTAATATGAGTTTGCGAGCTTGAACCATCTCTTTGCGTTCGCGTCCGTGAAGATGTCCTCATAGATGAGCTTTCCGCCCTTGCTTACGACATGTCCGTTTCCCTCATTCGGATTTCCTCCCAGAAACTGAGGCGGATTCCACAGATTGAATGCTTCCCAGTCAGCCGTGATGATTGAGAAGGGAATTGTCTTCATGCCGTCAATAGTAGGATGCAGCTGATAGTATTTTTCAATCAGGTCGAAATACTGGTCAACGGTTTTGATTTTCGGATATCCGAATTCTTTCAGGACAGCTTTTTGAATCCACCATGCGTTCACGTCGTAGTATGTGTCGGATGGGATGCCGTCCACCGCGCTGTAGCTCGGAAGCGAGTAGATGTGCTCTGCCACAATGTTTCCCGCGGCATCTTTTTCGGAGTCGCAGTCAATCATTTTCTTCCATATACTTGAGTAATGCCTCATCAGATTGGGTCCGTATTTTTCAAGGAGAGGCTTCAAATCACGCAGGCATCCCGCATTCTGGAATATACTTGAGTCCACCTCAACCATGTCGGGAAGGTCGCCGGAGTTGATTAGGATGTCGATTTTGATGTCCTTGTCGCCTACGAGGATGTCCCAGTCAAACGTAACTCCGAAATTTTTCTCAATCCATTTGTATGCGGTATTGTTTTTAGGCGGACGCTCCATTTTCTGCATTGTAAAAATAGAAATGCTCATCTTTGAATTTTTTAAGTTCGTCTTGTTGTTCGGGTTTGATATGCCGTCATTTTTTTTAGCTCCCGGGCACAGAATCAGGATGCAGAACAGGCTCAGAATCAAAAAGATTTTTTTCATAATCAACAACCCCTTGTTTCATTTGGCAATCTCTAAAAACAGAAGTCTTTAGAGGCTCCCATTTAATATTCCGCAAAAATGATACCATGATGACGGGGCGATGTCAATGTACGGATTACATTTGATGTGGAGTGAAAAAATTGCATTGTCGCAATCCCGAGTTTTGCATCTCAGTTTTCGCCTTTCAATTTAACCTCTTTACCAAGTCCCCGGAAAGTGCTATAATTGGGCATCGCATTTTTGCAGAAAAATCCCTTTGAAAAAACAGGAGTATATATTATGGAAAAGAACATAGCTCTTATTCCAGGAGATGGAATCGGACCTGATGTGGTTGCAGAGGCAGTAAAAGTTTTGGATGCAATCGGTGCAAAGTACGGACACAAGTGGAACTACACAAACGTGATTGCAGGTGGTGCCGCCATTGACAAGTGGGGAAAGCCTCTTCCTCAGGATCAGCTGGACATCTGTTTGAAAAGCGACGCGGTTTTGCTCGGTGCGGTCGGTGGTCCCAAGTGGGATGACGTGGCTCCTGAAATCAGACCTGAAAAAGCATTGCTGGGTCTTCGCGGTGGAATGAAGGTTTATGCGAACCTCCGTCCTGCTGTCATGTGGAAGCAGTTGAAGGCGGCGTGTCCTTTGAAGGATGAGATTGTGGGTGAGGGACTTGACATTCTGGTTGTCCGTGAGCTTACCGGCGGAATTTATTTTGGTGACCGAGGAACTTCTGAAGATGGACAGACCGCTTGGGACACCGAGAAATACACGTGGCCGGAGATTGAGAGAATTGTCCGCATGGGATTTGAGTTTGCGAAGAACAGACAGAAGCATCTGACCGTGGTTGACAAGGCAAACATTTTGAACTCAAGCCGCCTGTGGAGAAAAGTTGCGGAGACGGTTCACAAGGATTATCCCGACGTGAAGCTGGATTTCCTCTACATTGACAATGCCGCCATGCAGATGGTCCGCGCGCCGAGACAGTTCGACGTAATCGCGACAAGCAATATGTTCGGTGACATTTTGACAGACGAGGCATCCCAGGTGACGGGCTCAATCGGTATGCTCGCATCCGCATCTCTCGGTGACGGAAAGGGACCCGGACTTTACGAGCCTATCCACGGATCAGCTCCCGACATCGCAGGAAAGGACATCGCGAATCCTCTTGCCACAATCCTTTCTGCCGCCATGCTCCTCCGCTACAGCTTCAAGCTTGAGACCGAGGCACAGGCAATTGAAAAGGCAGTGAACGCTGTTCTTGACGACGGTTGGCGCACGGGTGACATCGCCGGTAAGGACATTGATTCCGTAAAGGCAGCCGGTAAACTCGCAGGCACCAAAAAGATGGGCGAGCTTGTGGTAGAGTATCTGAAGAAGAACTAACCATCGTGTCGTTGCCGGACTGGTCCTGTGTCATTGCCGGGCTTGACCCGGCAATCCCTTTGCAGTAGAGATTATCGGGTCAAACACGATAATGACATTGTTGTCAAACACGATAATGACATTGTTGTCAAGCCCGATAATGACATCATTCTGAATTAATCAGTGGTTCCTTAGTTATCAGTTGTTAGTCCTCATTCCTCAACTCTCAACTCTCAACTCTCAACTTCCCCGTAATTTCCACCTCCTTTCCCCATCGCAAGTAGTAGAGCACGCACCGGATTTTTTCCATCGGGCATCCGGTCATTTGCGAAAGAGCCTCTCGGTAGGATGCGAGCTGCTCAAAATAAATCTCAGGTCTCACATGCCGGTTGGTTTTATAATCAACTATCACGTACTCACCGTTTGAGCTCATAAACACGAGGTCCATTTTTCCGCTGATGATTGTCTCTCCCTTTTTGTAATGGAACGCGTATTCCGCCCTGTGCCATTCGGATGAAAGAGCCGATTTCCCGATCTCGCTTTCTTTAAACCGATTTTTCATCTCCGTGCAAATTTTTCGGATCGTCCTGATTTTTTTCTCGCTTCCATCCAACAGGGCAAAATATTTTTCAGGAATCTCCGCGTTGGATTTGTTTACCGCAGCCTCAATGTACGCATGGGCAATCGTTCCGAAATCGTCATAAGAGAAGGTGTGCTTTTTCTCATCCATACCAGAGGGATTTTCCGAGCCGTGTTTTTCTGCCTCATCCCTAACAATCTCGTCAATCTCAGGATAGGGGATTTTTTCATCAAGAGATGTTGAGCCGCCGTCATTCTCTTCCCCATGACTTACGAGCATACTTGGAAACGTGTAGGGGGACGGAATCTCTTCCTTTTCAATCTGAGTTGATTTTTCAGCGAGCGACAGAATCCTTTTGCAGCAGGATTTTTTTCCGTTGCTGTCTGTTTTTTCGTTTGTCCTGACCTTGATTTTCGGAGCCGAAACGGGTTCTATCGTCTCGAACGTGAATGGTTTTTCACCCTTGTAATCCTCGGCATAAAAATGTGCGATTGCGGGTGTCAGCACGTCAAGGGTAGATTTTGGATTTGAGTCGCTTCCGGGAAGAAACTTTGTCTCGTCATCAAAATCTTTTTTGAAGGAGCCAGTGATGAAAACCTCCTCAATGGCCCTTGTGATGGCGACATAAACGATCCTCCTGAGTTCAGCGCTCTCCATTTTCTCCTCCTCTGTTTTTGCAAGCGAGAAGAAATAATTTTCCGATTGTCTGAGCATCTCGATTTCGGATTGCATGTTGACCGAAAGTCCGTGTGTCCTGCTCATGTACACGGCTTGTGTATTTGTCTCCGCCTTCCCTTTTTTTCCGCACCCGCAGATAAAGACATATTTGAACTGAAGTCCCTTGCTTTTGAAAATGGTCATGATTCGAACGCCATCCGTCTGCTCAATCGGGATGTCCATGTTCTCAAGTTTTTCCATCTCGTCCTCAAAAACTCTGAGCCCGTCAACAAAATCCGGGAGGCTCGTCGTTACTTCATCGGCACGTCGCGCGAGTTCGAAAATCCTGTCGTAAAGGGTGGAGTACATGCTGACTTTCTGATTCCACATCGTCTCGTATCTGTAGCCGAACTCATACCAAAGTTTTGTCACTATTTCGGCAAGGGGCTTTGTCTTTGAGTCGATTAAAATCTCCCGGTACATTTTTCCCGCGTGATTGAAACGGACCGCGCTTTCCTCCGATAAAATCTCCTCCGCGTTTTCAGTGAACGGCTCCTGTTCCATTGCAAGGATTGCGTCCGCCTCCTCATTGCTGAGCGACACAAACCTGGAAAAAAGAACCTGCTCGTAAGTGACCCGCTCATTTT
Organism: Treponema sp. UBA3649; assembly: GCA_002373325.1. Lineage (GTDB taxonomy): Bacteria > Spirochaetota > Spirochaetia > Treponematales > Treponemataceae > Treponema_D. The sequence continues at coordinate 15,954 of DFKI01000173.1, forward strand.
GATATGCGACGAGACGAAGAAAACTCACGATTTCAGAAACGACGAAACTGTTGAAAAATCCGGTGACGGTCTCCGTGCTGTATGGAATTCCGCTCTCCAAAAATGTCCTTTCCCAAAGCGGCTGCAAACTGTATTTTCTGAAAAGAACCGCAATGTCCGACGGATTCACTTTCTTTTCATCAAGCAGCTTTCGAATTTGATTTGCCGTCCACTGTGCCTCTGCCTCATCCTTTGTCAAATCTCCGTCCTTTGTCTCCTGTCCCTCGTCATAAAGCGCGATGTGTATTCTGGGCTCATAGAATTTTTTCAGTCCGGCTTTTGTCAGATTTGAAATCTCTTTTGCGGATGAGTCTGGAATCTCCGCGTCATTGTAAATTGCCTCGTATGGAGGAACATTTTTTTGATCTGTTTCTCCCTTGTAAAAAACGGACGGATTCGGATGTGTTCTTTTTTCATCCGGCGGATAACTTGCCCCTCCGAAGATTGTGTTGAAAGAAGCGATGAGCGCGGAGTTTGACCTGTAGTTTGTGCTGAGGTCCATGCGGCCTTCCTTAAAATCATTTGAGAGAGAACGGAAGACGCTTACGTCGGCTCCACGGAAACGGTAGATGCTCTGTTTTTCATCACCCACGAAAAAGAGTTTGTCAGGACACAGCTCATCGACTTGCGGCACAGATTTTTCCATGCGCTCAGGTTTCTCCGCCAAAAGAAAAAGGAGGTCCCTTTGCATTGAATTGTTGTCCTGAAATTCGTCAATCATAATGGCACGGTATTTTTGTTTTTCAGCCGACCTGATTTCGGGATGCTCGGTCAAAATGGCGAGCGCGAGATTGCTTACGTCCCTGAACGTGAGGATTGACTCGTCCCTTTTCAAATCGTTGGTCATCTCCTGGAACTCTTCCATGAGCGGCACGATGCTTTTTACAAGCGGATATGAGACGACAAAGGACATCAGGCTCTTGAGCTTCGGAATGATCTCATACTTGAGGTCGTAAAAAATATTCTTGATTTCCTCAATCCCTTTTCCGGTCCCACCCCTGATGTTTGAGATTTTGTCCAAATAGAACATAAAGTCAGTGAGTGCTTTTGCAAGCGCGGGATTCTCTCCGTCCTCCATGCTCGTGTCAGGAAATTCCGGAACGTCGTCGATGAATGTCTCGCTCAGTGCCGTGAAAAATTTCGTGGTTCTGTTTCCGTCAAAATCATCCAGCGCCCTTTGCATCGCGATGTAATCCTCAATGAATTTTTTTCCGAACTCACTCCATCCTTCCGCGACGGTTTTTATCTGGTCGGAAAGCATTTTGTTGAAATCAAGGGGAAATGCAATGCTTGAGTTGTATAGAATGGGATTTACGAAAAGCTCGTTTGCTATGTCCTGAATTGATTTTGTCCGCACAAGATTTTTTATTCCGGGCTCGTTTCTGTTTTTCAAGATGAAGGGAAGTGCCATGGCTCTGACAGATTCCGCAATCGCATCCTCGTCAACTGCGAATCCCGGACTGATTCCATAAAAATTGGAGCCGAGTCTCGCAATCTTCGTGCAGTAGCTGTCCAAGGTCTGTATGCTCGCCTTGTGGAAATTCTCCACGGTTTTCGGATCGGCATCTCTGAGCGTCTGATAAATTCTTCCGTACATTTCGACCGTGGCTTTTTTCGTGAACGTGAGCGTGAGGATATCCTCCACATTGATTTTTTTATCCAGCACGAGATGGGCAAATCTTGATGAGAGCACCGATGTTTTTCCCGAGCCCGCACCCGCGCTTACGACTGCATTTTCTTCTATATTAATCGCTTTTTTCTGAGCGTCGTCAAATTTGATTTCCTTGGACATGTTTCCCCCAAAAAATTGTTTTCAAAAGTTACGTCTTGAGCTATTTACTCTGATTGTGGAAGCTCCTCATTTTCCCGTCTCCAAAGCTCGAAAGCGTCCCCGCAATCAATGTCATGCTCCAGGACTTTTTTCGCGTAGAATCTTGCAAGGCTTAGAAATCTTTCGGTGGTGGGCTCAAAATCAATCTCTTCCTTTGCTCCGGCGATGGGTCCGAATACGGCTTTGTTCACTCCCTTCCTCACATTAAAAAACGCGCAGTTCTCGACTTCAATCGCCGTGTCCTGATTTTTCAGAATGTATGTGTAGACCGGCATTTGGAAATCGGGAACTTTCACGTCGTCGCTCACAAAAAATTCCTTCGAGTGGATGGCATTGTCCGAAGTCTTAAAATCAACAAGCACACATTCCCCTGTGGCAGGCTCAATCAGAAGACAGTCGATTTTTCCGTAGAAATAATAATTCTCGTTCTCAGGCTCAAAGACAAATTTTTTTTCCGCGCCGTAAATATGGAAGCCCGCGTATTGCTTTGAGAAGGATTCCACCGTGCCCACCATCGTTTCCCTGAGCGATTTTTTTCCTGATTTCAGCATCTCTTTCGAAAGTATGCTCGACTCAAACTCATCAAGTCCCTTGTCGATGCTCTCGTCCAAAATCCGCGTGTATTGTCCGTCAAGACCGTTTTCACCAAGAGCGAGCGGCATGTCCTCCTCCGAAAGTTTTTTGCAGTAGAACTCAAGGATTTTATGGTAGAGATTTCCCCACGCGAAGGGATCCATAAGCTCCGCCTCATTTTCCGCGTCCTCTATCCGCAGCACGAAGTCGTTGAAGAACTGATGGCTGTCCTCATAAAACGCCCTGAGATGCGAATATGTGATTGTCACCTTTCCGTCTCTCATCAGCCGTTCCTCAATCAACCCGGTGATTTTTTCCTTTGCCTCCGCGCTAGTTTCCATGTCGCAGCTTTTTCCCTGCATGATGTTCCAGGATTTTATCCCACCGCTCTCAAAACTTGTGATTTGATCCGGGAAAACTGCTTCACTGTCAAGGAGAGATTTTTTTTCAAGCAGATAAAAATCCTTTTCGTCAAGTTTGTTTCCGTCAATCAAAATGTTTTTTTCCGGCTGATAAATCTGGTTTTCATCAGGCATTCCGGGACTTTTTTCTTTACGCAGGTCCACCTCAAAAAGCTCGCCGTTTGTAAGTCCGTAGTTTCCGAAAACTTTCTCCGCAGATGTAAAAAGAATTCTCTTTCCCGAGCTCATAACATAAAGCTGAATGAAAAGCGGGGTCACGTTCGGATCAGCGGAAAAACCGAGGGACTCTCTTTTTTTGTCGCTCAAAAATCCGAGCAGCTTGTAATTTACGGAGAGCGAGCCTTGGGATGAGTCCACAATCACCTGCGCGTCGAAGGGTGCCATTGCCGACAGTCTGTACGGAAGAATCTGGACTCCTCTCTGCGTTTCCTGGGGCACGTACATTTTGTCATCAAGCATCCTTGTGAAAAATCTGTAGTAATTTTTTATCCTGCATTCCGGGTACTCTTTTTCCAAATCAATCAGCACGCAAAGCTCCGTGACGCACCGGCTCAAAATCAAGTCGCTCTGTACCGTGCAGCGTTTCATGTCAAAAAAATGATCCCTCAGAGTGAAGTAGTGCGTCCTGATTTCCGCGAAGGATTTTGCCTTGACCATGGCCGTAAAGATTTTTTTCATGGCCCTGTACATGCTGATGATTTTTTCATCCACGATTTTTCCGCCGCATGGTTTTTTGAAGGATTCCTCCCACACGTCGAATTTTTTGTCCCCGTTTTCAAACGAGCAGATGCAGTTGTTCTCCCTTCCGAATTCGATGAATCTTTCGTTCAGTTTCTCGTCGTGCCAGGGAAGCTCGCGGTTCATCAAAAGACGCTTTATGCTGGAGTAGGAAAAATCCTCCATGACGCATTGCCTGATTCTTTCAAACAGAACTCCGGCTCCGGATGAGCTCAAGGGTCTTCCGTTTTTCTGCACGTGGGGAATTTCGTAAAGCTCAAGCTCCCGGTCAAGGTAGGGTCCGTAGCTGTCCATGTCGGGAACGCTGACTGAAATTCTGTCCCAGGGGATTTTCTCGTCATCATGCAGCTCTCGGATTTTCAGAGCCACGTAACGAAGCTCAATCCTTGAGTTTGAGAAAAAATTGCAGATGGGCTTTCTCTCATTTTTTTCAGGAATGTGTATGATTTCGATGTCATCTGAGGACTCAAGAATCTCGTGGTACTCAAGATAGTCCATGAGAATTTCCGGAAAGAAAATGCAGTATTTGTTTCCGTCGTCTTTGAACGGCGGTGTTTCCCATGCAGGGTCGAAGAGTCCGTTCTCATCAAGGAATTTTTTGTAGCGGCGGTAAATCTCCATGTAGTCGTTGTCCTCCGCATCGGGCGAAAGATTTTTTTCCTCGAATCTTTTTTTCCACATGGCTAGGGAGGAAAGCACGTCCGAAATCCATGGGGCGAACGAGATGGCTTTTTTTGCGAAATCCCTGGACACAAGGTAGGAAAGAAATGGCTCCTCCGCATTTTCGTTGATGAGCTTTTCGGAGAACATCAGGCGCATTACTCCGGGAACGGATTTTTTTTCCTGCACGCTTGATCTTACCGACGTGCTTTTAAAATCATCCCATGCGATGAATCTCTCAAGGGGCACTGCTTTTGTCCCGGTGTTCTGAATCACCCAGTCTGCCCACATTGTTGCGGCGGTCTGCGTCGGAAATACGAATATGTTTCTCATGTCCCCGATTTTTTCTCTCAGAGTTTTTTCAATCAGTCCTTCTTCCATTTTCTTCCCCATGATTTTTTCTTCCATTATAATATAATCCCGAGTAATATAAAAGTAAAAAATTTTTTCACAACCCATTGATTTTTTTATTCGCTTGTGATAGAATGGAAATCACGTTTGGGGATATAGCTCAGTTGGTAGAGCATTTGGTTCGCAATCAAAGGGTCACCGGTTCGACTCCGGCTATCTCCACGCTCAGGCTGATTTTGACCATGCGTTGAAATCAGTCTTTTTTATTTTAAATCGGAAGCGGGAAAGAAAATCTGGTCCGGAAAATCTTTTCTCAAGGTGATGGAAAAAAAATCAATAATGTGATATAATGTCCTCCATGAATTATTCTGGAAATTCACTCTCTTTTGTTCTCAGGCTTTTTTTCGCCTCCTTTTTTTTGATTTGTGTTCCGGCTTTTGGGGATGACGGGGCGGAGAGTGTAAATGCACGCGGGTCCTTTGAAGAGCGGTACGGCTCATACGGTGATTTTTATTCGCCTGAGGATTCTGAAAATCTTTCCCATGTCTATTACGAGTACGGAACTCCAGCGACGAAATGGACCGTCCTTGTTTACATGAGCGGCTCAAAAATGGAAAGCTCCTATGGGGAAGGAAGCGGTGTCCTTTTGAAAATGGCTTCCTCATGCGCGAATCCCAACGTGCGGATTTTAGCCCAGACAGGCGGGAGCTCAAGGTGGAGGGGCGGAAAAATCTCGTCGAAAAAATTGCAGCGGTACAGACTTTCTAACGGGAGACTTGAGCTGGTTTCAGAGCTTCCTTCGGATTCCATGGGAAAAGCGGAGACACTTTCTTCCTTTATAAAGTGGGGCAGGGAAAACTATCCGGCTGACCGCTACATGATTCTTTTTTGGGGAGAGGGTTCGTCCGTCTCTTCGGGATTTATGCACGATGAGATTTACCAGGATGATTTTCTTTCCGTACTTGAGCTGAAGGACGCTCTTTCCGAAGGTGGAACGCATTTTGACATAGCTGCCTTTGACTCAAGTCTCTCTCAGTCCCTTGAGCTTTGCCGTGCGATATCACCCTACGCGCATTATTCGGTCGCCTCCGAGGAAACCATGATTCCCTTTGGATTCGATTATGAGAGCTGGGTCTCTTATCTGAGCAAAAACTGTTCGTGCGCGGTCCAGTCCCTCTGTAAAAAAATCGCGGATTCATATTTTGATTTTTCATCTGAGTCGCTTTTTGAGGAGTGCACGGTCTCGGTCGTGGATTTGACTAGGATTGGTCCTCTCTACAGGTCCTTCGTTAAAATGTCGGATGAGATGCAGGACGCTTCTTCCACAATCGTCGGCGTGAAAATGCTGAGTCTTGCGGCACGTAATTCGCTTGCGTTCGGAATTTACGGAAAACTTGACCGGAGCAACATGCTTGACCTTGGTGATTTTGCCAATCTTGCGGGATTCGCTCTTTCGGACAGTACCTATGAGCTTCTTTCGAATCTGGATGATGCCGTAATCTATGAGCGTCATGGAGCAAAGAGGGAGGATGCCACAGGACTTTCGTTTTTTTATCCGCTGGACTCATCTTCCGACGAGCTTGATTCTTACGCGTCATTTTCTGAAAACGGTGCGTACCTTGCCTACATTGATGCCATAAGCGATTACTGGCGCGCTCCACCGTGGGTCTACGGATTTTTCCCGCCGTCCAAAAATCAGGTTCCGTCCCTTTCCGAATCCGTTCCGGTAAGAAGCCGTGATTTTCCCGTGCGTCTTGATGAGAGCGAGACTGCCTGGGGTGAGCCCCTCCTCATTTTGACATCCGGTTCCGAGTCGATTTCCAGCGTTGATTTCGGACTTCTTTTTATGGAGAGCTCTTCCGGCAGGATTTTGAACGTGGGATTCCGGGAGGCATCTTCCATTGACGAGACTGGCATTCGCTACGGGGACGCTCTTTCGCTCAGCTGCATGTCCATGGATTCAAACGTAATGAACTGCATTTATATGGAAGAAAATTTCGACTCCCTTGATTTTTCCGTGCCAGTGCTTTTGAACGGAAGACGCACGAACCTGCTTTTTTCACAAAATCCGGACGGGGAAGGCTATAGTCTTTCGGGAGCGTTCGATTCCATGAGCTTCAGGTCCCCCATGCCCAGAAAACGGAACCTTCTCAGGACTGGCGACATGCTTGAGTTCATCTTCACTGACATCGAGTCCTTCGCGGAGATTCCCATGGGATACACCACTTTCGGATCCTCAAACAAAATCTCTTTCCGAAATCTTCCGGACGGAAACTACATGGGCTATTATGTCGTGACCGATGTTTTCGGAAACACCTACGAAAGCCTGGGACGCGTGTTCAGAATCTCATCCGGCGTGATTTTACCCGCGCAGTTCATGTCCGAGTGAGAAAAGCCTCCGTTCTTACTTGACCTATTGGGCAGGTTTCAAAAAATTTAATTTAGGAGGTTAATGATATGACGTATGATTTTTCACCGTTAACAAAACGCTTGCAAGCTTTAAATAATTCACTCCAATCCCAGATCATCAATTTTTCGGGAATCGATGAAAAGGGGATGAGGCTTGAATATTAGCCCGAATGTCGAGTTTCACATTTATTGTAAATTTCCCGAGAATTTTTCCTTGCCGGATAGGTCTTATGTCCTTGCCAGATAGGTCTTATGTCATTGCCGGACTGGTCCTATGTCATTGCCGGACTTGATCCGG
>DFKI01000139.1 GCA_002373325.1 Treponema sp. UBA3649
GAATCCCTTGTGCAGGAGAGATTGCCGGATCAAGTCCGGCAATGACATAGGACCACTAGGAAAGTCTGGGAACCGACACGTTGATTGAAAATGCAATCAGCATTTGACCGAAATAATAGAGGATGAGCGTAATGGCGGAAAAAATGGGATTCTGGACGCTGCCGAAAGCCGTAAGCATCAGAAGGATATCCGAAACACTGAAAAAGAGGGAGCCTAAAGCAAAAACAAGGCTTTGTGGTCGAGGAGAAACAAAAGCATTGATAAAAGCCGTGGATGTCAAAAAAGCGATGACGCACACATAAATGATTCCGGCAATTTTGAAAAGCATGGTCACGGAAAGAATCCGGACGTAGATGAGCACGATGACAAGTGAAATCAAAAGGGCTGAGAGCAAGGCCAAAATTTTATGCGGACATTTCGGAACCGACGCAATCAGGTAAAAAATGTGGCCGCTCAAAAAACACAAAATTCCAATGAAAAAAACAACCTGGGAAATCCCCGTCAAAACAAAGCGCAGAGTCAGAAAAATGTCCCCGAGCATACCGAAAAAGAGCCCCGCACAGATGAGATTCCCGCATGATTCGGAAATTCCACATTCAGTCTCAGCGTTCCCAGACACAGATTTTTTAAGCCGCCTGCATCCCAAAAATCCCACGGTGACAAAAATAATTGACGCGACCGTCTTCAAACATGCCGTCAGAACCGGATTCCCGAAGTTTGATGAGACGATGAAAAATCCCTGGAAAATGAATCCCAAAAAGGCAATCAGAAGCACGGGAAGGGGCATCCTCATCTTTCGGTCCTGAAAATGAGGCGCAGAAAATTGTAAAGATGCGGTTTTACGCTCGTGTGGTCATGGAATGTGGACTCAAGCAGATGGCTCAAAAAAGGCTCCGAGTTTTTACGCAAAATCTCCCGGTAGCTGTCAGGTGCCGTCGTCACAACATCGTCCGCTTTTGAAGAGCTGATTAAAAGAATCTCGGGTTTATCAGGCCCGAATCTCATATCGCACTCTTTCATCTGTCCCGGATGCATGGGAGAGCCCTTTATCTCAACGAGCCCTGGAGCAGGACAAGCGGCTCCAATGTAGGCAAAAAGCTCAGGATGTGTGAAGGCGATAAAAAGCGACTCGCGACCGCCCATTGAAAAACCTGTGATTGCCCTTCTCTTCCTGTCTTTTTCCACCGAAAAATTTCCCTCGATGAACGGAATCAGGTCTCCGGTCAAATCGTTTATGAAATTATCGTAGGCAAAACAGTTCTCAAGATCCATGCCGGTGCAAGAAGGAAGGGTCTTGCTGCAAAAAATGTATGGAAGGACTACAATCATCTCCTCGGCTTTTCCATCGAGCTGTAAATTTCTCAGAATCACGCTGAACGAAACTTCTGGTCTCGCCATCCATTTCTCGCTGTCAAAAAAACCGTGGAGAGCATAAAGCACGGGGTACCTTTTTTCCGTGGAATAGTTTGCAGGAAGCAGAACCTTTACGTTCGTCTCACGTCCGGCAGCATTTGAAAAATACCTGTAATCCTGAAAATCAGGATAAATCACACCGGGGCGAGAAATATCGTATCCATCTTCGGGAAGCTCAACAATCTTTTCCTGCAATTCTTCCATGAAATCTCCTTTTGTGGCCCACCAAAATCCGGCGAGCCTTACAAATCAATATCCGTCGCTCATGCTGCGGTTGATGTCCCTCTGGAAAAGCTCCTGATAGACCATGCTGCGTTTTTTGAGGTCCTCCTTGCGCTCCTGAGTGAAGGGCAGGTATCTCCAGAAGATTGCACGGACTTCCTTCTCAAGTTTCTGGGTTCCGTTCGCTTCCTTGGTCATCCAAAGGATATAGTCGTCAATGAAGAACTGCTTTACGTCTCCCTTGAGCTTCTTTCCCTCAATGAACTGATAGTACTGTCCCGTAAGACCGTCGGACATCCAGTCAAAGGATGCCTTTTCCTTGGCGACCTGCCATCTCAAATCCGCGACGGCTGTAAGACACGCAATCTTAAGGTTTCTCGGGTACATGGGGATTATGATGCGTCCTCGGCTCGTGATTCGGTTGAATCGGTCGAAGGGCTCCCAGCAGAATCCTGAGTCTCCGTATGTCGGAACCAAAAGCACGTAGGGAACAATGCGGTTCGGTATGTTGCGGTGGATGCGGCAGAAACAACCCGGGTCCACTGACTCAATCCATGCAAGCTCACGAAGGACGTTCTCGCGGAAACCGGTCTCCTTGTCCATGCAGTGAAAGAATTCCTTGGTCAAAATGGGGAACTGATTTCCCTGGCGTCCACAAGTCATCTTCGCCATCTGTCTTACCGTGGTCATCTCGTTGAGGATTTCCTCCAAACCGACGGAGGTTGTCTCTTCCGGCATGTCGGCGGATTTTGCCTCGAGACTGTAGCGGATTTCATGTGCTTCCTGCAATTCACGAAGATAACCCGAAAGCTCCTTGTCAACTCTCTGGAGCTGATGGAAAATCTGGTTCATCTCGGCGAAAAGTTTTCTCTGCATCTCATTGTATGGCTGCTTGTGTCCCTGAAGTCCGATTACGGGAGGGTGCTCCATAAGCTGCGTAACGCGGTCCTGAATCTGGAGCTCAAGTCTGTCACGCTCGTTTTCCCTTGAAGTAAGGAGACTTTCGGCGCTCTGCATCTTTCCGTCATTCTTGCTCTTGAGCTGCTGTATTCTCTGCTGGTCAGCTCCGGGTCCCTTTTTCTTTGCGGGAAGCTCGTCGGTAAGGGAGGGATTCAGCTTTCCGGTCGCAATCTCCTTGAGCCACTCGTCCATGTAAAGGATGGGCTCTCCGGTGTTGTTCTCCAGAATTGCGCGTGAGAAAAATTCCTTGTGCTCGGGTGCGAAAAGAGTGGGCAAAACCATTCCGTAACGCATGGCAAGTCTCTTGCAAAGAGGTGTCTTGGGATTTGCCATCTTCGGTGCAAGGGAGCGAAGGAAGTTCCAGTAAGCGGCGATTATCTGCTGTCTGTAAACCGAACGGTCATTTCTGTCCTGCGTGGTAAGGTACTTCGTAAGCAGCTGGTGCAGACGTGGCGCGCTCTCATCCTCGCCGGTAAAACAAGTCTTATAGTACTTCGGATCGTCAAAAACCGGATTCGGCTCATCCTCAAAGAATTTCTCAATCGGCTTGAACTGACTTACGCTCAAATCCACGGCCAGAGCATCGGTACTCGCGCTTATATCCTCGTCCTTGGAAGTGTCGCGGGATGCAGGAAGATCGTAATCTGTTTCCTCGGCATTTAAATTAGAATCTTGGGAAGCGTCTTCAGAAGGAAGATTGTTTGCTGAGTCACCCAACAAAGCGGCGATCTCCGGGTCAATGTCTTCAATTCCACTCATGTAAAATCTCCATTTTATGTAATTGAGGCAATCTTAAAAGCCAGTGCTTGACATGAGCTCTTAAAACGTCCTTTACGAAAGCTTGCAGTCTCAAAACTTTTCTACTATATATATGTTCATTATAACACGAGACCGCCAATCTATCAAGTGCGATTAGACATTTTTCAAAAAAAGACGGATTTAGCGGAAAAATTATTGCTTTCTCCGGGTCTCGAATCCCTTCACGGTCCAGCTTCGGTATGTGTCATTTCCTTCCGGGGAGCGTTCGGCAGAATAATAGATGTAGGTTATCAAAAGCTCTATGCCCTCGGGAGTCTCAAGTCTGATTGGCTCGGAACCATAGTCGGTCTTTGTCTCGTCCCACCTTCCCTCTTTTTCCGTGCTCCGGCTCCTGACAAAATCCGTTATGTCCTTTTTCTTTGAGCCGTAAGAATATGGAATGATTATGTCCTCGACTTCCTGCCAGTTGCCCGAAATATCGAAGCTCTTGACCAAAGAGAAATCGCTCACGTCAAGGAAATTCTTTTCCAAGTCGTACTTAAAATTGTAGCCTGCAAAAGATTTTATCTCGTCATAATTGTCCAGGCACTTAAATCCGAAAGCCTTCTCAAAGTTAAAGACAGACTGCTTCGATGCCTCCGACCACACGAAGGATTCCGTATACCACGCGGGCTTATTCTTTATGTAATTAAAATCAAGAGCCTTGTACGAACTTGCCACGACGGATTTTTCATCATTCGGTATGATTTCCGACGCTTTTTCAGCGTTGATTTTTCCATCCTCAAAAAGTCCGTGCCTTTTAAAGACATTCTCAAGCCGTGCCATCTGGTCCTTTTGCGGTATTGTAATCGCATTGAAAGGTCCGACCGTGCAAATCAAAATGAAAGCCGAAAGAATGGGCAGCGTGAGGGACATATATTTTCCGGATTTGACAAGTGGCAGGATGCAGAAGATTATGCTGAGTATTATATAGAAGAGACTTGCATATCTCGCGGTGGTAAAGCCGTAGTGATGGATGCGGATTCCGAAAGCCAGGCACTGAAGCGCAATCAATGGATAGAGAATCAAAACGGCCTTGGAGCAGAAAATCCGGGCGAACTTGCTCTCATTTCTGTAGCGGCAGATTGAAAAATAGAAAAGCAGGTAGATTGCGGTCGCGGCTGACACAAGCGGATTGATTTTTCCGCTGGGCATGGTCCATGTCACAAGGCTCTTTAAAAGATAGAGATAGAGAATCAAAAGCAGAATCAGGTAGACAGGAAGCAACGCGTAAAGGATGATTGCCTTGAACACTTTCGGAACCGAGATGTCCTCCCTCTTTTTTGTGGCGCATGCAAGGAAAACGGACGCGAACACAACGAAAAACGAGAGTCCTAAAATCAGCATGTACTGGAATCCCTCGGTCTCAGAAAAGAACTTCACCTGAAGCAAAAGGGAAAGGGCCATGCGGATAAGGACCAGCCCCGCACCCACGCAAAATGAAGTCACCGACGCTATTACGCCCGAAACCACCCATGAAGGAAACGCGTCCTCCCTCTGTTCCAAAAGAAGCAAAAAGAACGAGAGCACGAAAAGAACCAAAAGGAGGCCGAAATATGCCATGATTACAAAATCAGACTCGCGCTTGGACTTCAAAACGAAATATGCGGGGATAAAAAGAATGAGACCCACAATCTGCGGAAGGGCGGATGCGAATTTGATTTTTCCACCGATTTCTTTTCTTTTGGAGATTAGCGTAAATCGCGTAAATCGCGCAAATCGCTCAAACAAGAGCTGGAGAAAAATACATGTGAGCATGGAAAAAAGAGCCGCGAAAAGTACGGAACTGCAGGCCGACTCAAAAGCATACCTTTTTGCAGCGATGGCCTTGTATTCAGGGGAATCATACTCCATGCCGGATGTGGAGAAAAAATCATAGACGTTCGTGAAGAGCGCGGAAAAAACAGCGGCGACAAATCCCATGAAAATGGCGGCGGAAAATCTTTTGGCAGCGGGTTTAAGAACCTCGGAAAATTTCTTAATCAGTTTCATAATCGCATATTCTAGAAAAATGTGGATTGCTTGTCAACAGAAAAACAAGTTTACTTTAAGTTTGATTTGACTTAACGTGGAATCGCGGAGGATTTTTTGAACTTGAGGTTTCCTATGGAAAGGATTTTTCCCTTGACCGTGCCGTTTATGCCCTCTTCCCCGGATGAAGGAACTAGCGGATAGTCATCGTTCGTTACGCTCATGGTACTGTTTCCGGCCATAAGTGCATTCGTGATTTTTGACCCCATCTGAGAATCTTCCGGAATGGAAATTCTTTTTTTTACATTCATCCTGAGTTCCCCGTCTTTTCCAGGTCTTCCCTCGTAAGTGCCGGAGATTACATCATAATCATAGACAATCGTGAATGTGACCGGGCTTGAGAGATTTTCGTCCGAAAGCAGGGAGTCCCATCCCTTGTTCTGCTCCATGTGGTAGTGCATGAAAAAACTTGAGTCATCAAGAAAGGTAAAGCTGTAAGTCTCTCCCCCGCCTGCATTTGAGTACGTCACGCCGTCCGTTTTTCCAGTGCAGGAAGCGAGAGTGAAAATCAGCGTGAGAATGAAAATCATGGCGAATCCTTTTTCTGTCCGTCCCATGCAATCCTCCGCGTTTCATTCTAGCAGACTCCGGGATTTCTATCAAGGAAAAACTCACCCCACGCGGATTCCCTTTAGCCGGGTACTTGTAAAAAATCCAAAATCTCTATATAATGCCCCCGATATTCAGTCGATAATACCTATAGTTGAAAATCCCTTTACGGAGCAAAATGCAGATGAGAAAAAATTCCCGGAATCTGAAAATGATTTTTGCGGCGGCACTGATTTTGATTACCCTGCCCTTGTACGCGGAAACTGACTTAACGGCACAAATTTTAGTCAGCAACGTCTATCTTCTCGGGGATGAGAGCTCAAAGACGACATACCGCATTTTCAATCCCGAGGAAGGAATCAACTTTTTGATTGAGGCATCCGATTACGCTTTGAAAAATCCGGATGAAATCAAAAGAATCGAGCTTGACCGCAGATATGACATATATATAGAAAGAATTGACGAGATTTCCTGCCTTTCGTCCATTTCCGGCCTGAGACCACTTTCAGAGATTGAGGAGGAAAGGAGAATCGCAGCTGAAAAAAGGGCGTGGGAAGAGGCAAACAGATTCAATCCGAGCGAGTTCCATTTTGTTTCGGACAATTTTTTGCCGGCCATGTACTCCACCGTAGATTTGACCTCAGCCATGGAGAGTTCGTCTGCCAAGGGATTCAACGGCGCGTTTTATATCTCTGACGTGACTGCTGTGGCACAATACGGCAAGGCAATCTACGTGAAGTCCCCGGACCAAAGCTCGTCAAAGGTTATGACAATCAACGGACGCGGAAACATAAGCGCAAATGAGACTGTCAGAATCTACTACAGTCTCTCAAAGTGCGACGAGGATTACATCGAATGGGAGATAAGTGCGATTAAGATTCTCGCAGGCAGCTGATTTTAATTTTCTTGATGCTACTCTTATCTTTTTTAAAGGATTTGTAGAAGGCAAGTGCCATAAATTGCGACGGAAAATTCACAAGGGATCGAGGAAGCACTGCAATGGAGACAGGGTTCGTGGCATCGAAGCATTTGCACGGAAGGGAGCGAAAGCGACCTCCAATACCTATTACCATGCATATTGACTAAAGGGATGGGAGTTTTGATGTTTTTTCGAAAGAAAAATGCGAACTTTGCGAGCAAAGCAAAACTCCTTAGCAAGCGACCGCTTGCTTTGGTTCCTGGCGTGAATGAAAGCGCTTCCTCATTTCGAAAGAGATTTTCGAAGTCTAATTTTGATTTGCACTTGTCTTATACACAAGGGATTTTGCTCTTGATTTTGAATCAAAATATGGTAAAATAGGAACATAGCTTACACACTAGTGTGATAGGAGAAAGGTTATGTTCATCATCAAAAGTAACGGAAAAAAATCAAATGTAGGATTCGTTTGCGGCAACGGAGAATTTCCCGGAGTAATGAGGATTGCGTCCAGGGTTTGCGACGACGTGGCTCTGGTTGTGGGCGAGAGACCTGAAATAACCGAAACGAAGACAAACGATGTATGCGCCGTGGTTTTCGCAACTTTGGGCAGGACTGATTTTGCCGAAAAACTTTCCCAGTGCGAATGTATTTGTGATGCGGTCTCAAAAATCAAGGGAAAAAGAGAGAGCTATGTCTTTGCCGTTCAGAGCGATAAAATCATCATTGTCGGAAGTGACAAGCGCGGTACAATCTACGGACTTTTCCATCTTTCAGAGCTGATGGGCGTTTCTCCGCTTGTTGATTGGGCAGGCGTGCTTCCTGAAAAAAAAGAGCGCGTTGAGATTGAGGAAGGAATCACCGTGACAAAAGAGCCCTCCGTCCGTTTCCGCGGATTTTTCATAAACGACGAGTGGCCCGCATACGGAAATTTTACAAACCATAATTTCGGCGGATTTAACGCAAAGATGTATGAGCATGTGTTTGAGCTTTTGCTCAGGTTAAAGGGAAATTATCTTTGGCCTGCAATGTGGTCGGCACAGTTCAGCCTTGACGGTCCGGGACTTTTGAACGCAGAGCTTGCGGATGAGATGGGCGTGATTATGGGAGCGAGCCACCACGAGCCATGCTGCAGAAACGGAGAGGAATACCGCTATGTGAGGGGACCGGAATCAATTTACGGGGACGCATGGAATTTCTGGAAAAACAGGGAGGGAATCACAAGGTTCTGGGAAGACGGGCTCAAGCGCAACGGAAAATTCGAGAACGTAATCACCGTGGGAATGAGGGGCGAGGCAGACACCGCAATCATGCAGAACGCAACTTTGGCTGACAACATCAATCTTCTCCGGGACGTGCTTAAAACACAAAACCGTCTTATCCGCGAGAACGTGAATCCTGATTTGGACAAGGTTCCCCGGATGCTGGCACTTTACAAGGAGGTCGAGCCTTATTTCTACGGAGACAAAAGCACGAAGGGACTGATGGACGACCCCGAGCTTGATGGCGTTACCCTGATGCTATGCGACGACAACCACGGAAACCTTCGCACAGTTCCCACGGAAAAAATGAGGGACCACAAGGGCGGCTACGGAATGTACTATCACTTTGACTATCACGGATGGCCGTACAGCTATGAGTGGGTCAACACGAATTATCTTCCCAAGGCACGCGAGCAGATGGAGGCGGCGTACAAGTTTGGAATCCGGGAGCTTTGGATTGTGAACGTGGGTGACATTTTGACGAACGAATTCCCGCTCTCATATTTTTTGAACCTCGCCTACGATTTTGAAAAATACAATTCCGACACCAAGGCATACAGCGACAAATGGTTTGCAAGCCAGTTCCCGTATTTTAACGACGAGCAGAAAAAGGAAGTCTCGGACATTGTTTTTGAATCCAACAAGATTTCCAGCATGTGCCGTACCGAAGCCCTAAAGCCGGACACTTTCCATCCGGTAAATTTCGGGGAGTCTGATTTTATCATCGCGCGTGCAAAAGAATTGATTGAGCGCGCAACAGAATTGCGTAAGTCGGTTCCATCAGAATATGACGCGGGATTCTTCAGCCAGGTTTATCTTCCGGTCGTGGGAACAATGAACGTTGAGCTCATGCAGCTTTACAGCGGAAAAAACCAGTGGTACGCAAAGCACAATGCACTTGTAGCAAATGTGTATGCGGAGAAAGTCCGTGAATGTGTCAAGTTTGACAAAGCGATTGTCGATGAATGTGACAAGGTTGGCGGCGGAAGATTCTACGGCATGGCATGGTCGGAGCACTTCGGATTCAACGCATGGTGTGAGGCGGCGAACAGCTATCCGGTTTATGCTTATGTTGAGCCCACAAGAAAGGACCGTGTTTCAGTCTGGATTGACGGCAACGACTTTACGACGACAGGTCAGGACTGGACTGTGCGGGACCTTTATCTTGATGATTTCAAAAATCCAGATTGCACGGAAGCACGGATAAAAATTGCGGCGTGCAATGAAAAGGGATGCGTGCTAAAAACAAGCGTTGATTCGGACTGGCTGAGTTTTACCATTGCAAAAGATTTGGAAGGTCTTAGCTCGGACGGAAACACGGGTCTTGATACAATCCGCATTACGGTTGACAGGAAAAAACTTTCTGAGGCGGAGAAAAAAACTGAGCTTCTTAAAATTGAGGGAGATGACGGACATGGCGCGAAGATTCTCGTGAACGTCCACATTGACGCAAATGTGCCGGGGACAAATTATCCTACGGGAACCTTCGTCCAGACCACCGACCACATCAGCATGGAAGCGACTCATTTCGTGCGCTCATCAGGATTTGACATTCTTGGGCGATACGGAAAGACTTTGGGCGCGGTAAAGGCAAAGGAAATCACGTCAAGTTTCGCACCTGAGTCAAAAGATATTCCATTTGTGGAATATGCCTTTGCGACGGATGCAAAATCACTTGAAAAAAACGACGGTCTTATGGCATTTGATTTTTACATCAATCCGTCAAACCCTGCGTACAAGGACAACAAACTGCAGTTTGTGGCGGAGGTAAACGGCGAGCGGATTCTGAAGGATGTTGTGGACAGCGAGAAATTTGCGGTGGGAGACAACCAGCAGCCATGGGGAAACGACATCGCGAACAACATCAGAATCGCCACAGTCTACGCGACTTGCAAGGCAGGACTGAATCTTTTGAAGCTGAGTCCCGTAACTCCGAACATCGTGCTTGAAAAAATCGTGATTCATGAGGCCAACAAGGAATTCAGAAAATCCTTCCTTGGAGCGCCGGAGACATACAGAATAGCGGAGGACTGAAATCCGGGAGAAGGGTACTTGTTGACATTTGGCGGATAAGGTAGTACATTTTGTGTGTAATTTTCGTGGGTGGAACCTCGAAAAACTTCAGCTTTTCGAGGTAACTTTGAGTTTGTTGTTTTTACTTTCAAGGAGCCGAATCAATATGAAGAGAATTTTATCCGTGTTTTTCACGCTGCTGATTTCCGCCGTGTCAATTTTTGCCCAGAGCGCGCGTTATGAGGAACTTATGGAAGAGGGCCGGACCTTTGAATCTGAGAAAAAATGGGTTCATGCACTCGGAGCCTATTATGACGCGATGGTTGAGGAGCCGACTCAAAAATCCAAATCAGCATACGACGCTTTTTTGAATTTGGCCGCGGAGATTAAATCTGGAAAACCGGGCTACGGAACCTTTGATGAGTTTGATTCCTACGACGGATGGAAAGAACTTGCCGCGGAGTACGAGGAATTCTGGAGGGAAAACTGCCCCCACTATTTTAAGGTCGGCGAGATTGAGAAAGGAGCCCTTGATGTTGCGACCAGAACCGGAAGCTACAAAGTCTCGGCTATAATGGAACTGTCCGAAAAATACAGCGAGATTCAGCCAATCATCCTTGAGGGCTACAAAAAAGCATGGAAAGATTACTGGACGGACTGTTACCCCGACATCCTTCCCATTTCCGATGAGCCCGGCGAAAGATTTTATGCCCTGACACTCCACGTAATCGGTCGCGATGGAAAGGAACTTCTGGATTTCGGAGAACAAAGCGGCGACACTGCTTTTGAATGGAACGTCCACCGTGTGCCCAGGACCGTTATCAAAAAATTGGACTCCGAGGGAAATGAGATTAAGGTAAAAAAACTTTTTTGGATTGACGGAGAAAAGAGAACAGAGGCAAACACCAGCGGAGTGAAGCTTTACAAAATGGATGAGGATCCGCCTCCGAGCTACATAAGCAAGGTTGGAATCCGAGACATGATTATGGTTGAGGGCGGCACTTTCAAAATGGGAAACATCTCCGGGGACTTTGATGAAAAACCCGTGCATGAGGTTACGGTCTCTTCTTTTTTAATCGGAAAATATGAGGTGACTCAAGCCCAGTGGATTGCCGTGATGGGTGACAATCCCTCAAAAAATCAGGGTGAAAAGCTGCCGGTGGAAAACATCACCTGGTACGATGCCATCGAGTATTGCAACAAGCTGAGTGAAGCCGAGGGACTTGAAAAATGCTATGCCGGAAAAGGAAGAAACATCCGCTGCGATTTTACCAAAAACGGATATCGTCTCCCCACGGAAGCCGAATGGGAATATGCCGCGCGTGGCGGGAAAAAATCAACCGGAAGATTTTTGAGCGGTGGTGGAGAGGACGACGCTTCCGAAATCGCATGGTATTCCGGAAACAGCAAAAAGACCACCCATGAGGTCGGTGCAAAAAAACCGAACGAGCTTGAGATTTTCGACATGAGCGGAAATGTGTGGGAATGGTGCTGGGACCGCTACAGCAAGGACTACTACAAGGAAAGTTTTGATTTTAATCCAACAGGCCCTCAGTCAAACATTGCGTCGGTCGTGAACAGGGGCGGAAGCTACAGGGATTTCAATTATGTGTGCTCAGTTTCCTACCGCAACAGTGATTTCGCAAACACAAAAAAAGCGACGCTCGGTTTCAGGTTGGTCCGCACTGTGGAGGAAAAATAAAAAAATCCGACAAACTGACTTTGACGGTTTGTCGGATTTGAGTTTCTTGCCATGTGATTTTCGATGTTTAGAACAAAATCATTGGATTTGATTTAAATTGCAGCATATTTGCGGTATCAGCTCCATTATCTCCTCCTTTTCGCTGCAAGGTAATGTTTCCCAAATGGATATTGCCTTTCTCTGTAAATTTTACTTGGCAATCACCTGCATAAATAGAAATAGCCTCATTAACTGCGATTAAGCGCCATTTGTAACCGTCGCTTTTATTTATTACCAAAGTCCATTCTGCTGCAAATCTGCCACGTCCGCGAATTATATCGCTGATAATCATAATCATGTTTTTCTGCAAGAATGATTTCAACTTTTCCTGTTCCGCACTTGTAAACTCATCGACAAACATCCTTTTTGAGTCACGAGATCCAGTTCTTGGAGGAAGTTCTCCATCATAAAGCTTCAGGAGGTTTTCGATTTCAGAATCAATATGCCAAATTTCCAAGTAGCCCTCAACTTTTTTCTTCTCGACTTGATTGAAGCCGGCATCATTCGAGACAAGTTTTACCTGAATATTTTCTACGGAAGCAAGTTCCGTGTCATTTGATTTTTTCTTTATAGTAACGTTGATTGTGACATTAATATCAGATTTATGGCCTTTATCGCCAATTTTCTCGGCATGAACAGATGTGACTTCATCCAAATTGTACATCATTATTTCAAGCCATTTCTGAGCGTCTTTATCCTCTTTCCAATTATTGAATTTATCAGCAACTTCTTGTTCGTTGTTAAATCCTCCTTTAGCGATTTCAGAACCTGTCATAGACATGCGACAACCTCCTTTTTCTCAAGAGCTTTTTTCATAATTTTTCGTAAAACATCTACAACCACAGAATTTCCAAATTGCTTGTAGGCAACAGTATCTCGCTCTGCAATTTTAAAATTTTCGGGGAAACTGTCCAGTCTCGCACATTCCCTTGGTGCTAGTTTCCGAATTCTCCCATTAATTCTATACAAACCTGTTTTTGCTCCGGCTCCACCACCATAAGCTGACAATGTAATTGCAGTTCCTAAAGGGCTGTAAATTCTTTCTCCTTGTCCGCCTTTGTTTACAGTTCCAATTCTAATTGGAGAGTCAGAATAGAATTCCTTTATTTTTTCATTTATGACAATATCATTTCTATGAATTTCATATTTTTCTGTTTCTGAGTCAGGTAAAACTATATCCACTACATGTTTAGTCAATTTTTCTTCACTGGGAAAGGAAAATCCTTTAACTTTTAAATCCTTTCTGAAACAAACAAAGTAAATACGCTTTCTACTTTGAGGAACCCCAAATTTTGAAGCATCCAAAACCTTGTCGTAAACATCATATCCAATTTCATCGAGAGTTTTTTTTATGACGGTAAGAGTTCTTCCTCCATCATGACGAGCTAGGTTTTTTACATTTTCCAAAAACATCACCTTTGGTTGCTTTTCTTTTGCGATACGTGCAACATCAAAAAATAGAGTGCCCCGGCTATCCTCAAAACCAAGTTGTTTTCCGCTGATTGAAAATGCCTGACAAGGAAATCCTGCACAAAGTATATCATGGTCTGGAATGGATTTCTCCGATATTTTGGTAATATCGCCTTCTGGTCTTAAAGAGAAATTATTTTCATAAACGGTTGCCGCATCTTTATCCCATTCACTCGCAAACACGGCTTTCCCGCCAAGAGAAGAAAGGGCAATATGAAAACCACCTATCCCAGCAAATAAATCTATGAATTTTAGTCCTCTGTCCATATTCTTAATATATAAAATTTTATAAAAAATTTATAGACCTAAATGCAGATTTTATATTTTTATTTATAAACAGAAATACCTCCAGATATCTCAAATCCACACAAAAAATTTACCCATTGTCAACTCCCATTCTTCCAAAAGTATTCAATCACATTTTGTGACAGGGACACGGGACATATATTTCAAAAGCTCGCTTTCAATTTCCTCCGCCGAATGAAGCTCCCCCTGATTCATTCCAGGACAGTCCTTGCACTCAGCTTCCCATGCTTCTTTGCTTTCCAAAACATTTGTCCAAAAAGGATATGTCCTGCACTGATTGGGTCTCGCCTCATAAGCCTCACATCCATTTTTCCAAAAAATGCACTCGTAGTTTTGCTTTTCCCTGAGCGAAAGATACTCCTTGCCATCGTCGTCTTTTATCCACCGGCAAAAAGCAAGCGTGAATTGTTCCGTGGTAAGCCCTGCCCAATCCGAAAGTCTTTTCAAATCTTCTTCGGAAAGTAAAACCACTCCCGGAAATCCTGTGCAGCAAAAGGAGCACTGCCTGCATGAAAACTTCAATCCGTCCTTGTAAAATTTTTCTTCCATCAGAGATTCTCCCCGGCGCTTTTGTCCGAAATCTTTTTTCGCTCGCTCACCGAAAGCCGATTTTTATACTCGTCAATCTCCTGCCGAAGATAATCCAAAAAAGGAAGGGCATTTTTTGAGACAAGTTTTTCCTCAAACTGCACGTGACGGTAAATCGGTTTTAAAAGCAGGGTGATAAAATCCTTCGCTTTCTGCATCGCCTCCGAAGTCTCGTCATCCGTGTTTTTTCCCGAAAGATAAGAATCCTCGAAATCACTTTTGTACTTGCTCTGCCGCTTGATGATTGTGTCCCGTGAAGCATCATCGTCAAGAACCTCAATCTCCTTTATGCGCTCGTCCCTGCTCAATTTCACATGACGGTATTCGGTGAAAAAATTGTCGTACTCAAATCTGGGAGCGGAGGTAAATTCAAAGTCCAGCCCCGAAATGATGATTGTGTCATGGCTCGTCTTCGTGATTTTCAATTTGTTGATGTCAATCCCGAGCTGGTAAGAAGCCTTGTAGTTGATTACGGAAATCAGCTCGTCGTATTCCTTCGTCGCTCCGTGCACGACCTTACCCAATCCGTGATTGTCCTTTTCGTTCAGGATTTCCCTCTGCTTGATTGTGGACGCACTTTCCGCATTTAAAAAACAGAGCTTGAGCACATTCTGATACGTGTGCTGATTGAACGTAAGATTTTCGAGCAGACTGATTTTTGTCTTGAGGTCCGCCTCATTTTCCTGATACACTTGGATTTCATTTTTCTGCCGCTCGATTTCCTCATCCTTTTCGCGCATTTCAATCTCCCGTTCCGTTTCCTCCGCAAGGATTTTTTTACGGAGAACCGGTGTCCAAATCAAAGTGAGAAGAACAGTCAGAAATGAGCAGACGACGGAGGAAAAAATTATGTTTAGGTTCACGGTCCATCTTGTGCGGAAAGTCATCGCAAAAAAAATGGTCATGCAAATCAGTGTGATTAAAATGATGTTTGAAAAAAAGAATACCACCGCGGAAAATCCTTTTTTTACCGGAGAAGAAAAGAGTTTGAGAAATTTATTTTTTCGTACATTGTTCTTTTTCATTTTTACTCCTGCCTGTGACTGAGCGAATGAAGTTTTCTGTATTCCCTGGGCGTGCAACCTGTTCGCTCGTGGAAAATCTTGTTGAATGTGGTCGTTGACTGAAAACCAGACTCAAAGGCGCAGTCCGTTACCGAAAGATTTTTGTTTTCTAAAAGATTGATTGCGTTCTGCACCCGGATCCCTGAAAGAAAGGCGGGGAAACTCATCTTGGTGTATTCGTTGAAGAGCTTTGAAAAATAGAACTGGCTGAGGCCTGTCTTTTCCGCCACCTCGGATTGTGTAATGTTTTCGGACGAGTGCTCGGTGATGTAGCTGCATGCAAAACGGATGTAGTCAAGGAATTTGTCGGAGTATCCGCTGTCCCTGAAACTTTCGCGGCGTTCTTTTAAAATCATGTCTCCGATGGAAAGGAGAATCTCGTAAATCAAAAGCTTGCATCTGGTTTCCGCAAAATACTTGTTCTGGTCATGCGTGTCGCGGATTTTGTAAATCAAGTCGGAAATCTTTTTGTTCAGCTCCGGGGTTTCGGATTTTTTTAAAAGATGACACTCGCTTAAAAAATGGGAGGCGGCTGCGATGTCGGAATTGCTTTCAATCAAATATGACGAGAACTGGATGAAGACCGAGCTTTCCTTTGGGCATCTTACAATCTCATGGAGCTCACGGGGCCAAATCAAAAGTATGTCTCCTGCATCGGACTTGAATGTCTTGCCGTCGATTTTGTAGATTCCTCCTCCCTTTAAAATCAAATGGAACTCAGCGGCGTTGTGCCAGTGCTGGTGGAAGGACTCCGGAATTTCATCCTGGGTATAAGAGACTCCATGTATGCGCGGATATTTTACGATTTCTTTTTCCATTCTTATATAATATCACATTAAAGCAAAAAATGGGCAATTTTCAGTAAAATTCTTCTTTATTTTTTTTAAATCCTGATTTATCCTTTTATTGAAGGAGTAATTGACGATGGAAAACTTTACCTTTTATTCACCGACTTTTTTTGCATTCGGAAAAGAGACGGAAAATCAAGCTGGCGACTATGTAAAGAGATTCGGGGGCAGCAAGGTCCTGATTCATTTTGGAGGAAAGAGCGCGAAAAGCTCAGGCCTTTTGGACAGGGTTGAATCCTCCCTTAAAAAAGCAGGCATCCCATTTGTGAGCCTTGGAGGTGTAAAGCCGAATCCGAGGAGCGGGCTAGTTTACGAGGGAATCGATCTCTGCAAAAAGGAAAAGGTTGATTTCATCCTTGCCGTGGGTGGTGGAAGCGTAATTGACTCGGCAAAGGCCATTGCGGCAGGCGTTGTCTATGACGGAGACTTCTGGGACTTTTACATGGGTAAGCCGATTGAAAATGCCCTCCCCATTGGAACTGTCCTTACCATTGCTGCGGCGGGAAGTGAGGGAAGCCCTAATTCAGTCATCACAAAGGAAGACGGAATGTTCAAGCGTGGTGCGAGCGGAAATGCAATCAGGCCAAAGTTCAGCATCTTGAATCCGGCGTTGACACAGACTCTTCCTCCGCATCAGACGGCGGCGGGAATCACCGACATCATGGCACACCTTTACGAGCGTTACCTTACGAATTCAAAGGAAGTTGAAGTAACCGACAGGTTGATTGAGGCACTGCTTTTGACGATGAAGCACGAGGGACCCAGGGTGATTGCTGATCCCAACAATTACGAGGCAAGAGCAAACATCATGTGGGCAGGAATGATGGCTCACAATAATTCATGCGGTGTCGGTCGAAGCCAGGACTGGAACAGCCACAACATTGAGCACGAGCTTTCGGCACTTTACGATTGCGCTCACGGTGCGGGTCTTGCGGTGACGATGCCTGCTGTTTTCAAATATGTGATGAAGCATGACGTAAACCGCTTTGCAAAGGTGGCAACACGCGTGTGGGGCTGTCAGATGGATTTTGATCATCCTGAGGTAACGGCCCTTGAGGGAATCAACGCATTCCAGTCTTTCCTTGTGTCGCTCGGTATGCCCAGGAATTTCGCTGAGCTTGGAGCAAAGGAAGAGGACATTCCAAAGCTGGTTGACGTTCTCTGTAACGGTGACGGACGCACAGGTTCAATTTCCGGCTTTGTTACCTTGAGCAAAGAGGATTGTACAAAGATTTATCAGATGATGGTGTAAAAAAAGCGGCGGGAAATCTGGAGGAATAATATGGCGAAATCAAGGGCACTGTTCATCGGTGGAACGGGCACAATCAGCATGGCGATAGTCAGGGAACTTTCCAAGCGCGAGGACTGGGAAGTGTGGCTTTTGAACCGGGGAAACCGCTCGGATGAGGTTCCTTCGAATGTGCGTCAGATTGCATGCGACATTTCAAATGAGGACGACGCAAGGAAAAAGCTTTCGGACATGAGCTTTGACGTTGTGAGCGAGTTCATCGGATTTGTTTCTGAGCAGGTTGAGAGGGACTACAGGCTCTTTAAGGGAAAGACCAAGCAGTACATCTTCATCAGCTCCGCATCCGCCTACGCAAAGCCCGCCGCAAGCTATGTGATTACAGAGGGAACGACTCTTTCAAATCCCCACTGGGAATACTCCCGCAACAAAATAGCCTACGAGGAATTCCTTATGAAAAAATACCGTGAGGAAGGATTTCCCGTAACGATTGTCCGCCCCAGCCACACCTACGATGAGCGAAACGTTCCCCTTGGAGTCCACGGCAAAAACGGATTCTATCAGGTGATAAAAAGAATGATGGAAGGAAAACCTGTTTTGATTCAGGGAGACGGAACCTCGCTTTGGCACGTGACCTTTAACAAAGATTTTGCAACCGGCTACATCGGCCTTATGCAGAATCAGCATGCGATAGGGGAGGCCTTCCAGATTACGGGCGATGAGGTTCTTTCATGGAATCAGATTTACAAGACCATCGCGGATGCCCTGGGGGTTGAGCTTAAGGCATACCACGTGTCCTCTGATTTTTTGAGCGCGGCGGGAGACAAATACGGATTTGATTTTGAGGGAAGCCTGACCGGAGACAAGTCGGTTTCCGTAGTTTTCGACAATTCAAAACTAAAGCGGCTTGTTCCACAGATGGGGACGACGGTTCCCTTTAATCAGGGCGTAAGGATTGCGCTGGACTACGTTCTCTCCCACCCCGAGTGCCAAAAGGAAGATCCAGAATTCGACGCATGGTGCGACAAAGTGATCAACGTTTTGGAAGAGAGCAAGAAACTGATTTAAGATTCCACATCCTGCCCCTACGGCAAATAAGAATTGCTGATTGTAAGGGCAGGAACTGCACCAGCATCAGTGCTTTCTGAGAATTTTATTATTCGCTCAGAATTATCGTGACCATCCCAGTCAACATCACGTATGCTCTTTCCCTCATCTTCATCCGGAGAACGAGTCCAATAGTAGCCGCCTGACTGTTCCGCAGGCTTCTTTTTGTACGCGCCTTTTGCCAGAGCATAGTCTGTTGGCCACCTTACACGTGCATTATCAGCGCTTTGATTATTCTGGAATCCATAATCTGGATTTGACATTTCACACCAGCTCAGGGCAAATATCTTGTCCGATGTGGGACCACAAACGGCATAAGGATTTTTTCCATTATTGTAACTTTTCGGATTACCATAAAGCATTGTTGACGCAGCAGAATTGTCCACCGTAGTAGTCGCTATCTTTCCTTGCGCAGTAGTAGTAAAAGCTTTTTTCAGAAATCCATTGCTTCCCCAGTCATTAGTAGAACCACCATGACCGGAAGTGTCCACAAAATAAAGATTGTTAAAAAACGCCCTTAGACTCGAATATTTATAATTTGACGTATACACATTCGATTCGCCATTTACCGTTCGTACCCCTTGGCTTGGCCAGCGTTCCAGGTAGTCTATGGCCACAAGAATTTTTTCCGCAAACAAAAGGGCATTTCCCGTACCCGCATAGTTACTGGTCAACTTTCTCCAGACAACAGGTTCCACCTTGAAGTATTTGGAACTTGTTCCCCCGGTTCCAACTTTTGTAGTAGTTCCTGCGTAACAGTATTGTGAATCATGTGCTTTTTCCGCGCTGCGTTCATAGAAGTAACCGTCTTTTCCAATGTACCATCCTTTGTAGACCGCACTTGAAGTATAGTTTGAAATTTTGGAAAGTGTCTGCGGATAATCACCAAATTTGTAGAAGATTCCGGACACAGCTCCACTATAGTCAATACGCACAGGGCTTGGAGTGAGGGCATCGGCTTTTACAGTGTAGTAGGAATATGTTTTGCTTATGCTTTTACTTATGTTTCCTTCCGTACATGAACCAGAAACAGTCGTTGACTTAGTAGTGTAATCATCTTTATTAGGTATTGTATAGCTTGATGATATATCTACAGAGGATTTGTCAGAATAATATTTTTTTACCGAAAGCCCATACTTGTCTACAGTATCCCCGGTAAAGAAAACACCGACTTCTCCAAAGGATTGCGTTCCACTAATCTCAAGTCCAGTCAGGAATTTAGGGACTGTAGCAGTTTGTGTGTTGCCAGCATAATCCGTCAAGCTAAGCTCTATATCATACTTGATATTCTTTTCTATGCCTGAAACCGTATGTGCTCCGCGAGATGTATTCTGGGTTGTGGCCGTTCCTCCATTTTTCTTTATTGACACGGCACTTGTTTTAATGTCCAAAGGACAATCCCAGCTGAGATTATAATCGGTGCTGTTGTTGCTGCTGATTTTCAAATTGCTGATGGTCGGTGTATTCCTGTCTTTTACAAAGTAGTATTTACTTGTGGCGGAACTTGTGTTGGAAGGATAATAGAGCCTGTTGCCGCTCTTGTCGTCAAAGGCAAAATACATTTCGTAGACACCATCATTAATGGTTTTCAAATTCTTCAAAACAACGCTTCCTTCAAAGAAAGCCTCTTCCGATGTAACACTATTATAGTCCACTGTCTGTGTTGTAAAACTTGCCCCCGTGGATTTATAATCCGCATCATACGCCTTCCTGTAATATATGGTAAAGAAATCCTTTGGCCCCGACCCCATTCCTGATTCCAAAACCTTAAAGCGGAGGTTAAGCGCGGCGTTGGCAAAACTATTATTCACATAAAAGCCTTCAAGATTGCTGATTCCGGTTCCCGTAGTCTGGTTGATTGAAAAGTTCGCAAGTTTGGCAGGATTCTTCACTTTACTGTCATTCAGCTCCATGGAGAAATTGACAGTTCCAGAAGTTTTTTCCAGTGCGAGCGGCAGATTGTCAGTAGTGTTGCTCACCTGGTAGAGCCATTTTTTGATGCCACCCATCGCTATATTTTTTCCATGAGAGGTAAAGTACATTGCGTCGCCAATGGTGACAATGACCTGCGTATAATCATCAAGATACTCATCGTTATTTGTGGGAATAGTCAGGGTACTGGCGTTTTCAAATACCGGAGCATTGAAACATTTCGTTATGTTCTCCCCTGTCTTCTTGTTGGTAATAATAATGTTTTTGAAATATTTTTGGCCGCCCTGAATATAGCCGTAATAAAGCTGATTTCCCTCGCTGTCAATATTTCCATTTTCAAAAAGAGGCACTATCGTGGCATCCTGAGCCTGCATGGCATCCATTTCTGCTTTTGTATAATAGATTGAAAGAGGATTCATTTCGGTGTCAAAAAGAACCTGAATGGAAGAATCCTTGAACATCCCGGAACCAAGCGGCGACCATGAAATAATCTGAGCGCGGAGAATAACCATCGGACTCACGGTAAGCACGGTCTCGCAGTTCTCAGGAACTGACTCAAGGCTGTAGGATGTAACGGCCTCTTCCGGATTTTTTATAGTGATGTATTTTCCGTTGGGAATCTCGGCACCTGTTTTTGAGTCATAAATTTTCCAGCGGATAAATTC
>DFKI01000143.1 GCA_002373325.1 Treponema sp. UBA3649
TTTTGCAGAACATGAAGTTGTTGGCAAAGGTGAGCTCCTCCCATGCGGGATACTTTTTGATTTGATTTTTTCTCATTTTGATTTACCTCTATTATATAATAGCCGCGAAAGTCTGCTACGGTAATCAAAACTGCAAAAAAATTATTAAAAATTTGAAATTCAATCCGGCGAAAAAAATCCTTAAAATTGTCACAAATGCTTGACAAAAACCCAAGGGATTCGGTATCATAAAAAAAAGGAGCAAAAAGTTGAGGTCAAGTTTTAATCATAAACACAAACATACCCCCCCCCCGTATATTTAGGAAACACAATTTCCTTCTTGTAGCGATTTTCTTCCTTATATTAGTATTTTCCACGCAGTCCATTTTCGCAGAGGAACATACAATCAAAGTGACAGACGGATTTTTCATCACAGGAAGCGTGGAGCAGATGTTCGCACCCGGAGAGCTCTCGGATTACGTTCAACCAAAACCAGGATGGAGAGCAGGATCCGGATGGACTTTTTTCATCAACAAAAGACACTCATTTCCAATCTATTTTGAAGGCGGCTACAGTTTCATCTCTGGAACGAATCCCCTTGTGCGCACTTTTGACATCTATCCGCTTGTCCTCTACGGAGGGTACACTTATTCCCCGATTCCATTTCTGGATCTTTGCGTGGAGCTTGGAGCGGGCGGATATTTAGCGTCGGTGGAGCATTACGAGACAGCCCTTGCACTTGCGGAGGGAAACCTTACCACGACCAAAGGAGGAGGTCTCTTCGTGGGACTGAAGCTCGGATGCGGAACATCACTTTTTGAGCGATCGCTTGAAATCCATCTGTACGGAACCGTGGAGTGCATCATGGAAAGAGACGGACCTGTTCCACTGCCCGGACTCAACCTCACATGCAGATTCTATCCCATGAAAATCTATTCCGAGATTAGCGGCAAGTAAAAAGTAGGAGGCTTACATGAGAACACGCGCGAAGGCTTTTTTGATTTTTTCCATTGCGTCTTTGATTTTTTCATCCTGCAACAATTTCCTGCACGATTTGATTCCAACGTCCGAAAACGACATAAGCTCTTTCCGCGTTAAGGACATGGACGGACTTGACGTAACGGAATCCACGGAGATTGACGAAAGCGACATTTCAATCACGGTAAAAGCCGGAAGCGATGTCTCAAAACTCTTTCCAAGCATAACGGCATCTGAAAAAAGCACGGTGATTCCCCTGACCGTAGGCTACATACATGCGGCGGCACCATCCGTGAATCTTTTGAATTTCGCAGTCCAAATGCAGGAGGCAAGAACAAGCGGAGACCTCGCTTCATGGGCGTTGAACTTCGCGCAAAAAACCCCGGATTTCCATGTGCCGGATTTGAGTCTGCCGGTTGATTTCAGGACGGTCGTTCCAGTCGCTGTGATTGCGGGGGACGGGAACACGAAAATCTATCAGGTGACGGTTGAGCATGGGGAAGTCCTTGACGAAAACGGTGAGCCACTTCCCGACCAGGGACAAAAGGAGATTGTCGCATTTTCCGTGGAAGGACAGGAGGGCGAGAGCGAGATTGACGAAAGCGGCGTGACCTTCACCATGGCCGAGGGACAGGACATCAGGGCACTCATTCCGCACGTTGAGGTTTCACAGGGAGCGACTTTCCTTCCTTTTACTCAGGACTATCTTTTAAAATATGTGGATTTCCAGGATTTCATCTCACTTCTGAGCGGCTACAGTTCTGCGTCGGATCCGGAGAGATTCCTTGCTTCATGGCTCAGGAAAAACAACATCAGTCTTTCGGGAGAGCTTGACACGCCCATTGATTTTTCGGACACGGTGCAGTTCATAGTACAGGCGGCGGACGGCTCGGTGAAGCTGGTTCCTGTCAGATGTGTTACCCTAATCTCTGAGATGCCTAAACTTTCGTCATGGGTCTTCACGAAACTTTCGAACGAAAATCTTGTGCGGGATTCCGAGACCGATTTTTCATTCACGACTTTTGCCGAAGTTGAGATTGTCTTTCCATACGACTATCTGAAGGACAACGAGGAAAAGGACGAATCCTTCCGACTGGTTCCGAGCTTCACGATGGACGCGGACAGGGCAGAGTTCAGTATGGACGACGGGGCAACATGGCAGGACCTTGTTTCCTCCGAGACGGTGATTCCTTTTACCGCAATCAAAAAGGACTGCAAGATAAGGGTGTGGAAGGGAACAAAATCAGCGGACTATAACCTTTCGCTTAGCTACACCGAAGACCCGGACACCATCCGAAGCATAACCGACTTCCGTTTTCCAAAGAGCAAAAACCCTGCCATAAAAGCGACCGCCCTTGCGACCATTGTTGACGACGGCGACGTTGGAACAATCACAATCTCCGTTGTGTATAACGCAGGGGATGAGGCTGCCGTAAAAAGTCTAAAAGCCACATGGGTAAGTCCCGGAACAGTCTACAGCGGCGATGGATATGAAATCTCGTCTGGCTACAGTTTCTACAATTCGGAATTGGGAACCAGACACATGAACCTCACCTGTGTTTCCCGGAACGGCATGTACAGAAGGGTGTACAGCGTGACAATCAAATTTGTGGAAGTACAGCCGGCGGTGGCAGCGATGAGGACATTCACCTTCCCGGCACTGCTAAATCCATCTCTCGCAGGGGATGCGGTTGGAATCATAAACGACAGCAACCAAACGATTCTTGTGAACGCGGTATACAGGACGGCGGAAAAACCTTCAAGGCTTGTGGCGGAATTCACATCAACAGGAAACGTGGATGCGGACGGAATCCCACAGTCATCGGGCTACAGCGGAAGCGACTTCAGGTATGCAAGAAACTACACCGTCACCGCAAGCGACGACCCGGGCGTAAAAAAGACATACAGGGTGCAGGTCTCGTTCAAGTACGACACATCCATGGCATGCAGCCTTGACTCCATGGTCTTCCGAGCGGCGGACAATCCAACCCTTTCAAAGGACGTGGAAGTAAGCATCTCACAGAGCGGACTTAAGGGAAGTGCATTCCTACCCTACGGAACCGACAGCTGGAACACCGCCCTGATTCCGACATTCGAGGCACAGGGAAAGGTGAGCGTGAACGGAGTGCCCCAGACAAGCGGCGTGGACTCATGGAACTTCTCGGATGACGTGGTATACACTGTGGAAAGCGCGGACAGAAGCGTAAGGAAGGACTACACCATCCACGTGACGGAAACAGGCTCCATAATCTACGTGGACTGCCGGGCTCAAGGACGTGGCGACGGATCCAGCTGGGAGGATGCCTTTACAACCGCGACGGCTGCGGGAGAAGCTCTGGACATGCTCCCCGACGGCTCTTCTTTTGAAGTTTGGATAGCGGACACCGACGGAAGGGAGTACTACATTGAAGATCCTAATAGCTATGGTGGAAAGCGTTATGATTATTTAAGGCTCAACAATGACAAGCCTGGAAGCACGATTGCGATGCGCGGAGGATTTTCAGGCACTGAAAGCTCACCAGAAGAAAGAGGCGAAGAGAGCATGAAAAATAGAGTTCGTCAAGCTTATGTAACACCTGAAACTGAAATCAAAGCAGACCTTAAGTCTCTCGTTCTTGACGGACTGACGTGTATCGGTCTTTATAACAACCATATAGAAGACTTGGCCATAAAAGATTTGAACCCGGGACACATCTACAACGCCTGTAACATCAATGGAAATGCCGACAGCGTCCACATCGAAAACTCAGATGTAGATTTTGGGTGGAATGATTATTACACTTTACGCACCTCAAATATCACGGCAGAAAACTCTGTTGTCAACGGGCTGCTTACCGTAAAAAACGGGGGGGAGGCTGTTTTCAAGGAGTGCAGGACCTTCTCCAATCCTGAGGAAAAATGGCGTGGAGATGGTCTTGAAGTGAATTTTGACGGAAACGGAAAATGCAGCTTCAAGGACTGCGATCTCTATGAAATACTGTATGCCGGCGGGGACGGAGAGCTGGACTTCAAGAACTGCAAGGTGGGTGTGTACAAAGACGACACCGATGTCCTTGACGAAAATCATTTTAATTATGAGGGACTTCACAAACGCTCCAGTAATACAAATGTAGGAAATGTCAAAATCAAGATAGAAGACTCCGAGGTTTCATTTACCAGATATGATGGTTCTTTCCCGCACACACTGGAGGCATCATCCTCCGTCCTCTACTATTACGGTAACTTAGGTGAAGGCAGGAACCTGGATATTAACATCACTGACTGCAAGCTGATAAGTCCATTAAGTATCCGAAGCGATGGAAACCTCACGATACGGAATTCTGAGGTATATAATGACATTGGATATGATAAATTTCTGGATGGAGGTGGAAGAATATCCATTTCTTCCGCAATCTTGGACAACTGTACCTTTTATAGAACACAGAGAGATTCTAAAAAAAAGATGTATATATCTCAGGGAGGTGGCTTCTATCCTAATTCTATTAAATCCGCATCCATCACAAACTGCAAAAACCTAACATATCTAAATTTACCCTGCACCCAGTCAGCCTCACTTACAAACAACACCTTCCTCAACACCGAGGGCGAAACCTGCGTGAACATAAGGGCACCCTCTTCATTGACTTTCACAGGAAACTCTTTGGCTCATCATGGCGTACTGGCTATATCAACTGACGGCACCTACGACATAAGTGGAAATGAAGTTGAATCCGCTGATTTTGAGACTCCCGAAGGCAAGAAAAAACTATATAGCATTGAACTAGGGGGAGATGCAACTTACACATTTGATGGAGATGAGTTTGCTAAATTTACTGTAAAGGAAGGGACTTCGGTAATTGCTTCGGCATGTAAAATCTGGGGAGGAATGGAAATAAAGAAAGAAGCCTTGGTCAGCGTAAAGGACGACACCAAAATAACCGGAGGAATAAACCTAAGCTATGGATATCTTGAAATTAGTGACTGTGCGATAGAAGACTGCATAAGTGGCAATACATTAACGCCTAGAGGTGTTATAGATATTACGGTCGACGACCGTTCTTCTGATTTTAAGCTTTTATACGATGAAAATACAATCAAAAGCAGGGGCGGTATTAATATAGTCAGTGGGTCGCTCAACATGAAACCAACTTCGACTTATACCGGTCTTATAATAAACGAAGGATCTCTTTTTGCATCGCAAATTCCTATACGAAGTATCAAAGGTAATGGTCGTGTTGAGCTTCAAAAATGTGAATTGAGCGGATTTATAGAAGGACGAAGAGTAATAATAAAAGATTCTCATCCTAAAGAAAACTACTTCGCAGTTGGTGTCCATGGATTTGAAGTAGTGCTAAACGGTTCCGAAATCACTCAGAGTGTCTTCATAAGCGAAGGAGGAATACTTACCGCCGATAGCACCTCCATCGAAAAGATTCTCAGCGTGAAAGGAACGACCAAGGCAAGCAACTGCACCATAGGATCATATTATTCTAGGCATGGACAATCGACGATTTATTGGACTAATACTGATTTTAATTTTATCGATTTTAAGGACGTAAAAATTGACACAACAGGAACTGGCTTCGCCTCCTTCACAAACTGTACGATTCATTGCCCGATCTACGGCGACGGAACGACAGCGACAGGATGCACGATATACGGAACTGTCCATGAAGGCGGTTCACTCTCACAGTTCAAGTCATGCAACCTCACGGGAGAAAACGCTTACGTGGGTCCTGAGTTCTGCGGAACCATGACAGGGTGCGAGTTCAACGGATATTTCGCATCGGAAAGAGTCAATCATTCGACAGGCACATTCGACGGATGCAGATTCAACGGTTCGGAAGGCTCTCAGCCCAAAGGATTCGTCCTCCGCCCGGGAGCCACCGTAAAGAACATGACATTCTACAAGCACGGCAGCGACCATGGTGCAATAGTAATATATAGCAACGGAGGCGGTGACAGCTCAAGAACCACCACCATAGAAAACTGCAAATTCCTGGCATGTTACAGCAGTCGTTGCACCGGAGCCGGGGTTGGAATAAATATGGGCAACGCAGTGGTCAAGGGATGCACTTTCGTAGAGAACACGGGAACAGGTGAAGCTTACTTTTGGACAAACGAGTCCCGAACGTGTCTCCTTGAGAACTGCTATTTCGTCAACAATAAATATGGAAGCGACGCCATCGATGCACAAATATACGGACCAAAAGGCTCATCCGTCACAGTAAAGAACTGCAAATCCGCAGCTACAATCTTTGACATCCTGTTTAAATTCAGAAAAGGAGGAGACATCAGCTACAACGCGATCCCCACCCCAGTGATTGAAAATCGCCATGCGGCAGACTTCCTCTAAGGAGAAAATGATGAGAAATGCTTTTTATAAAATCAAGAGCTTGAGGTCCCGAATCAAGTTCGGGATGACGAACAGATCCTACCGCCTCTATTCCATCAAACCACTCGCTTCCTCTTTCCTAATTTCTATCTTCTCCCTCCTCATCACATCCTGTGCGGAAGTGTCGTTCACGGAAATCCTCAAAGGAAAGACTCTTCCGGTGACGGCAATCAGCCTTGAGACCGAACCACTTTACACCGGCTACACATTTTCTGAAGACGGAAATCTTTTTCTCATGGAGGGGAACAAACTCACACAGACCGAATCACTGAATCTTTCTGGGATGACAGCCCTTGCCTACCGATCCGATGGCACACCGCATGTGACAAAGGATTTTTCAGTCCCTCAACTTTCCGAAATCAACCTTGCGGAAGGAAGCACAATCATCCCGGTGACAATCGAAGGATTTTCCGACAAGGCAAACGACAACACATTTGCGGTTCAGGTCTTTTCGGCCCGAGGCACAATCAATCCATTTTCGTACAGAGTGCCGTTTTTCGCAGAGCAGGAGATGATCATCAGGACGCTGGAGATGGAGACAAGAGCCAAGACAGGGCTTTCCGACTACGAGATTGCGCGTACTGAGACCACTTTCACTTTATGGAAGGAAGTCTTTGACTGGGCTAATGAAAACGGATATGCGTTCCGAGGTGGATGCGGCACGGAAGGCTCGGACGGTAAAATAGGAGCGACGGATTTTGGAAGCGGTCAACCTGTCGCAAATGTTTCTCTGAGGGACGTTCGTGTGTGGCTCAACGCGCTGAGTGAAAAGGACGGACTGGAGCCGGTCTATCTTGACAACAAGGGAAACGCGCTGAAAGATTCAACCGACGGCTACACATGCGACAATGCCACCGTTGACTACACCAAAAACGGATGGAGACTCCCGACACAAGCTGAGTACGAGTTTGCTTCTCGCGGTGGACTTCTCTCGTGGTACGCAAAATCCTCCGGGATGCCGCCCTACACCACATTTCCGTCCGAATCCTGCTATGACTTTCCCTATCCCGGTGCGGAATCAGAAGAGATGCTTGAATCCTACGCGGTCTACAACTCATTCAGCTCCATGCCCTGCGCCTCAAAAAACAAAAACTCACTCGGACTCTACGACCTTTCTGGAAATCTTTCGGAATGGACGGACGAAGGACCTGATGACGGAAGCGGAAAGCACTACACCATGGGAGGCTCCTACTACGAAAGCGACAACCAGTGCCGGATTGACTCTCGGGAAAGCCTTGACGCATCCTCATTTTCCGACAGCATCGGATTCAGACTTGCAAGGATAAAATAAATGCTCATCCCAAACAAGCAATGCCATCCCGATAATGACATCTTTTTGTTTGGGACATCTTCTCCCTTGCGATACAGACACTGGAATCTAAAGAATCTTGAAAAGCTGCTCGATGTAAGGATGCTTCACCACCATGACAGAGCAATGTGACGATCCGATAATCTCGCTGTCCTGCATTCCCGCAAGTCCGTGGCTTACCATCTTTGAGGACGTGTTTTCATCTCCTCCGCCAATCAAAAGCAAATCAGCCTTGTACTCATCTGCCGCTTTTACAATCTCCGACCAGACAGCACCGTGCCTCATCTCAGTCTCAATCTTGATTCCCTTCGCCTTCGCAAGACGAGCAATGTAGTCAAGTCCACGGTCTCCGTCCCTCTTCAGGTCATCCTTAAAAACGCTGCCCTCCTCCTTCATAAGGAATTTCGTGAGCGTAAGTTTCCTGATTGTCTCAGTGTCCACCACATAGACCGCCTTGACCTTGCACTTGAAGGACTTTGCCATCATCACGGCATACATGAAGGCATGGAGAGAGGATTTCGATCCGTTGTAAGCGACGAGTATTCTCTGAAAAAGCGGTTTAATCATTTTGCCTCCTGTCTGTTTTTCAATGACTTAAGCACGAAAACATTGTCCCTTTCCCTTTCTTCCAGAACCGACTCAATATATGCGACGGTCTCCTTCGACTGGGGAATCACCATTTTGTCAAGTGCATTGACCCGTCTCTGCGTCTTTTTAACTTCCATCGCAAGTCTCCAGACGATTGTGCGGATGCTCGCCATCTGTGTGAGCAAAGTCAAAAGCTCGAAAAAATCCTGCATGACCTCATCGCTGTCGGGGAAGGTTCCAAGAAAGGAAGAAAAAAGCTCCCTCTTCGGCAGAGTCACGTCAATTGTCTCGAAATTGATTCCGCCGATTACGACAGGTTTTTCCGTAAGCTCAAATTTATAGTTCACGGCATGTGCAATCCGCTCCACACGGTCCCCGCCAACTGCCATGAGCATTCTTTTCAACGCAGGATAAGCCTTCGCCACGCACTTGTCAATGCTGCCCTCAAGCAATTTCACCCTTTCCACAAGATGCATGAGCTCCATGACAAGAATCTCGCGCTTTTGCTCAAGCAGGTCGTATCCCTCGGTGCTTACGGCAAGCTGTTCCTTTACGGTGAGAAGATTGGATTTTGTCGGCGCAATGTTCAGCCTGTTTGCCATCAGACCTCCTGAGTCTCAAAGACAGCCTCTTCCTTTTTCGGAAGATATTTTTCAATCAGCTCATCCTTGATTCTGTAAAGCTCGTCGCGCGGAAGAATGGAAAGGATTTCCCATCCCAAGTCAAGGGTCTGTTCAATCGTGCGGTCCTCGTACTCACCCTGGCAGAAAAACTTCTCCTCAAGCTCGGTTCCAAATTTCAAATACTTTTTGTCCAGATCCGAAAGCTCTTCCTCACCGATGATCGCCGCAAGATTTCGTATGCTCTTCACCTTTGAGTAGGACGCGAAAAGCTGGGATGAAACCGCGCTGTGGTCCTCCCTGGTCATGCCCTCGCCAATACCGTCCTTCATAAGTCGGCTCAAACTTGGAAGCCCCGAAACCGGCGGATACATTCCCTTCTGGCTCATTTCTCGGTCCAAAACAATCTGTCCCTCGGTGATGTAACCGGTCAGGTCAGGAATGGGATGGCTTATGTCATCGTTCGGCATGGTCAGAATCGGAATCTGCGTGATGCTTCCCGTGGACCCCTGGATTTTTCCCGCCCTCTCATAAAGCTCGGCAAGATTTGAGTACAAATATCCCGGATATCCCTTTCTTCCCGGAACCTCGCCGCGTGTGGTTGAAATCTCGCGCAATGCCTCGCAGTAGTTTGTCATGTCAGTCATTACGACAAGAACGTGCATGTTGCACTCAAAGGCAAGATACTCGGCGGCAGTAAGGGCGCACCTCGGAGTGATGATTCTTTCGATTGATGGAGCGTCGGCAAGAGACTGGAACATGACTACCTTGCTCAAAACACCGCTTTCCTCGAACGTGTGCTGGAAGAACTGTGCCACGTCGTACTTGATTCCCATGCCCGCAAAAACCATTACGAATTCCTCGTCAGAATCCTTGAGTTTCGCCTGCCTGATTATCTGTGCCGCAAGACGGTTGTGTGGAAGTCCGTTGCCGCTGAAAATGGGAAGTTTTTGACCGCGAATCAAAGTGTTCATTCCGTCAATGGAAGAAATCCCGGTCTGGATAAAGTCCCTCGGATAAACACGCGCATAGGGATTTATGGGGTTTCCGTTCACGTTCACCTTTTTGCTTGAGATGATTTCAGGATATCCGTCAATCGGCTCGCCCAA
This sequence comes from Treponema sp. UBA3649, assembly GCA_002373325.1. Classification (GTDB taxonomy): domain Bacteria; phylum Spirochaetota; class Spirochaetia; order Treponematales; family Treponemataceae; genus Treponema_D. The sequence continues at coordinate 9,958 of DFKI01000143.1, forward strand.
TCCGTTGAAAATGCGTCCGAGAAGCCCGCGTCCCACACGAAGCTCCATGGGTCGGTCAAGGAACTCAACCGTTGTGCCGTCAAGATCCAGTCCGGTCGTGCTTCCGAAAATCTGGACCACGGCGGTTTCCTCATTTATGTCGATTATGCGTCCTGTTTTTTTCTCACCGTTTTTGTCGCGGACATAGACAACCTCATCATAAAATGAATCCGGGGTACGCTTGACCACCACAATCGGTCCGTCTACCAGCTCAAGACCGGTGTATTCAATTCCTTTCATATATAATCACCTCTCTTTCTGGTCATAGATTTTCCGACGAAGTTCTGTACAACCTCTCCAGCTCACCCATCTGCTCTTCCAGATGATTGTGGATTGTCGTCAGAGCGTCCGCATCGCCATTTGCAACCACGGATTTCGCCCTTACAATCTCATTTCTTACGGGCACTTCGATGATTTTGAGCAAGGGACATCCCGCCTTGATTGTCTTGAGCGCGAGTTCGTAGAAATTCATAATCAGCATGAGAATCTGAATCTGCTTTTCAGGCACGGAATACTGGTCGATGTTGTCAAACGCGTTCTGCTGCAAAAATCCGTTCTTTATCATCTCGGCCACGGTCAAAATAAGACGATCGCTTTCCGGAAGTGCGTCGGCTCCGATCAGTCGGACAATCTGCTGCAATCTCTGTTCCTTTTTCAAGAGGTCCAGCGCCTTCAATCTGATTTCAGCCCACCTCGGGTCAAGTCTGTCCCACCATCCCTTCACTTCCTCGGCATATTCCGAATATGAGTCAATCCATCCGATCGCGGGATAGTGTCTGGCGTTCGCAAGCTCTCTGTCCAATGCCCAGAAGCAGCGGATGAATCGCTTTGTGTGCTGGGTAACAGGCTCCGAAAAGTCACCACCCGGCGGAGAAACGGCACCGATTACGGAAACCGAGCCCTCTTTTCCACAAAGGGAGTTCACGCGGCCAGCCCTTTCATAAAACTCCGCAAGCCTTGTCGGAAGATATGCGGGGAATCCCTCTTCGGCAGGCATCTCCTCCATGCGTCCTGAAAGTTCCCTCAAAGCCTCGGCCCATCGTGAGGTTGAGTCCGCCATAATCGCCACGTGCATTCCCATGTCCCTGTAGTATTCGGCAAGAGTGATTCCTGCATAAAGAGAGACTTCACGTGCAGCAACCGGCATGTTTGATGTGTTCGCAATGAGGATTGTGCGTTCCATGAGCGAGCGTCCAGTGCGTGGGTCAATCAGCTCAGGGAATTCGGTAAGTACGTCGGTCATCTCGTTTCCGCGCTCACCGCAACCGATGTATACAATCAAATCAGCGTCGCACCATTTTGCTATGGCATGCTGGGTCATGGTTTTTCCTGTACCGAATCCACCGGGGATTGCGGCAGTTCCACCCTTGCTTAAAGGGAAGAAAACATCGATTACGCGCTGACCTGTGACAAGAGGCTCTGTCACCTCAAGTTTCTGTGCGAACGGTCGTGGCTTACGAAGCGGCCAATACTGCGACATGAGGATTTTCTCACCCAAATCAGTCTCGGCAATCTCCGCGTCAACGGTGTAGCTTCCCTTTCCCTTGAATGATGCAAGTTTCTTTCCTTTAATATATGGCGGCACCATGATTTTGTGCGTGATTGAGCCGGTCTCGGGAACGGTACCCAACACCATGCCCGGTTTGATTTCGCATCCAGAATCAATTCCTTCAGCCGGAGTAAAATCCCACTCTTTTTTTGCGTCAAGTGGCTCGGTTCTCTGCCCCGGAAGAAGAAAAGCTCCCCCGCTCTCGAACATCTGTTTCAGAGGACGCTGGATTCCGTCGTAAATCATGCCGACAAGCCCGGGACCAAGTTTCAAGGAGAGAGGACGGCCGCTGCTCACGACTTCCTCTCCTACCTGCATCCCGGAGTCATCCTCATAGACCTCAATTGTGGCATGTCCCTTTTCCTGACTGATGATTTCACCGATGAGACGAGCCTTTCCCACGTCAACAACATCGTAAAGACCGCATCCGTCAAGTCCCTCCGCATAAACAATGGGTCCCGAAATCCGGGTGATTTTTCCGCTGATCATTCGCTTATCCTCCCGCCGAAGAGGGCATGTGCAAGCTCAAAATTGTATTCGTCCAGAATCTCAAGGATTTTCTCATCCAACGTGAGGCGGCACACAATCTCTCCATGCTCGCTTTCCACGCTCAGAATCACTCCCTCGTGATACCGGAGTCCCGGCACAAAGTCATCGGCAAAAAGAGCCTCGGGAGATGTTTCCACGGTCTCAAGTCTTTCACCCAAAATTGACCGGAGCATTTTTTCCGCAGGATCCTTGGAAAAAGAAATGACTGTGGCATGGACGGCACCTTTTCCAAGAGACGGAAGAGCCCTTTCAAGCAGCTTCTGTACCACCGAAAGACGTTTTTCCTCACCGGCCTTCTCAAAATATGAATTTATTGCCTCAAGGACTTCCCCGTGCACAAAAGACACCTCGTAGCGTTCCTTTTCAAGCGGAAGGGATGCACCCTCATTTTTTTTGTAAAGCTCCAGACGGGAATCAGCAGATTTTTGTGCCTGAATCCGGCTTTCCTCCAGCCTTTTTCCGACTCCGCCAAGAAGTTCCCTGCAAGTTTCCTCCGCGCGTGAGAGAATCTTGTCAGCCTTTTTTTTGGCATCCGAAACAATTTCCCTGTCCAGAACGTCTGTTGAACGTATTTCTTCCATATTAAATCTTCCAAAAAATGACCTGCACCAGTGGCCGTCTACACTTGAATGCCCACAGCCTCACGGATTGAGTCGGTCAGTGTCTTTCTTCCCTGAAGATGTCCCTGCAATCCGGGAATTTCCACAATCAGGGGAGCCTTTCCGCCTTTCTGCCAGTCCAGGACTTCCTTTTCCAGCATGGATGAGACATCCTCGGTCAGAATGAGAACCTTGGGTCTGTCTTTTAAAGCGGGACCCGCAACCTTTGAGGACTGACCCGTCATCAGCTTAAACGCCTCCAGAGCGTCCCCTCGGTTGTTCACGACTTCACCGCCCACACCGACCAGCCTGAAAGCAAGATACAGCTCCCGCTCGCCGATAAAAAAGTATTCCACATCCGGATCCTACATCAAGATGATGAAAAGTGCGACCAAAAATCCCCAGAGACAGATACCCTCGGCAAGACCAACAAAAGGAAGAGCCTTACCGGAAATCTCAGCGTTCTCGCTCATCGCACCCATAGCTGCGGCACCAATTTTACCGACGGCCATACCGCCACCAAGACATCCGATACCGACGGCAAGAGCAGCCGCAAGATACTTCACGGAAGAACCAAGTCCTGCACCCGCCTGAGCTTCCACGGCAGTCTTTTCATCCGCGTCCGACTTTGACTGGGCAAAAACGGAAGTCACTGAAAAAATCGACATCAGAACCAGCATAAAGAAAAATCTCTTTGAACCCTTCATAACAATACCTCTTATATCCCAAGAATCCAGGCATCCTAAAAACTCTTGAAACATCTTTAAAATGCCGTATATTTTCAAGCGACGCAAATCAAGCGCCGTATTTGAACAATTTTAAAGCACCGGAACCCGGCACTTCAGTCCACAGACTTGTACTTGAACGAGAAAGGCATGAACTCACGCCCGGTCTCATTGAAGAACTTGCTGAAAAACTCGTAGTACTGCAAGCGCACGACCTGGATGGCGACAATCATTCCCTCAAGGACGACGACAATCGCGTTTCCGACTATGCTGATTGCAATTCCACCCGCCAAAGGAGCGATTCCGACCATCTTTTCTATTATATAGCCCAAAACCGCATGTGCCAAAGCAAAGGCTCCCACGCGAAGGAAGCTGACGGTGTTGGAAAGATAGGAGGAAATCACTTCGATGACCTCGACTATGCCCCCGATGATTCCGCTGAAAAGACCGTTCTCAAGCACAGGTCTCTCACCTTCCACAAGCCGCTCGAAGGGCTCTCCGAATGCAGTAAGGAAAAGCGTCACCCCGATTATGATCCAGTCGTAGATTGCTGGACTGTGGTGGAAGAAAGCAAGCCTCAGTGCAAAAGCGATGACGTACCAGAAAAATACGGCGCCCGTAATTCCGGTTTTTCCGAAAATGGCCTTGCCCGGTCTCTTGAGCGAAAACTGATTTATGATGTTGATTATGAGACCCACCGAGTTGATTATGAATCCCACGCCCACGGTAAATCCGAAGAAAATGAACATCCTCTTGATTGACTCGGAGCCTCCGGTCGGCATCATGGGAAGAATCTGGTTTCGCGGAGTACCGAACAAACCCGTGACCCATCTTGAGAATGGAGCCAGAATCTCCTCGTTGGCAAAGAACTCTCCGGTCAAAAGCCCCATTATGGTGGAAGAGATACCGATGCAGACAAAAATCACGCCGAATTTCTCCCATCCCGCAAGCTTGAGTTTTTTCGCGCACATGAGGATTCCCAAAATCAAAAAGACAAGTCCTTGCCCCGCGTCCCCGAACATGATTCCGAAAAGCAGCGTAAAGAAGATTGCGACAAAGGGCGTGGGATCGACAGTTCCGTAAAGCGGCGATCCGTAGCTGAAAATCATCCTTTCAAAAGCCGAGATGATTTTTCCATGCCTGAGCTGAACGGGAACCTGCTCCACACCGGAAGCGACGGTCGCAACCTCGTCAGGAAGATACTCGCGGATTCCGGTCCTTCCCTCGGTAAGCTTGTCCAAATCGCGTCCTACCTCGTGGGTGAGACGAGCCGGCATCCATCCGCTGATTCTGTATACGAACTCCGTGGACTCAAGCTTGCCCTGCACCTCGGAAATCTGACTCTCGACCGAATAGACCTGAAGAAGATGAAGGATTTTTTCCCTGTGTGTCTCAGCAAAGCTCTTCTTTTCCTCCTGAATTTCACTAAGCTGGGCCGCCACGCTCTCCCTCTGCTTTTTCAAAGTGATAAGAGCATCCTCCGGGATTCCCTTGAAATCTTTCGGAATCTGAATCTCCACGAAATCCGCATGCTTAAGCTCTGTGTCCACTGCAAAACGGGCTTTTTTCGAACATGCCACAAGAATGTTGCCTCCGTCCTCGCCCAACTGAACCACCGTAGCCCTTGAGCCGATAGCCGCCTTGAGCATGTCAAAGGATGACGGGTCGATTTTTCCGATTCTCATGGTCAAAAATGAAAGATTCTCCAGCTCGGAATAAGAGACGTTCAAGTTTGAGAAAGCGATGGCCTCGTTCAAAGCTGCGTTGACTTTCTTGAGCTCATCGGATGCGGCAAGTTCCCTGGCATGAAGCTCCTCCACGTCCGAAATGATTTTCATGGCATCAGTCTCATCGGCTTCGGAAGGGATGTCAAGCTCATCCACATATCCTTTCAAATCCGGAATGGAAAGGGATGCCCTGGCATGTTCAAGTTTATTGAAGATTTCAGCGTCCGGATTCAGATTTCCGTCATCCTGTCCGCCAAGATTCTGCTGGAACTGAAACTGCCCCATCTTGCCCAGATATTTGAGCACCTGGTGGACATCCTCCTTGTAGACCATAAGCTCCACAAGTCGCATGATTGTAGTTTTAGCCATTCTTCACCTCCGGGACACCCGCCACAACCATAGCGTCCTCAACGGAAGCACTGAGTCTAAGGCATTCGGATGCCGTGCGTATGTTGTCAAGTTCATGTCGTTTGATTATGTACCAGCAGATTATCGGACATACCGTAAATGGATGCTGGTGGAAAAGCCTGTACGCCTTCTGTACGTAACGAGCGTTGTATGAGTTGGAAAGCCATCTCGTGTCAAGAGACCAAATTGCTCCCTCATCATGGGGATTGAGCAGGTCAGAATATTTCCATGTGCGCCATTTTTCCCAGTCCTCGGGGTCCCAGTCCAAAATTTTGCGGGCTTCGGATGAAAGCAGGTCCTTTTCTTTCGCGCCGGATCCGTATGCAAGATGCTCCATCACCTCGTCATTGTCCATGCGGTAGAAAATCTTCAGTCTCAGAGCCCAGAGCACGTTCTCCATCTGGAATTTCTCGGTAAAAAGCTCCAGAACAGCCTTTCCGGGTGCCCCTCCGATTTTTCCGGCAGATGTAAGCAGCTCATTCACATACTGACAGTCCATCCTGTAATCATTCGACTGCTGCTCCTCTATGGCAGGAACTGAATTGTACCAAGAAAGAGGTCCACCGCTGGTCATCTCCCTTATGTCCGGCCACTTGGAGTAATCCACCAGGGCATAAGGTCCCGTGTCGGCAATCTCAGGCATTTCTTTTTCATTGAAACAAAGCGCCGCACCGATTTCCTTCATGTTGTCATAATCATAAAAATGAAGAAGGGAGATTAGGACATCATCGGGTTTCTCGTAGTTCTCAATCAACTTCCGATACTCGCTTACAAAACGCCTCTCCGCACTTTTCTCAAGCTCACGTGCCAAAAGAGCCTCGGGAATGACAGGAACATCACCTTTGAAAACCAGGGACCACAGTTCCTGAAGAGAATGAACGTTAAAAAGTTCCCTCGCCCTCTTTCCCACAAAAGACCTGGCTAGTATGCCGCTCGCTTTCGCATAGACATAAGCATCGGCTGCCGATTTGTCCATCGCCATTTCAGCAGCCCTCAAGCGTAAAGGAGTTTTTCCAGAAGGGCATCGAACGCTCCCCTGTCCTGCACGGTTTTATGAAGCTCTTCCTTGAAGGACTGCATCTCGTTTTCATGTTCCATGCTGATTTTTGCCTTTTCCTCATCGGATTTTCGGTCTATCCCGGCGACAATCTCCGCATAACGAGCCTTGAATTCCTTTTCGGCTTCAGTTCTCGCGGCTGTGATTTTCGCATCAGCTTCAGTCTGGGCGTCTATGAGCGTCCGGGAAGCCTCCCGTTCAATATCCAGAAGATGCTGGATAATGTCCATTTCGTCACTCATCGTACCTCCTTTCTTTAAGCAGACTTAAAGACAGACAGCTCTAGGAAAAATTTCAAATCATCAAAATCAAACTGAGGAAGCTTCCTTGTATGCGCAAAGAAGATCATAGACCTCCTGCGGATTTTCCTTTCCCATCACTTCCTTTACGAAAGCGGGATTCTGAAGAACGGAAGCAAGCTCCTTCAAGACCGAAAGATGCATCTCTGGCTGGGACGGATTGCAAAGAATCAAAAAGACAAGAAACACGGGAGCCTTGTCCAGAGAATCATAGTCAATTCCCTTGCGGCTGATTCCGATTGCACCCACCACATCATTCGCGGACGCACAGTTACCATGTGGAACCGCTATGTTGTGCATGATTCCGGTACTCATCTTGCTTTCACGCTCACGGAGGGCAGTAAGAGCCTCGCTCCTGCTGATTTCCGGCTGAACTGAGACAAGAGCCTCAACCATTTCCTCAAAGAGCTCGTCCTTATCCGTACTCTCAAGATTCATAATGATTGTTTCCGGAGAGAAAACTTTTTCAAGAATCATAAAGACCCCTCTTAATTAAAAATCAAGGCACTTCCGAAGCCGAAAATGCCCGTAGTCCTTACTCAGCGGAATCAGTCTCTGTGGAATCTACCTCTGCACTCCCGGCATCAATCACTGTCTCGGGAACAGATGTCTCGGCAGGAGCCTCCTCCTCAAACCAATCCTTTGCCTCTGTTGCGGCACCAGATGGAGTGGATCCCTGCACTTCCGAAGCGGCCTGATTCATCTTCGCACCCTCATCTCCAACGCTTCTGTTAAGGAAAGAGAAAGCAAAAATGATGATGAAGAACAGAGCAACAAGAACTCCGGTAGTCTTTGTCAAAACGCTAGCTGAATGTGAACCGAAAGCCGCTGACTGTCCGCCGCCGAACGCACTGCCCATTCCGTTTCCTTCCTCGTTCTGCACAAGGACCAAAAGAACCAGCAAAATGGCGATAATTACAAAAACAACCAGCAGAATGCTCTTAATAATATTCATTTTTCATACTCCAATGCCCCGCGCAGGCAGGACAAAAACAATTTTAAGGTTTTCCATCGGAAATACCCACAGAACAGTATAATATCAAAATCCCCAATTCTAGTCAAGAGAGAGATTTGAAAAGCGTGGAAATCTGTTTTTCGCAAACAGCTTAATTTAATTAAACATCTTTTGAATATGTGAGGCTCAATCCAACAAGGTTGGATTCCTCTTCTTCCACTCATCCCAGGTAAGATACCACTCTGAATCTGTATCATTTACGGGCCGGTAGTCAACACCGAGCGACAAGAAGTGCTTCCTTGCGCAAAGAATTTTCCGCTTTTCGTTTGAGTGCCAGAGTTTGTCCAAATCTTCTGTTCCCTTTGTTTCGCGGACGATCTTCTTTTTCTCGTGATTCGGCATTCTTAAAATCGCCCAGTCCGGGTTGTAGTTTTGAATCATCTTGGGCATACGGATTTTGTATTTTGGCGGGAACTTAAAGTACAAGATTACATCACCTTGATTTTCTCCTGCCGTGTTCAAGCGAGCTACAAAGTTTCTTTCTACATTTGAATCGACCTGAACAAAATCGTAGATGGTTCTGGATTCATCTGCCGGAACAAGTTCTTTTGAAGGAAACTCTTTTTCTTCCGGGAAGAGTTCGTCTTTCTTGTCGTGAATGTCCATGTAGCCGCCTGTCGGCTCATATTCAATTTCTTCGACAATGTGGTTGGTGAGGACTTCTTTAAGCGTTGTGATGAAGAGCCTTGAAAATCCTTCCGGGTTCTTGATGAATTCCATCTGGACTTTCTCATCGCATTTTTTGAAGATTTCGATTATGGTTTTTCTTGTCAAGTCTGTCGCATCTGCCACACGCTGGAACAGGTTGAACTTTGGAATGTCGATGTCTTCCAGTTCCTTTTCACTTGCTTTTTTGCTGCACCCGGTTTGGGCTTCGAGCGTCCAGACATCGCCCACAGTGTAAACTTCATCACTGTCGTCGAATTTGATTTGGGAGTATTCGAGGTGTCTGGTGTTCAAATCGACCTTGCTCACTTTTATGCGCTTCAGCACAGAGTCTTCTGAACTCAATGACATTTCTTCTGAAAGCTGAATCTCGTATTCTTCTTTATAGCCTTCGGTATCTTGCTTTGAAAAGAGGCAGTTTACCTTTCCGCTCGGATAAAATTCTTTGATTTCGATTGAATACTTGGTACGGATGAATTTTCCGTGAGTTGTAACGATTTGAACGATTTCCTGGAATTTCAGCTTGTTGATTTCTTCGACTGCTTTTGTAATCAATTTATCGGTGTCGATTTTGATTGTGTAGTCCGTTTCCTGGCTCAGTTCGTTCCAGAGATTGTTGAAATCAGCAGATTTGAACTTGTCGTTGCGCTTTGCAGTCTTGTTGTCGCGGGCGTTTCCAATCTGCTTCTTTGTGATGCCGTCAGCCTCGCCGTATTCAGTCTGGAGTTTTTCCGCATACCGCTCGTAGCTCTCGTTTGCGATTACGGTGAGGACGTTCAAATCGTGGTTGTGGATGCGCTCGCCTTTCTGGTTCACTGGAAGACGCAAGCCACGTCCGATTGTCTGTCTGCGGTTGTTTTCTGTGGTGATTTCGCGTAAGGCACAAATCTGGAAAACATTGGGATTGTCCCAGCCTTCGCGCAAGGCAGAGTGGGCAAAGATGAAGCAGACTTTTTCCTTTAACGAAAGGAGCTGTTCCTTCTTTTTCATGATGAGGTTGTAGGCAGCCTTTTTCGCCTCTTCCAACTTTTTCTTTTCCGTTTCCTTCAACTTTTCGTTTTCATCGATTTCAAGAAGCTCTTCCTTTTTTGTTTTTGAATTCTTGTATGAAGCAAAATATGCGGCACGCACTTCTTCGGCTTTTAAGTCTTTCCAGTCAGGATCTCGGCCTTTGATTTTGTCAAATTCTTCGTCAAAGAGATTTTTGATTATCGGGTCGTCTCCCTCATAGCTTGCAACCCTGTCTACAAAGAAAAGCGAGAGGACTTTCACGTCGCCATAGCCTTCGCCCTGCAACTTCTTCTTCTGTTTTAAATGCGCTTCGAGTGTGTTTCTTATCATTTCGCGGAAGACTTCTTTTTTGGTGAGGGAAGCGCAAGAGGTCTCGTTCACGGCATAGGGAAGTCCGTTTGAAAGAACGACACATTCCTTGTTCTTGTCGCCGTCTTTTGGAACACAGCGGATGTCTTCGATATAGATTTCTTTGTAGGCAGAATTTTTTGTTGCTTTTTGGAGCTGACCTGGCTCTCCCACAGAGAATTCTTTTTGCTCAAGCTTCAACCCATTATTAACCATCACCTGCACTTCAAGAACGCATTTGAGTTTCTTTGAAACATTGCTCACGCTAACAACTTTGATGTAGTCGTCCTGAGCGACACCGGACTGTACTTCATCCGTTCCATAGATTTCGATTCGCTTTACCAAGTTTTTCTGCAAAGAATCGAACGAACTTAAACGGTAGAGTTCATTTGGAGAATCTTTTCCCGGGGTGGCAGAATAGCGAATGGCGCACAAGGGACGAAGAGTTCTTAAAGCGGCTCGGCTTGTGTCGCTTGAGTAGTTCTGGGACTCGTCCAGAATCAGAATGGAGCGGGTCATCTGAATGTAGTTTACTGGGAGCAAATCGCTTCCGGGCAGTTTGTCCGTGGATTTGTAGATGTTGTTGGACTCCTTATTGAAAGAGTCGATTGTCATCAGCATGATTGAATTCGTTGTTGATGAAGCAAAGTTCTTGCAGATTTCCGGGTGATTTCCGTCGTATTCGATGATTTTGTAGGGAACTGTTCCCGCGCTGAACATATTCTCAAAGTGTCTTTTTGTCGCGCTGAATGTATTCAACACACCTTCGTAAATTGCAACACTGGGAACAACGATGATGAATTTTGTAAATCCATATTCTTCGTGTAGCCTGTAGATTGTTTTGAGATAGACATATGTCTTGCCGGTTCCGGTTTCCATGTTGATTGTGAACTCATCGTATTCATGGAAGTCAAATCCTTTTATCATGTTTCCGCTGTTCTTTTCCGCCAGCTGGGAAAGGCGGGCTTTATCCGGTGGAAAATATTTACTTCGCACATTGTTCACGTTTTCCAAAAGCTCGTAAGGCTCAAAAACAGTGCTGGTCTCGCAGTTTGGCACGCAGTCAACATCCAGAGAAAAATCAACATTTTCCCTTTTCGAAAGTCCTTCAAAAACGCCGCAAACCGCATCCACCGCATCCTTCTGATAGTCCTGGTTGGGGTCAAACTGAATCTTTACAGGCTTTACTTCATCGTTCATCATATCGTCTCAATCCTTCCCTTGTCCGCGAGCTGTACTTTGAGCTGGTCGCCGATTGCGCTGTCCAGGCAGATGAATTTCTCACCGTCTTCCAGGTGCAGTTTCTTTGCGGTTTCCCCGCTGATTTTTTCGTCAAGGCAGACGAACATCGTTTTTTCTTCGTTCTGGTCCACAACCTTGAGGACTTCGTTTTTGGTGTATTCAGGGCATTTTGTGATTGCAGAATCGAGCACGAAGCCATGACGCAGGCAGAGTTCCGTGATTACCGAAGACTTTCTCT
>DFKI01000106.1:0-1828 GCA_002373325.1 Treponema sp. UBA3649
CCTTCCATTCTTTACCGGAAACGCGATTCAGCTTTTTGACGAGGCGTACCAGAAGGGACTTTTCTACCGCATCATCGGAACCAACGCTGTCTATCACGAGGAGCTTCTGAAAAAGGAGTGGTACATAAGCACCAATGTCTCGGGACTTTTCGCGAACGTAATCACCAGATTGCACCACGAGCAGTCTCTGAGCGACCTTTTGGACAACCGCACCATAATCGACAAAATGATTAAGGCAAGCAGCCCATCCGAAACAAAGGACGAGCAGGCAGCAGATCCAATGGGGCAGAATCAGAACAACTGCGACCCCATCGCATGATTTCATTTTGCTAGTTGACATAAATCGGATTGGAGACTTGGGATGAAAAAGGTACTTTGCGCTGACATAGGGACAAGCTCATTGAAAACAGCCGTGATTGACGAGACCGGTCATGTTTTGGCAGGAAAAAGAGTCGGATTCAAAAAATCTTCCGGTGATTTTGCCTCCCTTGAATGGATTGAAGCCCTGAAATCAGCCTTGGATTCCATTTTCACGCCCGATGATTCTCCGTCCGATGAAAAAAAATCTTCTATTATACAGTGTGAAATTACGTGCGGTTCCGGGACGGTCGATTCTGTCGATGCCATCTGCATAAGCGGAAACGGACCAACGATTGTCTCTGAGAACGGAAGGACCCTTCTATGGAATCATCCGGTGGATGAGACTGTTCTTCGCTCTGTTGACACAAAATCACTTTTTATCCCGCGTCTTGCAGCATTCCGAAATCTCTTCCCGGAGGATTGGTCCTCAGCATCCCATGTTTTTTCGGGCCCGGAGTTTTTGATATATCAGCTTACGGGAAATCCATGCACGATTCTTCCCGAGAAGCGGTACAGGGAGGCTTATTGGAGCTGTGAGTCCCTTGTAAAATCATCCTTCACCGAAGACGAGATAAAAAAACTTCCTCCCTTTGTATTCTCATCTGATATGGCCGGAAAACTCACGAAGGATGCGGAAAATCTCTTGAATCATGCCGGGAACGGATTTTGCGAGGGACTTCCCGTGTATTGCGGCGCTCCGGATTTTATTTCAGCCTTGGTCGGAACAGGGACTCTTTTTCCGGGTGCATTGTGTGACAGGGCAGGAAGCAGCGAGGGACTGAATCTATGTACTGAAAATCCAATCCGGGCGGAAGGGATAAGGACTTTGCCGTCTGTGGTTCCGGGGCTTTGGAATGCGAGCGTCCTGATTGGTGAGACCGGAACAAGATTCGCACGCTACAAGGAGACCCTGGAAAAATCCGCGGGAATGTCCGTGAGCTATGAGGATTTGGTACATGCCGCCATTACGAGCGACGGAAGCCAGCCCATACTCGACCAGGGAAAATATCTTATGCTCCAGACGGCGATGGAAGCCCGGGACGCATTTAATCTTCTTGCAAGACATGCCCGCGAGTCAGGTGAGAAAATCCCCGGGTTCTTTACGGTGAGCGGAGGTCAGGCATCAAACCGTGAGTGGATGGAAGTGAAATGCAACGTGATGGGAATTCCTGCAAAAATCCCTCTTTTCCCGGATGCCGAGCTGATTGGCGACGCTGCCTTTGCCTTTACCGGAATGGGACTTTTCCCCGACTTGCAGACCGCATCAAAAAATCTCTCCCGAATCAAAGAAACCATCCTCCCCGAAGTGGAGTTGAGAATTGAGAATTGAGAATTGAGAATTGAGAATTGAGAGTTGAGAGTTTCCTCTCATCATCCAGAACGCTGTCATTATCGGGCTTGACCCGATAATCTCTATTGTAAAGGGATTGCCGGATCAAGTCCGGCAATGACAGGTCGTCGTAAAGGC
>DFKI01000106.1:1920-5972 GCA_002373325.1 Treponema sp. UBA3649
TAAAGGCAATGACAGGTCGTCGTAAGGGCGATGACAGGGGGGCGTAAAGGAAATGACACGACGCAATAAATCATAGTTTTTCCCACTCCTAATTCCTAAAAACTCCTTGACAAGAATCCTTGAAGTAAGTATATTTTAAGCATGAGATTAAAGAAGCTTTTTACAATTGTTTTTGCCGCATTTGCCTTCAACCTGGCATTTGCCGAGTCCATGAGAGACTTTGTATGCGTGGTTCGCAGTAACCTTCCGGAAAAGACTGTCTCATTCCTCAAAGACTACGGGGACATGATGAGAAAATCCGGTTATGAATCCTACGCCGAGCAGATTGACGAATACATCACCGAAGGAACCTTTGGCTCCGGTTTTACTGTACGCGCCAGTGACGGAAAGCTCTACGTCGTGACAAACGCCCATGTGGTTGAGGATGCCGGTACAGTGAACCTTATCTACGAGAACGAGGACGGCTCAAATTCCGAGTACAAGGACCTGAAGATTCTTGCTGCGGATGAGGACGTTGACATCGCCTTGATTGCGGTTCCCCAGGGATTCTCCAGAAAGGCACTCAATATAAGCTCAAAGTCAGTGAATGACGCTGATGAGGTATGGGCTGCAGGATTCCCCGCGTTGAACGGAAACCCCGTGTGGCAGTTTTCGAAGGGAACTGTTACGAACAACCGTGCAAAAATCGACGAGCTTCTTTCTTCGGACATCTCCACGCTCATCCAGCACTCAGCCGACATTGACAGCGGAAACTCGGGAGGACCTCTTCTCGTGTCGGACCCGTCAGCTCCCGGATCATATTCCGTTGTGGGAATCAACACATGGAAGGCCATAAGCCGCGACGGTACGAATTTTGCCATTCCAGCCAATCTGATTTCCACCTTTGTCTCAGAGACCGTATCAGGAACTAAAAAATCCGTGGACATAAATGAGAGAATCAAGCAGTTCGTGCAGGCTCTTAAAGATGAGGACGAGACTTTCCTTGGACTCGCGAAGTTCATCTCAAATGAAATGATTTCACAGGTTGGAGACGAGGCTTTCCTTCAGGCGGTCCGCTCATCATCTTCATCAATGCGCGACTCAATCATAAAGCTCTATGCGTACAGTCCGGTAAGCGGAATGAAATATTCCATCGCCTATGTTGTGTGGAAGGAATTCCAGAAAGGCGGAAAACCTCTTGACGTGACCTATTCGGAGCCCTCTGCCGAAAACGAAAAATGGACCGTGGGACTCACCCCGAAAGGAAAAAAGGAGCTCACATCAGTTTGGGGCCAGGAGCAGGGAAGATTGCGTCTCTTAGAGTTCAGCACAATCCGCGCGAAGGGAACATCAATCTGGACCAGGGGACACGAGGGATTTGACCTTGCCGATCCTTTCCTGATTGACGTGAAACTCGGAATGGTCTATCCTTTTGAAACAAAAGCAATGGGATTCAACGCGGAGTTGAGCTACAGCATGTATGACTATATTACTTTCAGTGCCGGATTCTCAAGTGAGACAGTTCGCATGAAGGCAAAGGAAAGCTCCGTGATTGAGGACATCAAGCAGAACTCCATTTATATGGGCGTGGGTCTTCAGGTTCCCCTTTTGATTGACAGTTTCGTGATTATTCCCCATGTAGACGCTCAGCTCGGGTTCTCGAATTTCACGGACTACTTCAACACAGGTGCGACAGTGTTTGGAATCGGAGGCGGACTTAAGGCGGGTTATATCCTCAAATCAGTCTGTCTCATGCTTACAGTGGACTACATGCACTCCATATACAACATGGATATGTTCGGCGATAAAAAATGGGCGTCGGATTCGCTCAGAGTGGGCGGCGGCATTCAGTTCATCCTTCAGTAGAAGTAATTGATTGGTGGAAATATGGGGACGATAAAGGCTGTCATTTTTGACATGGACGGAGTTCTTCTTGATTCCGAGACGATTTCTGACAGGACATGCATAATGGCAGCCGAGCGTCTTGGCCTTGTCTTGCCTCCTGATTTGCTGGATTTGTGCCGGGGCATGAATTCCAAGGATTTGAGGTCCACGGTCATAAAGAGGATGGGAAGCTCTTTTCCTTATGAGGATTTTTTGTCCCTCAGCTCAGATTTATTCTATCAGGTTGAGAAGGAGGAGGGCATCCCGCTGAAACCTTACGCGAAGGAAATCCTTGAGTACCTTGAGCCGAAATATACTCTTGCGCTTGCCTCATCCACCAAGGGAGAAGCCGTAAAAAGACAACTCGCGACCGCCAATCTGATAATGCATTTTAAGACTCTGACCACCGGAGACATGGTGACTCATGGAAAACCTGACCCGGAGATTTACCGCATGGCATGTGAGTCCCTTTCGCTAGATCCCTCTGAATGTGTGGCCATTGAGGACAGTCCCAACGGAATTAAAAGCGCGCATAATGCCGGAATGAGCGTGATTGCGGTACCGGACCGGATTGTTCCCGGGAAAGAGGAGAAATCAATCTGCATGAGAGTGGTGGGCTCTCTTAAGGATTTGGAATCGGTGTTTCCTTAATTTGACTGAAAAGAACTTCGAAATGCCTGTAATTTGCCACTTGATTAAATTTGTCAAATGGTGTAATATACACGAACCGAGCCGGGCTGGTGGAATTGGTAGACACAAGGGACTTAAAATCCCTCGGATGGTGACATCCGTGCCAGTTCAAGTCTGGTGCCCGGCATTCCCTGGATTTTTGTCCGGGGATTTTTTATGGACCTTGGCCTGTGTGTGTCTGTCGTAAAGAGATTGCCGTGTCGAGCACGGCAATGACATAAGGTGTGTGTCATTGTCGGTGTGTGTGTCATTATCGGGCGTGTGTGTGTCATTATCGGGCGTGACCCGATAATCCCTACTGTAAAGAGATTGCCGTGTCAAGCACGGCAATGACATTGGGTGTGTGTCATTATCGGTGTGTGTGTCATTATCGGGCGTGACCCGATAATCTGTATGCGGAAATTCTCCAAAATCCATGTGAAAATACCGCTTTTTAGATTGACGAAAGTTGATTTTTTTTCTATAATCATGTATCTGCTTAAATTGGCAGAACTGGAATCCGTCGGATTTCAAAAATATATCAGGTCTTGAACCCGTTCGCAAGAGACCTATGGAGGACAAATCAAGTGGTTAAAATCAGACTTAAGAGGTTTGGTACAAAGAAGCGCCCTGACTACCGCATTGTGATTCAGGATGCACGCAAGCCCCGTGATGGTGAGACAGTCGAGGAAATCGGTCAGTATCACCCGATTGCGGAGGAAAGCAAGCAGATTATCATGGACACAGAGCGCGCTAAGTACTGGCTCAGTGTTGGTGCACAGCCCACGGACATCGTGAGAAGACTTCTCAACAAATCCGGACTGACCGTAAAAGGCGAAGCAATATCAAAGTAATCAGAGGGAGTGAATCATGGAAAAAGACCTGATTGAATACATAGCGAAATCATTGGTCGATGATCCGTCTTCAGTCTCTGTGACAGAAACCGAAGGTGAGCGCGGACCTGTCTTGCAGTTAAGCGTAGCCCAGGGTGATATTGGCAAGGTTATTGGCAAATACGGTCGTATTGCAAAGGCTCTGCGGACTGTTTTGAGTGCGACGGCGAACAAGGACGGCAGACGCTACAGCCTGGAAATCCTTGACTAGCGGTGAGTGCGTTGTAGATGGTAGAGCGATTTGTAGTTGGTATTGTCCGTGGTACGCATGGGATTACGGGCGAGTTTAAAGTGGAGAGCACTTCCGGCGAGTATGCGCATTTTGCGGATATGGAAGAAGTAACTTTGACAGATGGTACTGAATCGAAACTTTTTAGGGTTGAATACACTCAGGAAGCCAGCAGTACACTGTACATGAAATTAGAGGGAATAAGCACGCCTGAAGCTGCTGCTCAGTATAACAGGTGGCAAATCGTAGTTCCCCGAAAATATGCCCACCAGTTGCAGGAAGGTGAGTGGTATATTGAGGACTTGAAAGGGTGCTCAGTATGGTATGAAGAGGCGACAACGGAGAATACCGTTGGAACTGTCACAGACGTAAAGGAAGGCGGATCAGGTTATCTCGTT
>DFKI01000160.1:0-35471 GCA_002373325.1 Treponema sp. UBA3649
CAGGAACCGCGTCACCGAATCATGGAGCACGGTAATAGGAATTGGAGGTCGCTTTCGCTCCCTTCCGTGCAAATGCTTCGGTGCCACGAACCCTGTCTCCATTGCAGTGCTTCCTCAAATCCTTTGTGAATTTTCCGTCGCAATTTATAGCACTTGCCTTATCCAGATTATGCCGCACAATCTTCCACGCCGATTTCCTTCCTTATATATGCAAGGCATCTCATTTTTACCTGGGAAACCCATGTCTTGGTCTTTCCGAATATCCTGCCAATCTCCGTGCCGCTCATCTGCCTGTAACCGTTCAGACCGTAAATCATGGACATTATCTTCCGGTCCTCTTTTTTCGGAAGACGCTTGATTTCCTCAAGAATCAGCTCAAAATCCATGTTGCGCACGGCAAGCTCATCGGGGGAAACAAGATTCGTGTCCCTGACCCATCCGTCATCCTCGGAATCCTCAAGTCCAGAGTCAATCGACATAACGGAAGTGCATCCTGCCTTGTGCAATCTTCTCACGCGCTCTCCGTCCCAATCATTGCGGCGGGCAAAATCCTCCATGAGCTCACTGATTTTTGACTCCGGGCATCTCTCCAGCTCCTGATTCAAAAGCCTCACAATCTTTTTGTCCTCCTGACTCATGCTCACCGAGTGGCAGTAAAAATTCATCTCCTTGATTACGGCCTGCGTGATTGACCTCGACGCATACACGACAAAGCGGGTCTCCATGTTCGGCCTGTAATAAAGGGACGCAACGAGAAGTCCGAAACATGCGGCGGAATACAGCTCGTCAAAGTTCATCTTTTTGTTCCTGTATTTCCCGGCGATTTTCTTTGCATAGCGAAGATTCATTTCCACCAGAAGATTCCTCGCCTCCCTGTCCCCATTCATGGAACGCAAGGCAAGACCATACTCCTCGTCAACGTCAAGGAGTTTTTGTGAACCGAAGACAGTTTTTTTGTTCATAGACAGACCTCCCCAGGTCAAAGCAGCCAAATGCCGCCGAATCCCACCGAAGACATTTGGAAAGAAAGAGAAAACCAACTACAAATTAGCCATGCTGAAAGAAAGACGTTACCTTTTGATTTGTTTTTGACGGATTTTTATACCCATATAGATTATTTCGGTCGATATACTCACATTATAGAATATAACACAGATTTCGGCTATCGTCAAGTAAAATTTGAAAAAAATTTCAAAATTCTCAATTTCACGTTTTCCCAAGCACAGACACCATCTGTCTACTTCATGTCACCATCTGGCAACTCCATGTCATCATCGGCCAACTTCTTGTCACCATCTGGCAACTCCTTGTCATTATCGGGCTGGACCCGATAATCTCTGAACACTTAGACTTAGATTACCCGGTCAAGCCGGGTAATGACACTTTTTGAAGCAGGCATTGACATTTTTTGAAGTCAGTCATTGACATTTTTTGAAGTCAGGCATTGACACTTTTTGAAATCAGGTAATGACACACCTATGTAAAGCAGAAAGGATATTCATCCGATTCCCCTTGATAAATTAGCCGCAAACATATAAAATCCACCTAATGAACAGCGAAGCAAAATCTTTCTATAAATCACTTCTTTTTGTCGTAGGTCCCCTGGCTTTACAGAACCTCATTTCCGCACTCGTGAATTCCGTCGATGTCTTCATGCTCGGCTCCGTCGGTCAAACGGCAATCGCGGCCTCATCGCTTGCGGGAAACGTATCGTTCATCCTCTTCATGGTGGCGGTGGGTCTTTCATCCGGACTTGTAATGCTCGCGGCACAATACTGGGGCAAGCAGGATTTGAAATCCATACAGACTCTCGTTGGCATAGCTCTCAGAATCTGCTCATCGGTCGGACTGATTTTCGCGGTCGCAACTTTTTTCTTTCCTTCTATTATGATGCGCATTTTCACAAACGACCCGAAGATGATTGAGGTCGGAGCATCGTATCTGCGCGCGGTGAGTTTTTCCTACTTCTTCATGTCCATCTCGCAGATTTTTCAGGCGGCGTTCAAGAGCATGGAAAAAGTTCTTTTCGTAACGGCACTGACCTTCATCTCCCTCGGCATGAACGTAATCCTGAACGGATGCTTTTTGTACGGCTGGATTGGTTTTCCGAAGCTCGGCATTGTCGGTGTCGGAATCGCCACGTCCATAGCGCGTTTCATTGAGATGCTGATTTGCATAATCTACGGAATCAAACAGAAAAAATTCGGAATCGGTCTTCATCTTGTGCTAAGGCGAAATCCCATTCTCACGAAGGACTTCTTCAAATATTCACTCCCTGCCGTGGGTAACGAGCTTGTGTGGGGCCTAGCATTTTCCATGTACTCGGTGATTTTGGGTCGCCTCGGTGAAGATATAGTCGCGGCAAATTCTGTCGTGAACGTCGTGCGGAATCTTGGAACCGTGCTCGTGTTCGGAATCGCTTACGGAGGTGCAATCGTCCTTGGAAAATTCATGGGAGCCGGAACACTGTCCCTTGCGGAAAGAAACGCATCCCGTCTTGCCCGGGTGACTCTGGCGGCAGGAATCTTCGGTGCGGTTCTGGTCCTCTGCCTGAATCCCGTCATGCCTCTGATTGCGACCCTGAACGAAACTGCATCCCGCTACAGAACCCTGCTTCTTTTAATCAACTCGTATTCGATTATCGGATGCGCGGTCAACACGGGACTCATCTGCGGAATCTTCCGTGCAGGTGGAGACGCAAAGTTCGGATTCATCGCCGACGCAATCTGCATGTGGCTGGTGTCGCTTCCTCTGGGGGTTCTCGCGGCCTTTGTCCTCAAGCTTCCTCCTGTCTGGGTTTACTTTGTCCTCTATCTGGATGAGTTTGAAAAGATGCCTTTCGTAATCGTGCATTATTTTAAGAAGAGCTGGCTCAAAAACATCACAAGGGACATGGAGGAAAAAAATGGATGAGATAAAAATCGAGCGGATTGAAATCGACGAGACAGAAAGCAGGTTGTTTTGGAATTTCGTTCACGACGAGTTCACAGATTACGCAAAGCAAAATGACGTGGAATTGAACTTTGAGGAATTCTGTTTCGCGGCAAAGGACGATGATGGAAAAATCCTCGGTGCAATCACAGGACGGGCATATTATAACGAAGTGCACATCGGAGACTTGATTGTTGACCGGAAATGCAGAAAAGGCGGCATTGGAAGCAGGCTCGTAAAATCCGTGGAGGAAACTTTCAGAGGAAGAGGATTCAAGGCACTTACTCTCACCACATTCGGTTTCCAGGCTCCGGAGTTCTATAAAAAGCTTGGGTTCGAAATTGAATTCGTGCGTGAGGACAAGGACCCGAAGCTCGTCAAATATTTTCTTTCAAAAAGTCTATAATCAAAACAATTTTAGCCCGAATGTCGAGTTTCACATTTATTGTAAATTTCCCGAGAATTTGTCATGGGGCTGTCTAAAAAATCTGATTTGTCATTGCCGGACTTGATCCGGCAATCTCTCCTGCACAAGGGATTCCCGCGTCAGGGCGCGGGAATGACATTGTTTCGTATAAGTCGAAATTAGAGCTTTTAATCTTCTTGATTTTCATCTCTCATCGTTCACAATGTGGAGCACGGACTTGGACTCAAGAATCTCCTTCATGCGGTAACGTAAAAACTCCGGTTTTACATCGGTCTCGGGAAGTTTGTCCAGCGGAATCCAATGGATTTCTTCCTTCGCATTATCCCACCCGATGCTGTCACATTTCGCATCTTTTTTTCCGCGGCTTTTCATCAGATAGTAAAATTCAATCACGTGGCATTTCAATCTATCATAACCGAGCGCCTTTTCCTCAAAAAAATTCTCACAGATTACGGCAAGATGATCCACCTCGTAATCCACCCCGGTTTCCTCACGAACTTCACGGACAATGCATTCCTCAGATTTTTCATTCATGTGCACTCCGCCGCCGACAGTATAAAAAAACTTCGATGTCTCGCTTTTAATCACAAGAAACGAATTGTCTTCTATTATAATCGCACCGGTCCTGTAGCGGAACCAATTGTCCTTTACCGAAAAGCAGCAGTCAGGATATCCCACGCGGATTTCGTCCATTTCAGTTTTTTCCATTTTTTTCCCCTAAATGATTTTTACAAGCTCCAGACAAAGCATCACAAGATTGTAGCGGATTCCATTGCGCTTGTCCCACGAACGTGTGTCCCACTCATCCTGCGAAACATCGTCCCCGCCATAGATGATTGCACCGTAATCAAAACCACGGAATTGCGAGACTGCAATGCAACCAGCCTGCTCCATCTCCACGATTTTTGCACCCTCGTTTTTCCGAAGCTCCACAAATGCCCTCGTCTCCCGAAACATCGCGTCCGTAGTCCAGGTAAGTCCCGTGAGATAGGGAATCTTGTGCTCTTCAAGATATGAGCTGATTTTCCCGGTGATTTTTTTATCTGTGTAAATGTACCTCGAAGGTTTTACATAGCGATATGAAAATCCCTCGTCACGGATTGCGCCTTCCACAACAAGCAGCTCACCCACCTTGATGTTTTTGTCAAGAACTCCACCGCCGCCGCAGAACATGATTTTTTTTGCTCCACATGCGGCAAAGACCTCAAGATTTCCGGCACACGCAGGACAGCCCACATAGCCTAAAGTTATCATAACGTCGCGCTGTTCCTTGAACCGATAAATGTCCACGGGATTTTCTCCGCTGAAATGCCGCTCAAGCTCAATCAAATCATTCTTCTTCAAATTTTCCATGACGTCCGGGAAAAAAGTGATTATCAGTTTGTCCGTGCTGAATGGCTCAAGATTCCACCTGAACGGATTCACAACAGAGTCGGTGTCATCATCAAATTCCAAAACTGGAAATTCATTTTTATTTACCAAATCAGTTCTCCCACAAAATAGATTTCCTCATCAAATCTGTGCAGTTTCCTAATACCACGAATCCGGAACATACACTGAGGGATTTGCAATGACAGAGCGTCTTAAATCTGCCACGTTACCGTAATGGTCATTTTGTATTCCGGTTCTGTCAATGAGAAAGTAATTGTAATTTTCACTTGTCGGATTTTTTTCCACATTTGACACAGACGAATCGCCCACAGGATCATCCCATGTAATGTCAACGAGTTTCCATTTGCCGCGATAATACAGTTCAGTCCAGGCATGGCACATATCGTTCGAAGATTGATACGCAGCCTTTACTCCGAGATGCCGAACAAGAGCCGTATAGAGATTCGCATATCCTTCGCACACAGCCATCTGGTACATCGCGACATGTACCGCATCCTGTTTTTTACGACGGTCATTCGAATCACGTCCAGACGCATCCTTGCAGGAAACAAAATCATAGTGGCTTCTGTGCAATTCCCAATCATACAGAGCCTGAAGTTTTTGACCCAATGTCGCATTCTCAGGCAATTCGGCCATGACAGAGTTGAACGCATTGCTCACGATAAAATCATCGCTTTGACAGACATGAGAGGGCATAAGATAAGCACAGTCTTCTTTTGAATAAGGAAGTCCCGTATTGTTTGTGACACTCAGTTGGCAAATTATGCTGTTATAAGAGTAGCCGTTGAATTCTCCTTCATAGCCGTCATAATCATCGTTATAATAAGTTGTCACCGGATATATGCCGACCTTATACTCACCGTCACCAAAACGGAGCCAAATCCTCTGTGCGAAATCTCCCTTTTGAATTATGTAATAGGTGCTGTAATCATCACTTTCATTTTTCTTTTTGACGGTAACAAGGATATCATAATCAGATGAACTTCCCTTTAGGACAAAAAATCCGTCCGCAGTAAAACTCGTGTATTGCGGAGTCGGAGCCTCCAACGTGATTCCAGTTAAATCATAGATGTCACCAGGATCAAAGGAGCCGTTAGAAATCGCGCCGGTAAACTCATGTCCGTTTATCGTGACTGAATCCGAGAGATAATCCGCACCGTGAATTTTTACAGTGTTATTGGAAGATTTTTTTCCGTCGATTGAAGCCGTGACACTAACAGTTCCGCTTGAAGTCCCCGGTGTAAAAAGTCCCTGCTGATTGATTTTTCCGCCTGTCGAAGTCCAAGACACTTTTTTCCCGGAAATCACGGAGCCATCGGAACGCAATGCTTTTGCACTAAACTGAATTGACATTCCGTTCACATAGGTTTCCTGCAATCCCTTTGGTGAAATATCAACCGATGCAATTTTGTTCGGAGCGAGCGTGATGTTGTCAAGATACACAGCACCGTCTGTTTTAAATGTAACGGAATGAGTTCCCTTGCTGAGAATGACAGAACCGTTTTGCCAGATTTCACGATAACCTGATGCCTCAAAAGCAGGAACCCCTGAGCTGTCAACATAAACCATTAAATTCGGATATTTGTTTTTATAGTCAAACGAAATAGCAGACTCTTCCGAAACAGATATCTTGGAAATTTTCAAAGACGCACCGTAGTTTTCGAGTCCCAAAACTTTTCCGTGAGTATCTACAAGCGCATCCCCATATTGCGGCCAGGACGAAAAAACCGGCTCACGATTAACGACCTTAGCTCCACCTTCGCAAATCCACACGGACGAATCCAATTTTTCATCGAAAGTCTGATTTATGGAATCCAATGCCTGGACTGAATCAGATTGCGAATCATCTGCCTCATTAGACTCATCGCTAACACCAATGCTCGTCTCCAGCTCATCAAGCAGAGCGTCCAAAAACTCGCATCCAGAAAACAAGGGCAAACAGATTACCGCAAAAAAGACGGAAAGACACACCAGAGAAAATTTATGTTCCATTTAGACTCCTCCCTTCTATATGAAGAAATTTCAAAAGTAAAAGACTTTTAAACCACCTTTGTTCATTATAATCTCCCATTTTGATTTGTGTCAACTTCCAAAAAAACAACACAAAACAAAATCAAAGAGCCGCCTAAATTTGCATTTTGATTTCCCCCTGATTTCCGTTCCTGGTCGCTCCCAGATTTACATTCGTGATTTTTTCAAGGAAGGCCCGGTCGTGGCTTACAACAATCATCGCGCAGTCCAAAGATGAAAGGGCATTCTCAAGGGCAAGAACGCTCGTAATGTCCATGTGATTCGTCGGCTCGTCCAAAATCAAAAGGGAAAGAGGTTTTTGCACGGCAAGGGAAATCATCAGCTTACGGAATTCCCCCGGGCTCAAATCCATGTTTTGAAAATCCTCCGTCTCAGAAAAATCAGAGTTTCCAAGTTGAGGATGATTCAGTCTCTCCACATCGCTTCCCAATCTGAAAAGTGTGGAAAGAACTTCCCCGCGCTCATTCTCATCAAGCGTGTAAAATTCACGGATGATTTTTTTTCTCTCCTCATCAGAGATTTCCTGCGGCAAATAAAGCAGCTCCGATTTTCTTCCGTCCTTCTCAAGATTCGAAATCAGATGGCGGATAAAAAGAGTCTTCCCTGAACCGTTCTGTCCCGTAAGAGCAATTTTCATCCCGCGTTTAATTTCCAAATGTGGTATTTTTAGCGTGTACGTACCCGCAGAATCATTGCCGGAAACAGAAATCTGACACTCATCAATGTTTATGCTCCTTGCAAAATCAGTTTCAGAAAGAGAAAATCCCTCCTTTCTTCTAAGCGACTTTTTGATTCCGTCCCTTTCACTTTCCGTCTGACGAATCTGTGTTTCAAGACGTGCCTTCGCATCCCCGGTACTTCTGTCCTTACCGCCGATTCTCGCAACATCAAGTTTTCTCTTTGCGTCATGGTCATGCGGATCAAGCGATTTTTTTGAAAGCCGTGATTTTGACTTTTGATTTTCCGCCTCCAGTCTCGCGCTCCTTTGTTTTTCCAATGCCGCCTTCGAGTTGAGTCTTTCCCACTCACCACGAGAATTCTCTGCATTTTGATTTTTCAGTTCCAGAGCCTTTGTAAGACCACACGGAAAAGATTCATAGGAAATGCAATTCCGACCGCCCGCAAAAGAATGTGCCTCGTTAAAAAGATAAATGGTCCTCGTGCAAAGTGAGTCCGAAAAATTTCTGTCGTGGCTCACCATGATTCCCATACCAGAAAAATCAGCAAGTGTTTCCGAAATGAGAGAGACCGTTTGCGCATCCAGATGATTTGTCGGTTCATCCAGCAAAAGCACTTCCGGTTTTTCAGAAAGGGCACACGCAATCTGAATCCGTTTTTTTTCTCCGCCCGAAAGACTGTCGTACCGCTCAAGCATTTCCTCATTGATTTTAAGACGTGAGAAAAACTGTCGCACATCATTTTCATCCGACCAAAAAGCCGCATAAAGATTTTCTGGAATCTCCGCTGTTTCCTGCTCGCAATAAACGACGCTTCCATCCAAAACATTCGGCGCATTGTTTTTTCCAATGGAAATTTTTCCGCTATCCGGCATGAGGATTCCCGCAATCAGCTTAAGCAAAGTGCTTTTACCACATCCGTTGCTTCCCGCAATGCAAGTCCAGCCGTCAGAAATCTGGAGTGAAAAATCATCAAAGAGATTGGAATTTGATGAAGGGTAAGAAAAATTGAGTTTTGTGATTTGAATTGACATTTAGGCCTCCATAAAAGGAAGCCGGCTGCAGAATAGAATCCATCCGCCGACGGAAAGTCCGAACTTTGCCCGGATTGAAAATTTAAAACTGCAACTGACTTCCAGAATAAAATCCCGAAATGGGTCAAGAAATTTTCTTGTTGATTGGAAATCAGAATTACAGTCTCATCGGCTAAGCATCTCCCGCGTTAGTTTCTTTCACTCTACATCAATGCAAAAAATCTGTCAAGTACAAGTGCAAGGCAAAATCGAATGAAGACTGATTGTAGACATCCCTTTCTCTTCGTGGTATTATTGACCATCATTGTTGAAAAAATGCTCAAGGGGAATCAAATGCTTTATATAATTCGTCATGGAAAAACAGATTGGAACGCGGTCTACAGATTGCAGGGACGCTCGGACATCCCTTTGAATGAGGAAGGCCGTCAAATGGCAAGGGAGGCTGCGAAAAAATATGCGGGAATCCATTTTGACATCTGCTATTCGTCGCCACTTTCACGAGCTTTGGAGACCGCACGGATTTTACTTGAAGGACGAAATGTTCCAATCATCACCGACGAAAGGCTTTTGGAAATGTGCTTCGGGGAATTTGAGGGAGCTGAAAATTGCTTTCTTCATCCTGAGTGGTCAATCTATAAATTTTTCAAGGACACCGAAAATTATGTCGCGGAAAATGGAGCCGAAAGTTTGGACGAACTTTTTGAGCGCACCGGTGATTTTTTGGAAAAGGTCGTGAAAAAAGATCTTGAGTCAGGAAAGGACATTTTGATTGTGGGACATGGGGCAATGAACAACAGCATTGTTTCCAGAGTACGTCACATTCCCCGAAAAGATTTTTGGACAACAGCCATCCCGAACTGTGAGTTGATTGAGCTCGGGGACAAAATCCAGTAAAAATCAAAGAGTGTCATACCGAACTCGGTTCAGAATCCCTACGAAAAGAGACTCCGAAATTAATTCAGCATGACACAGCTTTTGTATTGTTTATCCTCGCTTAAAGACAGGAATCCATTCAATCGGAGCGTCAACGGTCACGCGCTTTCCTCCGTCAAATGTTTTCTTGCTGTTGATTTCGGTCCACTTTCCCTCCGGCAGATAGACCTCGCGCTTTGTCTCACCCGCATGAAGCACGGGAGCCACAAGGTAGTCGCTTCCGAACATATATTGGTCGCGCAGGTTCCAGCACTCAGAATCTTCCGGGAACTCATAGAACATCGCACGCATCAGGGGACTTCCGTTCGTGCTCGCCTCTTTGTAAAGCTTGGCCAGATATGGTTTCAGACTTTCACGGAGCTTAATCTGTGCCTCCATGATTTTCTGTGCCTTTTCACCGTAGCACCAGATTTCGTTGGGCTGACCCGTGTAAAGATATCCGCCTCCCCAGTCCTTCACTTTTTCAAGCGGCTCAATGTCATGCGGATCGCGGTCTCCGTGCAGACGAAGAATCGGAGTAAAGACGGCGAACTCAAACCAGCGTTCCAAAAGCTCCACAAATGCGGGATCCTTGGGGTTTCCGTACATGAACCCGCCGATGTCAGTAGTCCACCAGGGGATTCCGGCAAGGCCCATGTTCAATCCCTGAACGACGGAATCCTGAAGGCTCTCAAACGTGCTGTTGGTGTCTCCGTTCCACAAGACGGTTCCGTATTTCTGGCTTCCGACCCATGCGCACCTCTCAAGGTTCACCACATCCTTCCGACCCATTTTGTTCATTCCGTCCCAGAAAGCCTGCGCGTAGAATTTCGGGTACAGATTGCTTACCGCAAGGGCAGGTCCAAGCTGATAGCGGTAATTGTCGTAATCATACACATCCAGATCAGGCTCAGCGTTGTCCAGCCAGAACATGTCGATTCCGTACTTCGCGTAATTTTTCTTGCACACGTTCCAGATGTACTCACGTGCCTTTGGGTTCGTCGCGTCGAAAGTGATGCAGTCCCCGTTAAAGGCATAAGTCTGTGCCGTTCCTCGCTCGGTTCTTACAAGAAGTCCCTTTTCCGCCATCTCATAATAGTGGCTGCATTTTCTGTCCACGGAAGGCCACACCGAAACCATGACCTTTGTTCCCATGGCATGAAGCTCTTCCACCATCGCCTTTGGATCGGGCCAGTACTCGGGATCGAATCCCCAGTCGCCCTGACGGATCCAATGGAAGAAATCAATTACGATTACATCAAGGTGGATGCCCATTTCCTTGTACTTGCGGGCCACCTCAAGCAATTCGTCCTGAGTGCGGTAACGGAGCTTGCATTGCCAGAATCCGAGTAAATCAGATGGCATGGAAGGAGCGCGGCCAACGACCGAAGTATAATTCTCAACAATCTTCGCGGGAGTATCACCTGCTGTAACCCAATAGTCCATCTCTTTCGTGCACAGGGCTGTCCACTCGGTCATGTTTTTTCCGAAAGACGCAGTTCCCACGGCAGGACTGTTCCACAAAAATCCGTAGCCCAGATTGCTCACCGCAAACGGAATGGACACCTGGGAGTTTCTCTGCGCAAGTTCCAGCACGCATCCCTTCAAATCAAGATAGGGCATCTGATACTGACCCATGCCGAAAATCTTCTCCTCATCGCGGGATTCAAAACGCACCGTGAGCTTGTAATCTCCACCGATGATTCCCTTGAACTGTCGGCTGGTGATTTTCAACGCGGCACCATCACGGCTTGCCTCAGGGTCGTAGCTTCTGAAATATTCGTGGAGGATTACTTTCTTGTCCTTCAAAAAAGAGATGACACCGTTCGGATTCACATAGGCGCTAAGTTTTCCGTTTGTGATTGTGGCGCATCTTTTTTCCTCGTCAATTTTGATTACCGTAATCCCCTTGGACTTGAGCGGCTCGGTGAGTCCCCAGTCGTTTTTTGAAAAATCGCTTTCAAGGGTGGAGCGGACTCGCAGGGAATCTTTTCCCCACGACTCAATCTTCAGGGTTTCGTTTCCCTTTGTAAAAATCAGGGCAGTGGCGGTCTTTTTAAAGGACATGTTTCCTCCTAGAATTTCAGGGCCGATTTGTGACTGCCCGAAAGACGAGCAATCAATCAGCATAAGGCAAGCTCTAAAAACAGAAGCCTCTAGAAGCTGCCATAATGAAATTATATCACGGAGAAAAAAAATGTCCATGCAAATTTTATGTCAAAAAAGTTGATTTTTTAAACGCGGATTCAGGCAAGGAAAATCAGACCAAGGACTCCCGCCGGAATCAGATAGCAGGCAAACCATTCGAGCTTTCCCTTCCTGATGATTTTCATAAGCACGGCAAGAGAAAAATATCCCACGACAAAAGCGGAGATGCAGCCCACAAGCACGGGAAGAAATCCGATGGATTCGGAAACCTCACCCAAGTCCTTCACCTCAAGCAAAAATGCCCCAAGGATTGCAGGGATTGACGCGATGAAAGAATACTCACCCGCAACGCTTCTTGACACACCGCAAAAGAGTGCCCCGGAAATGGTGGATCCGCTTCTTGACACGCCCGGCAAAGTACCGATTCCCTGAGCCACACCGATTAAAAGAGCCTGCCACCAGGACGGAGCTTTCGGACCTGCATTTTTGTAATCCAATTTTTTCTCCCGGATTTTTTCAGTCAACGCGGAGAAAATCAAAACAAGGGCAGTAAAAATAAAGCCGCAGAAAACAAATGCGATGGGTAAATCACCGATTCCTTTTTCAACCACAAGTCCAAGCGCACCGGTCACAAGCGTAGTCAGGATGATTGCAAGGATGTAGCGTCTGCCGTCGAGTTCCTGGGCCAAAAGGGTATCGCTGCTTTCTGTAATTGATTTTATCTCGGGAGTCTTTCGAAAAATGAGTCGTGCGAATGTGCAAAGAAGACTCCAGATTTTCTTTCGGAAAAAAATCAATACGGCAAGAAGGGTCGCAAGATGCAGGAACACATCAAAAAGAAGAGGGATGTCATCAAGTCCGA
The DNA here is from genome assembly GCA_002373325.1 of Treponema sp. UBA3649. Taxonomy (GTDB): domain Bacteria; phylum Spirochaetota; class Spirochaetia; order Treponematales; family Treponemataceae; genus Treponema_D. The sequence continues at coordinate 12,415 of DFKI01000160.1, forward strand.
AAAGCTTTTGAGCCACAGCCAAGTGTCCCGAAGAAGAGATGGGCAAAAACTCGGCAAGTCCCTGAAGAGCACCGAGCAACATGCTTTGAATGAGAGTCATAAAATCCTCCGTAAAAAATAAAAGGCACCCCCAAACGCTCAGAGGTGCCCCGTAAAAATGTGGCGAAATGCCTTAGTTGTATGTGTAGGTATAAGCGGACTGCTGCTGCAACTCGTTTAAAGTTCCACCGAATTTCTCAGAAACGAAATATACGCTGACTGACGTGGGATTTCCCTTTGTGTCATTCTTGTAAATCTCGCGCTGATAGAGAACACTATTCGCATTGTATGTGTCAATCTCCGTCAGATATCCCTTGCTCGCGTCATAGCGGTACACAATCTTTGTCTTGATTTTTCCATCCGGCTCCACATACTCAACCTGGGAAAGAACACCGTAGTCGTTGTAGCTGTAGACCTCTTTCCGATCCAAAGAACCGTCTCCGTAATAGCGGCAGATTTCGGCGGGCTTACCGGCAGGATTCATCGTGGAGATTGCGCGGACCAAAAGTTTTCCGTTTCCGTCGTAGTAAGATTCGATCACTTTCGCTTCTTTTCCCTTAGAAACTTCCTTGTCGTTGTACTCGTAGATTGTCTTTCCGGAAAGCCGGTTGTCCTTGTCGAATTCGGATTCGGAAGTCAGACGATTGGATGTGTCGTATTCCAGGGTTGTCTTCCAAATCATCGTGTTCTGGGCATCGAAAAATGTGGAAGAGACGAGAAGACGCTTTTCATTATACTCATAGGTGATTTTATCCACCAGAGCGTTCTTTGCGTTGTATCCGGTACAAACAGTCTCAAGTCCCGCCGCATTGTAATCATGCACATATTTTACGGCAACGGAGCGGTATGTCGAGCCAAACTTCGACACAATGTTATAATCAGTTTTTGTATAGTTGGAAAGACTTCCTGCGGGAGTAAAGCTAGCTCTGTCAAATGCAAATGCTCCAGCAACCATTGTAGCCGCCATAACAGCAATTAAAATCCTTTTCATTTTTCCTCCGGTGATAGATTCTGTCTTTGATATGGGAAGCAGCCCCATAAATTTTTCAAAAACAAGTTCTGAATTCTATATCGGTTATTATACACCAAGTGTAAAATAAAATAAAGCCCAAAAGATGAATTTAGGGCAGCTTATTAAAGCAGGATGTCTTTTTCCTCAAGGATTCGGTTCGGACAAAGCAGGCAGGAGCGCTCCATGCAATTTTTCAGCTCACGGATATTTCCCGGCCATGAATATGAGCATAGTTTCAGGATTGCGCTCTTGGAAACCATTTTGTTCCAGCCCGACGCGAAGTTTTTTGCCATGAGAGGGATATCGAGCCTGTGATTTTTCAACGGAGGAACCTCTACCACAATCGTGTTGATTCTGTAGAACAAATCCTCGCGGAAGAGGTGATTCTTTACAAGAGTCCTCAAATCACGGTTGGTCGCAAAAATCATCCTTGCGTTAAATCTCTCCAAAACACCGCTTCCCATTTTTCGGAAACAACGGGTCTCAATCAGGCTGAGCATCTTTGACTGCTCCTCCAAGGGCAAATCCCCAATCTCGTCGAAAAAAACGGTTCCCTCCCCGGCATCCTTCAAAAGACCATCGCTGTTCGTAGCCTCGGTGAACGCTCCTCTCACGGTTCCAAAAAGGTCGCTCTCCAGTCTGCCTATGTGATTCGGGATGTTGATTTCAATGAACTTGCCTCCACGCCGGGATGAAAGATCATGGATTTTTCGTGCGGCACTTGATTTTCCCACTCCCGTTTCCCCCAAAAGAAGGACATTCGCGTCGGAATTTGATGCCACGGTCAAAAGTCGGTTCAGCTCCTCCATTTGCTTTCGGGAATCATCCCCATCACCAAGCTCCAGATTAGGTTCCGTCCCCTTAGTCAGATTCCATTCCGCAAATTTGTCGTCAACAAAAGTATTATATGGAAGATTTTCGCTCAAAAGTGACTCTGCCTGTACCGACCGCAAAATCTGAAGATACTGGTCCGCGGTAAAAAATTTCGCCTTGGTAAAACGGGATTTACGCTCGCCGGCACTCAGGGCAAAATCAGAACCGATGAAAATGAGGCGGATCTGTCGTTTTTCCTGAAAATATGTGTAGATGGCGGAAAGAATCACATAATCATAGCTTCCGTAATCAACAATCAGGGCAAGCGCGGAAAAATCCTCAGTCTTCAGGCTCGATGCCGGCAGAACCTCGAACTCACTGAGCAAGGATTCGCACCAGGCATAAAAATCGGGCTTGGAGGAAAGGACGAGAACAATTTTCTTTTTCACAAAAACTTTTTAAAATTCCTTCTTGAACAAACGATACCAGACCAAAAGTATCTTATATTTAATATACGGAAAAATTAAGAATATTTTTAAGGGATTGTGGACAATTTCGTCCCAAATTTCGTGTCCCTTGTCAAATGTGGACTCTTTCACACGGTTCCGTCTTTCGCCAAGGATTCCGATTACGTCGCGGTTGTACAAAAAGATGCTTGAAGAAAATGAGTTCCGCCGGTTGTATGCCCAGCAGTCCTTTTCCTTGATTCCCTCGCTCACCAGAACAAGGGAGGGAGATGCCTTGTAGATTGCCTGAACCACGTCGCTTTCAACTGATTTCGGGAAATAACCCACGTAACGTCCCACAATCTGTAAGTCACGGAATGTATTTCGCACATTTTTTTCGGCGGCCATGACGGTTTTCTTTCTTCCACCGAGCAGATAGAGGGATTTGAAATGCAGCTCCAGTACGTTCAATATGCTGATTATGGCATTGAAGGGATTGTAGCGGATTGGAACAGTCTGCTTAAGGAATTTCGCGCCCTTCAGGATGCTTTTTGAAATGGGGATTATCAAATCGGCGTTCTGAACACAGCGGGCATACTCACCCTTTCTCCTTGCCTTGAGCAAATCCCACACGGACAGAAAAACAATCTGCTTCGTGCCGGGCTGGGCCACCAATTCCATTATCTTGCCTTCCAAATCCTGCGGTTCACAAACATCCACAGGAACTCCAAGTACTTTTATCCTTTGAATTGCCATAAATCTTTCTCCACGAGCACATTTTGCAAAGCCGCCATGCCATAGACAGCCGCAGTTTCGCATCGTAAAATATTTGTTGCAAAGTGAACGGGTATGATTCCGTTTTTCTGCATGAAATCTATCTCTTCCGGTGAGATTCCACCTTCGGCACCCACAAAAAGAGCCGCTTTTTTAGTTTCTCCGCCCCGTAACGCAAGTCCGACGGCTTTATGAAGGGCCAAAGTTCCCCTGGTCTGCTCGTAAAGTACAAGCGCAAGGGGATTTTCCTGACCGCATGAGTTTTCCTTCCATATATTAACGGCATCTTTCAGGCTGCAGCATGGAAAAACTTCCGTATTTACCGGGGATCCGCTCTGTTCCCTCGCCTCCTCAATCAGTCTGGGCCATCTCTGGTCGGTTCCGTCGGATTTTTTCACGGCAGAGTCGGTTGAGCCGTTCTGACAAAATGTGCCCGCAACCGGAACGAAAAATCTCACGCCACATTCCACTGCCTGCCTCAGGATTAAATCCATTTTAGGAGGTTTCGCCGCAAATTGGAAGAGCCAGAGCTCACAATCCGGGACAGAATCTATGGGAGCCGCTTTATTCACGGAAGTACCCACCATTTCTCCTGCCACCTGCAGGCTCAAGGATTTTTTTCCCTGACCAACCGATGCCACGGTCATTTGCTGCACAGTTGAGTCGGGGAGTCTCACAAGCACCATGTCACCGACCGAAAGACGGAGTACCTGCGCGAGATGACGGGCTTTTTTCCCCTCCACAAAAATGCAGCCGGAAGAATCGGGAAATGTTTCTGCTACAAACTGCCTCATGTCCGCTACTTTTTCTCTGCCGAAGACTCTTCCTGCAGTTCTTTCAGGGTCTTTGTGCTTTTGATGAGCGTCGTAAAATCTTCTTCCTTCAGAATCCTGAGAGCCTCGTTAAGCTGGATGTCGTAGTCCAAATCATAAAGGCGGGTGGGCTTCAGTCTCTCCACTTCATTCCTGATGATTTTTCTGAGCACCCTGAGCTCAAGCGGATAGGTTTTGACCAATGTTTCCGCATAATCCGCTACGGCCTTTTCATCCATGTCGGGATGCAGCTCCACATAATCCGCAATCACAGTGCTGTTCATCAAATCGGCATAGGCTTTTTCCTGCTCCGGTGTGAAAATCGGATAAGCAATCGCCTTGTCCGGCGGAATTCCAATCTTGTCGATGTTCATGTCGCTTGGCGAATAATAGCGCGCCACAGTGATTTTGAATCCGTCGTTGTTTATGAGGTCGCTCGGTATCTGCACGCTTCCTTTTCCGAATGTCCGCTCACCCACGAGATAGGCAACATGTGTGTCCTTCAAGGCACCCGCAAGAATTTCAGACGCAGAGGCAGAGGCTCCGTTTATCAGTACGATTACGGGAATTCCCTTTACCTTGGTTTTTCTAGCATGGGCCACATAAACGCTGTTCTCATAGGAAATCCGGCTCTTGGTCGCTACAATCGTGCCTGAGTCGATGAATTTATCCGCAATCTCCACAGCAGCAGAAAGGAGTCCGCCGCCGTTGTTACGCAAATCAACAATCAGGGCTTTGTAATTTGACGTGGAGAAACTGTCCAGGGCTTCCTGAACCCTCGATGTGGTATTGGAAGAGAACTCGGTGATTTTGAGATATCCGGTCGAACCAATCATGCCGTACTTCACCGTGGGATTCTCAATCACTGCACGGACCAGAGTTTTGTCGAACACCATGGTCTTTCCGCGGAGGATTGTCACAGTAACGCTGGTTCCCACGACGCCCCTGAGTTTGTCAAGGACTTCATTCATGGTCATGGGAGCCGTATCCTCACCGTTAATCGCCTTGATTTTGTCCCCCGCCTGAATTCCGGCCCTCGCTCCGGGTGAGTCCTCAATCGGCTGGGCAACTTCCACGTAAGCTGGTTTTTCGGGTGTGTTCTCGGTTGGCTTGGTGATTGAAAGTCCCACGCCTCCAAATGAACCCACGGTGGTGTCTTTCAGGCTCCTCCACTCATCCTTGGGCATGTAAACCGAATAGGGATCGTCCAGAGCCTCCAGCATCCCCTTGATTGCGCCCTCGTAAAGAATCTCCGGGTCAACCTCTTCCACGTAGTTCTGCTGTATGTAATAATACAGAGTGTTAATCAGCTCAAGATAGCGCCTGTCCTCCTTTTGACTTGCCGTCTTAGAGGGAGACTGTGCGAAACACTGCGACGTAGCGATGGACAATACAAAGAAAGCCATTGCGGTAGTAAAAACATGTTTTACTGATCTAGAAAAAAACTTATCCATACTTATATTTTACGGTGTTTTTTCTCTCTATGCAAGAGTTGAATTTAGGTGTATAATAAAAAATATGCAGATTATACCAGTTGCAAGCGGTAAGGGCGGCGTAGGAAAAACTTTACTCAGTGCCAACCTTGCGATCGCTTTAGGACAGGCCGACAAGAAAGTACTTCTCGCCGACTTAGATTTGGGGGCATCGAACCTACACTTGGTCATCGGACAGTCAGCTCCGAAGACGGGACTTGGCACCTACCTGACGGGACAGAGCCAGTTCAAGGACATCATCATGCCCACCGACTACGAAAACGTCTCATTTATTGCCGGGGATTCCGAGATTCCAGGGCTTACCTCCCTACGCACGAGCAAAAAAAATGAGCTAATCCGAAATTTCCAGGAGCAGGACTTCGACTATCTGATTCTGGACTTGGGAGCGGGAACACATCTGACCATTTTGGACATGTTCCTTCTCTCGCCACAGGGAATCATCGTCACGGCACCCACGGTAACGGCAACTCTGAACGGCTATCTCTTTTTGAAGAACATCGTCTTCCGCATGATGTACAACACATTCAAAAAAGGAACCAAAGCCCATCAGTACCTTGAAGCCCTGAAAAAGGACTCCGCCTCCCTGCAGCGTCTCTACATTCCCAAGCTGGTGGAAGCGCTGGAAAAGGTGGATCCTGAAAACACGGCCCTCTTCAAAAACCGCATGTCAGAATTCCGTCCACGCATGGTCCTGAACATGATTGACGATCCCAAGGACACCGACCGCGCGAACAAAATCCGCCATTCATGCCAGGAATTCCTTGGATTGAATCTGGAGCATCTGGGCGTAATCTACCGGGACACAATGCAGGACAAGGCGCTCGCATCCCGTCTGCCGATTATCGTGTACAAGCCCCAGTCCCTCGTTTCCCAGGGAATCTACAGGATTGCTGAAAAGATAATCCACTCAGAGACCCTGAAATTCGACGACGAATATGACATCACCCAGGCAAGCGAGACATCCTTCCAGATTGCAAGTGAGGAAGCGGATGAGGACTACAGCCAGAAGATGGCATACGTGGAAGAGCTGATCGGAAGCGGAACACTGACCATGGGAGAACTTGCCGAGACAATCAAGCAGCAGCAGTTTGAGCTTTCCCAGCTGAAGAAAGAAAATCTTCTATTAAAGAAGAAACTTCTGGATGCGGCGCGTCAGGGATTTAAAATTTAATCAGAGGAGCCTCCGAAATCAGATGCATCCTCAAAGGACTATATAAATGTTTAGCACTCTACCTTTGTATATTGAATATCCGAAATGGATTCACCCGGAGCTTTTCCCAGGAGTCCCTTTTCTGAGCCTGATCCGCTGGTACGGACTTATGTACATCTTTGCGTTTGTGACCGCCTTTTTGATTTTGAGGAAACAACAGCGTGAGGGAGCCCTTGACAGCCCGGACAGAAAAGCGACAGAGGACGACATTTTCAGCTTCATCGCATGGGGAATCGTGGGTCTTTTACTCGGCGCAAGGATTTTCTCAACCCTGGTCTATGACACGAGCGGAATCTACTGGAAAAAACCATGGCTCATTTTCTGGCCCTTCGACACTACCACAAAAAAATTCACGGGTCTTGCTGGAATGTCCTACCACGGAGGATTCATCGGAGGTCTTTTGGGTATGCTGATTTGGTGCAAAGTCCACAAGCGTCCCGTCTGGAAATGGATTGATGCGATGGCGGCTTCCATTCCCCTGGGATTCACATTCGGCAGAATCGGCAACTTTATGAACGGAGAGCTTTTCGGCAGGGTAACGACTGTTCCGTGGGGCATCCGTTTCCGTGCGGCGAAAAAATTTCCCATAAGTCAGGACTGGGTTCAGGCAATCATGGACAAAATCGGACTTGCGGCGGAAGAAGGAAGCAAACTGATAAATCTTCCACGACATCCGAGCCAGCTTTACGAGGCACTTTTCGAGGGTCTCATCCTTTGGTGCATACTCTGGCTCCTCCGCAAAAAAAAGCCCTTCGACGGATTCATCGGTGCGTGCTACACAATCGGCTACGGACTCTTCCGTTTTGTCATTGAGTATTTCCGCGAGCCGGACTCCGACCTTGGCTACAGGATTTCCTTTGACGGAAACAAAGAGACTGCCCTGAACACGTCGCTTCTGAACATCAGCACGGGACAGATTTTCTGCTCCATTATGATTTTGGGAGGCATCGCGTTGATGATTACTCTGTGGATTCTGCACAAAAAGAAGCAGGCAAAGGAAAGCGCCCTTTAGTCAGAAACCGACGGCAACCCCTATCAACAATTTCTAAAGGTTGCCCAATTTACGGAGGGACTCAAAAAAATCGGATTTTGGAGCTTCCCTTCAAATACTTGCAGGAAAATCCGATAAAATGATGTGGGGGGACTGTAAAGGGCCTGCCATTTAAAAGAGGTGATTTATGAAATCTATTGGAATCAAACTTGCCGACGGCTCTTTTTATCCTATTTTAAGTGATGGTGGAAAGCAAAAGAAAAGTCTCGATGTAACGACCGTAAAAGACAACCAGACTACGGTGCAAATCGACCTGTACCGATCCGAGACAGATTCCATGGACGACGCGGAGTATGTGGACAGCCTGGAGATAAAAAATCTGAATCCGCACCCGAACGGAGAGCCGAATCTCCACTTGGAACTGAGCATGGATGAGGAAAACAAACTTCAGGCAAAAGTCCGCGACCCGGAAACAGGCAAAATCAGCTCAACGAAAGTCACGTTGATTTCCAGAACCGCCGAGGAACGCAACGAACCCGCAAATTTCGCGCTCGGAAGCACAAAGGAAGAACGTGAGGCCGAGAAATCCCTGCTGGAATCTTCCAACGACGAGGATTTTTCATTCGACTCCATTTCCGAAACCAAGCCCGCAGACGAAATCCCGACGGAAGGTTTTTTAAGCGACTCGCAGGTTCTTTCCGACAGCATGATTTCAGACTCACCCCTCACCGACAGCGACATGCTGAGCCCGGACGACCTTTTTTATGACAATCCGACCGAAAACACCCCCGACACTTCGAGCGATTCCGAAACGATAGTGGACAGGGACGGCACAAGTTTTACCTTTGAGAACGAAACTCCTCTTGAAGCCACACCGCCGAAAGACAACTCCGAGACGATGACCGACGACGAAATGGCAAATCTCTTTGAGGGAATCAGCGCCGACAATTTCGTGACCATAGACGGAAGCGAGCACACTGGCGAAAACGGATTTGAAATCCCCGAGGAATTCGCCGACCTTGGAAGCGACAGCGACTTCAACATTCCATCGATTGACGAGGAGATTGACGACGCTCCGGCTGAAATCAAAACGAGTGAGGAAACCGGAACACAGACAGAGGAAATCAACAACCAGGCCGACGAAAAAATCGATGATGAAAAGGCCGATGAGGTTCAGGAGCCACTTTCCGAGCCAGCTCCCGAGGATAATTCGTTCAATATCCCTCCCCTCTTCGACGAAAGTCTTTTTGATGAGACCAGAGCGGAAGGAAGCACAACCAGCAATGAAGATTTCGGCACACCGAGCACTCCCGAACCGATTGACGAAAACACAGGTGACGAGCTTGACAAAGTGATGGAAAATCCCTTCCCGGAAGTTGATCTCTCGGACATTGACGATGGTACGGAAATCGCAGCCCAGGAAAAAGAAACGAACTACGACCTTCCGTCATTCGACGAGCTCAGGACCGACACCAGCATAAGCGATGACATTGTTCCTGTTTCCGACGCGACATCCACCGAGACAGGCATATTGCCCGACATTGCAGCAGAAGACTCGACCGCCGCAGAAAATCAAGCGACAGAGAGCCAGGATTTTGACCTTGACCTCCCCGACTTCTCAGATTTGGACAATGACATCACGGAGCCCACAAAAGAAACTCCGGCAGAATCCTCACCTGATTTTGACTCCCCGGCAGATTTTGGCCCCACCGATGATTTCAGTTCCAAAACAATCAGCGAACCGGAATCAAGCCCCGAAACCACGGCAAGCACACCGGACACCGATTTTGGAGCCACAACCGAAAGCTCTCCGACCGATGATTTGGACCTCCCGGATTTCAAGGATCTTCCCGACACCGAAAGCAGCTGGGAAAACGACACAAGCACATCATCAAATACGGAAGACAGTTTCGCTCCCACATCCGATTCACAGACTGATTTGGATCTCCCGGATTTTGATGATTTCGATTCCTCAAAGACCACAGCCGACGACCTTCCCGATTTCGGAGATCCCTTCTCAACACTCTCAAGCTCCAAGTCCAGCAAGGATTTTTCACTCCCCGACTTCGGCGACTCACCCGCAAAAAAAGATTTGGACCAGGAGACATCGGATTTCTTCGAGAACTTCGACTCAAATTATCCGAGCCAGGAAACGGAGACGGACACAAATTTTGCCTCCCAGGACAGTTTCGACGACGGATTCAGCGACGGATTCGACTCAACGGATTCCTCAAAATACGGATACGAGGAAGACCGCAACAACAAAAAGAAAAAATCACGCTCCCACATTCTGCTTGTGGCCATCCTTGCACTGCTCCTTCTTGCCGTCCTTCTTTTCACGATCCCGGCATTGCTGAAAAACAAGGGTAAGATTGAGATTGCGGACAACATGGACACGAATGAAACGACCATCGTTGAGTCAAACACCACAAAATCCTCCGATGTGTATGAGGAAATCCCCGTTGAGACAAGCGACGTGAAATCAGGAGAGGTGGAAAAAAGCAATGCGGCATCCAAAACTGTAGATTCCGGAATCATGGGCTCAAGCTCACCGAAAAAGACAAGCGACAAGGCATCGGAACAGGTTAAGGAATCTGAGCAGGATAAAAAAACTACTCAGGCCAAGAAATCTGCCCAGGATAAAAAATCCACGGCGGATAAAAAATCTGCGGACAAAGCTTCAAAGACTGACAAAAAGGAAAGCTCGAAAAAATCGGATGCTAAAAAGGGCAGCGACAAAAAATCAAAAGAGCCTCTGATTGCGCCCGCTCCAAAGGTGGAAAGAGTAACCGAGCCGGATTCACACAGCTTCACGGACAAAAAATCAGGCAAGCAGGTGGGCACAAATGCAACAAATACCGCAGGTGCGACAAGCGCGGCAAAGGAAGACACCATCGTGGTCGTAAGCACACCCAAGGCAGTAGTTCCGGTACCTCCGAGAAGAGCCGACAACAGCCCGTCCGACATCAAGTACAAGGTTTCAAGGGGCGACACACTTTGGGACATCTCAAAAGCCTACTATAAAACACCGTGGAACTATGAGAGAATCGCGGAGTACAACGGCATTGAGAATCCTGATTTCATCCGTGCAGGTCAGGAGATTCTTCTTCCAGTGGAGTAAAAAAGGAGCGTCATGCATAAAATTTATTTTCCGGGTCAACTGACAGTTCTGATTTTGTGCATGACATTCAGTGCCTGTGCACAGCAACCTACCGAGCTTGAGCTGAAATATGGTGTGGACGCATCCTATTTTGAGGGACTCCGGCTTGTTCTAGAAGAAAAGACTGAGCTTGCCGTACCGAAATTCCAAAAATCATCCATGAGCAAAAACAAATTGATTGCGGAATTTTCCACCGAGCAGATGATTGTGAACTTGCCGAAAGAAAAAAGACTTGCTGCTGCGGAAAATCTTTACCGGCGGAAGAGAAACTATCAGACTTTGAGCATTCTTCTGAGGGAACTTTTCGACAGTGAAAATTACAAAAGAATCCTTGCGCTGACCTCAAATCTGGATTTTTCAAAAAGCGACGACAATCTGCTCTTTTTCCGATGTGCCGCGCTGCTTAAATCAAAGGACCCTTCGTTTCCCGGAATCTTCAACAAATGGACGCTCGAAAAAAGTTTTTCTCCTTTTCATCAGCAGATTTTCGCAATGGTGCAGGAAGAGGACGACAACGAATACGCTTTTTCCTCTGATTTGGTGCGTTTTTCAAATGCAGCGTCCCTTGCCGACTGGTCCACTTCATCATCATACGCATACCGTGTGCTCGCGGACAAAAAGAACCGGCAGCCACACATCATGCAATATGCGGGAAAAGCACTTTTGAACGGTTCCTCAAAATACGAGGCAAACGCAGACACACTTGAAAAATCAATTCCTGTTCATGACGGATCCCAGTTCTACGTTGATTTTTATGCGGGCAGAATGCTTGAAAAAATCGATGAAAAAAAAGAGCTTGCCGTAGCAAAATACCAGAGCGCGATGAAGAACGCCGGGGATGAAGAGCAGTTCGACCTTGGACTTTGGTATTATCTGAATCTGCTGAAGGAAATCTCTCCGCAAAGGGCCGTGGGAGCTCTTGAAAAATACAGGACACAATGGCATGACCCGAACTATTTCGATGATTTTTTTGACAATCTTTCAGCAAAACTTTTGGGTGAAAAATCCTGGGACGCATATTATAAGGCAGCAAGGGTGATTGACGGATTTGCATCGGACGAAAGCACGGCGAAGTTTTCATACGTGAGCGCAAGACTCATTGAGTGCGGTGTTCTTACGCTGCAAGGAATCAGTGCGGATGATGAGTGTCTGAGACTTTATTCACGGGCCCTTCATTCAGGATTCGATTTGTACTATAAATTTCTTGCTGCGAAAAAACTCGGCATGTCTCAGGGTGATATTGAGGCGGAACTCAACGGAATGTACGTAACGACTGATGGCGGTGAATTTGTCGCGGATAAGGAGATTGAGAGGCTCATCGAGGGTTTCATTGATTTTGACCTTTACGACGAGCTTTATTCCTTCTGTTACGAGCATGTCCACGAAATCAGCATGGAATGTGCGAAAAAAGCGGCTTCATACCTGCAACTTTGCGGTGACACGAACGACGAGATTTTTTATCCTCAGTCACTTCGAATCGCAGCGAGGAAATTCAGAAAATCAGACGCTCCGCTTGACCTTGCAATGCAAAAACTGACGTTCCCGCGCTACTACATGGACATTGTTTATCAGAACGCTTCGGAAAAAAAACTGAGCGAGCCGGTACTCTACGCCTTGATTCGGACAGAAAGTTATTTTGATGCAAAGGCAGAAAGCTGGGCAGGTGCAATCGGTCTTTCACAACTCATGCCATCAACAGCCGCGGAACTTGCAAGAAGGTCACAACTTGAGGAATACGACTTGAAGGATGCCGCCACAAATCTCTCTTTCGGCGCGTCTTATCTTGCGGAAATGATTCGCTCGACCGAAGGAAACATCGTGCTTGCCTCATGCGCATATAACGGTGGAATCGGCAGAATACGGAGCTGGAAAAAATCCTTCCCGAACATACTTGGGATGGAAAAAGTACCGACGGATCTTTTCGTTGAGCTGATTCCCATTGCGGAAACAAGAAACTACGGACAAAAGATTTCAGCGGGGGCGGCCATGTATGCCTATCTCTACTACGATGAGAATCCCCTGGACGTAATCGCAAATTTAATTTTTCCCGGGGAATAATCCTGCGGCGGACAATTATTTTTTATCGGAGGGCAGCGACATTCTTATGTCCACCACCATGTCCCCGTTCAAAAGACGCACGTTCTTTTTCTGCTGAAATTTAATCCAGTTGTTTTCCACGGCGACAATCACACCCTGCTCCCCCGCGATGGCATTCATGCAGGTAATGCAGCAGGTCTTCCCGATAAATTCTTTGATGAGTTCTTCCGGCATTTTACTTTTTCCTCTTCTTTTTCTTCTGGCATGATTCAAAACCCTGCCCATGTCTTGATTCCTCAAAATCACGAACAAAATCATCATCCAGAATATCACAAAAAACGATGGGTTCATTTACATCAATTTTATTCTGGAAATCACGGAAACGTCAAGGGGGGAACCCTCACCCGATGATGACAGGGACTTCGATGTATGAGACAATCCTTTCCTTTAAATCAAGGGTCCAGTCCACGTCGTTTCCGAGCAGCTTGTTCAGGGCGATGTTCGGGATGTTTATGTTCTCCGCCATGCATGACATCTGTGTGCCGCCGGACATCCTTGTGTTTATCTCAAGCAGATAGGGCTTGTCGTCTTTCAGCTTGAACTGAATGTTGCAGGGATATTCGAGCTTAATCACATCCATGATGTCCTCAGACATTTTCAGTATATCTTTGTCAGCGCATATTTTTTCATCCCTTCCGCTTCCCTTAAAACGCGGGATGGCAATCAGTCCCTTTTTCGTGCTCAGGCAGTCAACGCTGATTTCGGACCCGGGCAAGTATTCCATCACCATGAGGTCATCAAAACTTTCCTTTTCCTTTAGCATCCCCGCATATTTTTCAAAAGAGACTTCCGCACCCGGATAATTACGAATGGAATCCGCTGACTCCTCTTCCCTCGCAATCCGCCTGTAACTCATCGCGCCCTCGTCATTTACAAATTTCACGCAGATCTGCTCATGCCTCTCGTGCAATTTTTTATAGGACTCAACAAATTCGCAATAGGAATTGACCACATCAAACTCAGGAATGAACAGCGACGGGATTTTACTCAGGAGCCGGTATGTCCTTGCCTTGTCATTCAAAAGCTCCATTTTTTCAAAATCATCCAGCAGGACTTTTACGCCCATGTCATTGAATCTTTTTTTGCATCTGCTGACATCGACCATGTTGCGTCTTGGAACAAAAACCTCAATCCTATGTTCCCGGCAGAAATCCAAAGCGAAGTCCACGTACTCTTCCCCGGATGCGTCAGAATCGGGATACCACTCGTCGCACACTTTTTGGATAACGGAATTTATCTGCCTGCTGCTTCCCACGACATAAACATCTTCCCGGCTGTCTTTTTTCATCAGCTCAATAATTCCGTAAGCCGTACTGAACCAATGGTTAAACCAAACTCGTATCATCTCATCCCCCGCCTATTCAACTCTGCGTCTACGCGTCCGCAAGTTTTTTTATGATTCCGCAACACTTGTAGTGCCTGAGCGGATATTCCTCCACCGGAACATTTTTTTCCTCAGCAAGTTTCAGCAAATGAGAAAGCTGCGGAGAATCCATGTATCTTTTGTCAACAATGATTTTCCACGGAAGCCGCCTCAGCAAAACCCTTGTCGCCTCTCCTATCCCGGGCTTCACAAGATTTATGTCATCTATTCCGAAGTGGGACGCAATCTCCACAACCTCATCCCTTCCGTTTCCGTCCTCAGGAATAAAATCATCCACCGCCACATCCGAAAATTTTTTTTCAATTGCCTCGATGAAAGAATACGAGAGATCGGAGTCTTTTAGCTCACCGTAGAAAACTGCCCCGTGAAAATCATCAGGACCGATTAAATCATCCCTCAATACGGTTCTGCTGATTAAACCCGAGACCGTGCTGTTCAGGCAGGAACTGGGAATCAGTATGTCCTCATGCGTCCCGCACAAATCCGTGATGTTCGCGGGATCTGAAATTACGGCCAAATCCGAAGAGACGTTTTTGTAATCGGAAAGTTCCTTTTTAAGCTCGCCCAAAATCGCGCCCTTTCCTATCCAGCCGTCCACGAACAGAATCTGAGCCGGGGAATGTCTTTCCAAAATATATCTCATTGCGTTACGGTCAATACCCCTCCCCCGTATTATAGAGATTGAGTAATGAGGGACGGAGATTTTATATTTCCACGCGATGTAATGCTTGATTAAAATACCGATCGGAATTCCAGCACGAGCCAGAGAGACCAGAGCAACGTCCTTTCCTTTCCGCGCGATGATTTTTTGAGACAAGCAGGCCACTGCATTTGCGACGGGCTTTGAAAAAGCTGCCAGAGACTGATTGTATACATCCATATATTTTTGCGTCGGCACATACTCAAGGGGCAGCATCTCGCAGTAGTGTTTTCCTGACTGAATCAGGCGCTCCCTTTCCTCCGTGGACTTTGGCTCAATCATTCCCGTAATGTCCTTGAGCAAAAGTACGACATCCTCTTCTTTATAGCTGCTTCTCATTTTACCCACCTGACGACCGTTATGCTTTTTGAAAACCGTCTTACCGCATTCACAAGTGTGTTTATGCCCGTCCTGTCTTCCAAAGCGGAATCCGTTATGATTAAAACCCTGTCATAAAAATCCAGATTGTAAATATACGTTGTCCGCTCCGAATCGTACAGGCTCGAAAGCTGATAGCGTGAATGCAGGGGATAATTCTCCTCGGAATATGCGGAGATAGGACTCCTTGTCGTGGAATGGGTCCTGACGGTGTTTCCCAGCTCCTCGATTTTTTTTCCGGCAAATATCGCGGGGTACATAAATTCCTCCGTGCCCAAAACAAGGATTTTTTTTCCTGACTCAATTCCCGCCTTTTCTATGATTTTATCCGCAAAGTTCGCGCAGGATATTGCATACTGCTTTGAGTCAACGAGCCGCCTCGCGTTCACATATCCGTCGATTGAGATGAGCTTATAATCTGCAAAGGACAAATCAGGAGGATTTTCAATTCCCTTTTTCTCGAATCCGGAAGCAATCTCCTCAAAATGAGCGCGGTCAATTTTTTCCAGGAACAAAAAATCTATGTCTACGCCGGAATATTTTTCCATGTCGGAGGCCGTCATTCCGTTTAAAATGGACATGACAGAAAACGAAAGATTTCTTCCATATATTTTCCGAATCCGCTTGATTATGTTGAGTATGGTTTTTCCGGTCGAAACCTCATCCTCGACAAAAACAATCCTGTCGATTCCTTCAATCACACTGTCCAAATCATCCTTCACGAGCTTCTGTTCCGTAGCATGACTGTGCTCCTCCGAAAAAAAGATATACTCCACGCCGGAGATGATTTCACGCGTCGTCTGCATATAGGGCATCCCGGAACTGATTGCAACCTGCGCTCCAATAGCCGTGGCCGTCTCCGCAAACCCGATAAAAAGCAGACTCTCGTTTTCATATTTTCCCTCAATCAGTTTTGCAAGCTCCTCAAAAACAGAGAGCGAAACATCCGGGGAAACAGGAATATGCTTTCCCTGAGACGGATTTACAATCAGGTAGCCCCGTTTTGAATTGTTTTCTCTTTTCGCAATTGAAATAAATTTTCTTTCCATAATCTTTTTCTAAACCAGAAACTCCAGGGTCTTTTCCAAAACAAAGTCTGAAAATATTTTTCCCGGGACATTCCGCAATATTTTATTTTTCAAGGAACCGAGCCTCCAGTTAAAGTCCGAAGGAATCAGTCCTATGTCGGCGTTTTCAATCATGGGCACATCGAACTCACTGTCGCCGGCGGAGATTACAAAATCAGCTCCCAAGTATTTCCGAAAGCGTCTTATGGCAGAACCCTTGTCCAGGGATTTCGGAAGCACATAGATTTTTTCACCGTTGTTGAAGACATCCACAAGATTTTCGTCCAGCTGATTTTTCAGGACGGCAATCATTTTTTCAGGGGCAGAGCATTTTGTAAAGACAAACAAATTTTCTATGAAGCGGATTTCAAATTTTCTGGTCGGCTCTTTCTCAAGGATTTCCATCCCACGGCTCAACTCATCAAGGCATGGCTTTACAAAATCAAGTGACGCAGCATACCAGGACAAATCTTTTTCGCCGTCTACCAAAAGAAGTCCTCCGTTGCACACCAAAACATAGCGTATGTCACCGATGCCGAAATCAATTCTTTTATATTGCTCGACAGACCTGGTTGTGACTGGAACAAAAAGAGTCCTCCGCTTCACTTCCTGCAAAAGGGAATACGTCTTCTCCGTGACAAAAGAAATCTCCCTTCCCTGATACAGCTCGACGTTTCTTTTTTTGCCGCCTATATCATGCTTGTATGAGTAAATGAGCGTGTTGTCTAAATCCGAAGTGAAGAGTGTCATAAAAAACAACAAGAGACAGCCACCATCTCTGATTACTGTCCCTTGCTTTTGACGATTATTTGCTTCTTACAAAAAGCTTTCGGATCAAATCCACGGGAATGATGAGAAGTCCCAGTCCCATAGAAACCAGAAGAGTCTTCGGGTCAAGCATTACGGTCTCGAAAACCGCGCCGCCGAATTCAATGATCAGAGTCTGAAGGATAAAGATTGAGCCCATGACGAGCACGAACCTTTTGTTCTCACCAAGATGCTCAAAAAGATTTGCCTTCTCGGACCTTGTGTTCAGACTGTTGAAGATGATTGAATAGATAAAGAAGGCGAACATGAATGTCTTTGTGTACATCTCAGGATTCGCGCATCCCTCGGGAATAAGGCGCGATGTCAGTCCGCCCACGTCTTTCAAAATCAGGATGGATATGACCGTTATGAAAACGGACGAGCATCCGATCGCGGATTTTATATATTTCGTCAGGATATTGTCCGTGCGCAGGGCAGGCTTTTCGTTCATGTATCTTTCCAGAATCGGCTCTCCACCGAATGCCATGGCGGCAAGTGTGTCCATAATCAGGTTGATCCAAAGAATCTGGACGATGGAGAAAGGCTCCACGATTCCAAGGACAGGCGCGAGGATGTTCATAAGCAGGGTGCTGATGTTAACCGTAAGCTGGAAAATCAGGAACTTTCCGACGGATTTTGCCATAGTGCGGCTGTTCAAAACACAGTCCTTTATGGATGTCAATGAGTTGTTGAGGATAACGACATCTCCAGCTTCCTGTGCGACCGCAGTTCCGTCTCCCATTGCGAAACCGATGTCAGCCTGCTTTAGAGCCGGTGCGTCATTTACACCGTCACCCGTCATACCGCAGACATTATCCAGCTTTTGTGAGATTGATACAAGCCGTCTCTTGTCCAGGGGTTTTGCGCGGCTTACGACCCTGAGGAAGGGAAGTTTTTCCTTGAGCTCATCGTCGGACATCTTTTCCAGAGTCTCATGCGTAAGGACGACATCCGTTTTCTCATCCTTGAGTATGCCCGCCTCCTTTGCGATTGCGACGGCAGTTTCCTCAGCATCTCCCGTGACCATCACGACCTGGATTCCGGCTTTGTTCAGAATCTTTACCGTCTCGATGGCATCCTTTCGCACATTATCGCGGAGACAGAGGACTGCAAGAAGCACGGTCTTTCCGTTTGTGATTTTTGCGACGGACAGAAGCTTCATCGTGCGTTTCGCCTCATTGACCATCTGCTCCTCGACTTTCTTTTTGGACTCAGCCGTAAATGCCTTTTCCTCGCCGTTAGGAAGAACATAATGCGTCACCTGATTGATGATGTTTTCCGTAGCCCCCTTCCAGTAAACGGTTCCGTCTTTGAGAGTTACGGTCGCACATTTTTTCTCAGAATCAAATCCGCTGATTTCCGCAACCTTCTCAGGATCATTCTTGGAATCATCGTAGCCGTTGTTCAAAGCATAAGTAAGAAGCGCGCGGTCCATGTTGTTGCTTCCAATGGCCTTTCCCTCGGAAACCTTCGCAAGATTGTTCAGTGTGATTGCCTCGATAAACTCAGAGTCAACGATGCTTCCCGTCACCTCACCGTCTCCCGTTATGAATTCCACGAGAGACAGATTTCCTTCCGTAATCGTTCCCGTCTTGTCGCTGAACAGAACGTTCATGTAGGCAGAATCCGAAAAAGCGGCCTTATGACTTACAAGGATATTTTTCTTGTACATTGATTCCGTATTCATGGACTGCACGAGACTGTTCATCATAGGAAGTCCCTCGGGAACCGCCATGATTACGATTGAAGCCATGAGCATTACGGCCTCGGCAACAAGGAGAAGAATCGTTACGACAAGCTTTCCTTCCTCCCATCCGCCGTTGATGAGAGAGAACACGACATGAAGGACACCAGCGATGGCAGCCGCAGACACACCGATTTTACCGATGCCCGCCGCAACCTTCTCAAGTTTCAGGCTTGAAGTATCTTTTCGCTCCTCTTCCTCATCGTCATCTGTAAGAGCCTTGTTTATCTTTCCGAGCTCAGACGCGTCACCAATGACAGTGGCGACCATATATGCTTCCCCGGACGTAACGACGGATCCCATGAAAACCTTGTTCTCGGACGCGTAATCAGTGCTCAAAGCCTCATCCATCGTGGACGCGGCTCTTTTTGTCTCATCGCGTGACTCACCGTTCAACGCAGCCTGGGAAACCTTTATCGATCCCTCGAACAAAAGTCCGTCAACAGGAACCTTGTCACCGGCCTGAACAAGAACAGTGTCTCCCTTTACTATTTCGCTCGTGAGGATTCTGATCAGCTTTCCATTTCGGATTACCTTGGCGTAAGTTTTGTTATACTCTTCCTGAAGGGCCTCGCTACGGCTTGTATTGCGGTATTCCGACAGCGTGCTGAATCCTGTTGCAAGGGCAATCGCCATTATGATGCTGATAATCTCAACGACATCATTTCCGCCGCTCAGTGCAGGAACAAAATGACCCAGGACCGCAAGCACAATCTTCAAAATCAAAGCGCCGCACAATACCTTAATCCAGATATCGTCGAACGCCCCGATAAACATTGACCAAAGAGACTCCGCCTCTTTTTTTGAAAGCTCGTTGGTCCCGTTCTTTGACTTGCTTTCCGCGACCTGCGAATCAGAAAGTCCGTTCATCAAATCTATCTTGTTAATAGACTCCATATAAAATTCCACCTTATTATTTTTTGATGTGCATGATAAAAAAGGAGGAACCAGTTAAGGTCCTCCCTTCTTACCGAACCGTTTTATGCCTACGGACGATTATTTGAACCTTGCCGCAACATCACTGATGTACGATGCCAGGAAACCTTCGCCCACAGCATTGAACTTCCATTCACCGCCTTCCCTGCAAAGCTCGCCGAAGATAACTCCAGTTTTGCCGGAATAATTGTCAGTCAAGTTATAGCGGCATATCTCACTGTTATTGCTCTCGTCAACAACGCGGATAAAGGCATTCTGCACCATTCCGAAATGCTGCTTCCTTTCGTTTGCCTTGTAGATATTAACGGCAATTACAATCTTGTCGTACTCTGCGGGAACCTTTGAAAGATCAACGGAAACCTGCTCGTCATCACCTTCACCGGCGCCTGTAAGATTGTCACCATGATGATAAACCGCTCCTGATTTATGCTTTTTGTTGTTAAAGAAAACTATGTCATCATCTGACGCAAGCTTTCCGCCCTTCAAAAGATATACCGAAGCATCACAGTCAATATCCTGGGCCGCCTTGAACAGAGACGAGAACAATCCCTTGGACTGCTGCACTTCGTCCCAACCGAGTCCCACACAAACTTTTGACAGACCTGGTTTTTCCTTGGTCAAGCTGACTTTTTGACCCTTTGACAAACTAATAGCCATATTTCACTCCTTTTTTCTTAAGCGACTTCAATTCCAAAGTAGGCACAGAGAGCCGCAAGTCCTCCCTGGAATCCGTTTCCGATGGCATTGAATTTCCACTCGCCGCCATGTTTATAAAGCTCACCGACCACAATTGCAGTCTCGATGGAAAAATCCTCGCTCAGATCATAGCGGATTACTTCCTCGCCCGTAGCCTGATCCATAATGTGGATATACGCGTTGCTCACCTGACCGAAGTTCTGACCACGCGCCTCAGCCTCGTTGATTGTGCAGGTAAAGGCAATCTTCTCGACGTTTTCGGGAACCTTTGAAAGATCTACCATAATCTGCTCGTCGTCACCATCGCCGGCTCCAGTACGGTTGTCTCCCATTGTCTCAACGGATCCGCTCGGATGCTTCGGATTTCCGTAGAAAATGAATTCCTTGTCCGTCGGGCATTTTCCGTTCGCACCCACCATAAACGCGGATGCATCCAAGTCAAAGTCAGCACCGTCAAACGCATTCGCATCCCATCCCAGGCCCACCATGAATTTCTGAACTCCGGGTCTCTCTTTACTCAAACTAACTTTTTGTCCCTTTGCAAGACTAACAGCCATTTTATCTCCTCCCTTAGGCTACTTCAATCCCATAATGTCCGCAGAGAGCCGCAAGTCCTCCCTGGAATCCGCTTCCGATGGCATTGAATTTCCACTCGCCGCCATGTCTGTAAAGCTCACCGACTACGATGGCAGTTTCAATGGAAAAATCCTCACCAAGGTCATAGCGGATAAGTTCCTCCTCCGTGTCCTGATCCACAATGCGGATAAACGCGTTGCTCACCTGACCGAAATTCTGACCTCTCTTTTCTGCCTCGTAAATGGTACAGGTAAACGCAATCTTTTCGATGTTTGCGGGAACCTTTGAAAGATCAACCATAATCTGCTCGTCATCACCATCACCGCTGCCGGTACGGTTGTCTCCCATTGACTCAACGGCTCCGCTGGAATGTTTCAGATTTCCGTAGAAGATAAATTCCTGCTCTGTCGGGCACTTTCCGTTCGCACCAACCATAAACGCAGATGCGTCCAAGTCAAAGTCCGCTCCGTCAAACGCATTTACATCCCAGCCGAGACCCACCAAAAGGTGCTTGATGCTGGGCTTTCCCTTTGTCAAATCAACTTTCTGTCCCTTTGTAAGACTGATTGCCATAATTTCCACTCCTTATAAATAAAATTTCTATCAAAAAAATCAGTTTTTCGAGATGCTAATTATTTCATAGGTTTTGCAGGCGCACCAAGTCTTGCAATATACTCATCCTTGATTTTCTGAAGTTTCTTCTCATCCTCAATACGCTTCTTGCTACCTTCTTCCTGAATTTTATTAACTTCGTCAATTCCATTGGAAATTGTTTTCCATGTCTCTTCCAAAGTCTCCGCTGAAATAATTGATTGCTCAGTCAAACGTGCAGCCTCTTTTGCCGTGCCGACAATATTCTGGGCATTACGTTTCATCATTTCATTCATCGACTTGTCAAGATCACTATAAGTATCTGCCGCCATTTTTGCCCGTTTTGCCATAATAGCCTGAGCAATTCCCTGCTTCATTGTCGGAAGTCCAAACAGGAAATACTGATTTGCTTTTCTAATCAAGTTATAGTTTGTTAAAAGCATCATATTCAGCATTGGAAGGTTCTGCAATGAAACATTCTGTGCCGTTGTCAAATCCATGCACTGCTTGTTCATTTCTCGTGCACATTCCTTTAAGAATTCAATCTCCTGAGCCACTTCCTGATTCTGTGTCTGATTAAAGAGCATTGTCTTTTCTTCCATTTCTTTTTTAATATTAATCTCGCACTGTTTTGCAGCGTAAATGTAAACCACAAGTTTATGGAATGTTATAAGGTTTGCATCATACAAAGCGGCAAGTTTTCTGCTGTCACTTCTAGACTCTTCTTCCATCTCCTTGATTTTCACATAGATTTTATCAATCTCAACATTAATTGTCTGATATTTCGCTATAAACGCCTCTATCTTTTTCTTTATCGAACCAAATAAACCAAGTTTATCGCTGTTCAGTTCATTGACATCAATTCCGCCCCAAAGCTTCTTAAACTCTTTCATGAGGTCAATTCTTTTTCCTTCAAGTATTGCGGACTTTTTTTCACCTTCAAGAGCTTTTTCAGCTGCCTGTTGAATCTCTGTCATTGCTTCCCGACCAAACATTAAAATGGCATCTCTGTTTTTGACATCTACAGTCTGAACGAGAGCCTGAACCTCTGCAGAATTAACCATTTCTTTTTCCATGCGGGCAAGAAGTTCTTTTTCATCATAAGCGGAAGGAGGCTGGTCATTCATCACCATCATCTGAGTGTTCATCGGAACAACTTGGCCTCCCATCTGATTTTGCATCATGCCGTTGTTCATCATCTGTCCGCCCATTTGATTCTGCATCATTCCGCCATTCATCATCTGACCGCCCATTTGATTCTGCATCATGCCATTGTTCATCATCTGGCCGTTCATCGGGTTTTGCATCATCATGCCGTTGTTCATCATCTG
>DFKI01000160.1:35524-89983 GCA_002373325.1 Treponema sp. UBA3649
CATGCCGTTGTTCATCATCTGGCCGTTCATCGGATTTTGCATCATGCCGCCATTCATCATCTGGCCGTTCATCGGATTTTGCATCATGCCGTTGTTCATCATCTGACCGCCCATTTGATTTTGCATCATGCCGCCATTCATCATCTGGCCGTTCATCGGATTTTGCATCATCATGCCACCATTCATCATCTGACCGCCCATTGGGTTTTGCATCATCATGCCGTTGTTCATCATCTGTCCATCCATGGCCTGTCCGCTCATGTTCGGGTCGTTGGGATTAATCATTTCGCCCTCCATTTTACTTACCTCTTCCAAATAGTTTTTTTAGCAACTTACTTGCCTTATTAATAGGGGGAGTCGTCAGGTCCGGAATTGATAAATCATACTGATATTCACCAATCTGATGCTCTTCCACTAATTTCGTCGTGAAATATTTTTCAACACATTGATATCCTGTCGGAACAAAAAACAGAATATCAAAACCGATTAAGTTCAGGAATGTCGTTATAATTGTGTCTTCAAGCGAAAGTATTTTATCCGTCGTATTGACAAAAATAAGCTTCGGATTCTTTTTTGTAAAATCAAAGCTCTGAATCAGGCGTACAATTTCTTTTGGCAGATTTAAGCACCAACCGATAATCGTATATTCCGTTCCATTTTCACCAATCCCTTTTATGAGCTTGCTGTTTATAAGCAGTTCAATTTTATCAATAATATGATTCTGCATCTCTTCTCTTAAGATTGCATAAGGAAAATCAGGGTGATTCTTTATTTTATCCTTCAGTAATTTTCCGTTCTTATAAAATCCGGCGGCCAATCCCTTGAATTTGTTTGCGGCTCCAGATTCAATATAAGGAATTTTCGTAATCAGCATACTGTTGTCTGTTTTTAATTCCCTGATATAATCCCAATAAGCATCCAGATTTCCATCTTTTACGCCTGAAATCTTTGCAAAAATCACGGGAATGTCCACAAGATTATTTTCAACCCTAAAAAACTGCCTGAAGTTTACGGTGACATCCCACATGTCATGAATCTCTTCATATCGTGTTTGCAATTTTATTGAATTGGCTTTTGAAAACTGCTGGTTCCGATAAAAACTGTTGGAATCATTGCACATCAGATCGGTAAATTCCCGCTCGGCATGAGACGCAACTGTTCCCATACGCACCATGGCTGAGTCCTCGGGGTATTTCTCCAGATTCAGGGATTCCGTATTGTTTTCCTCGTACAAGAGCTCATCGGAAAGACAGCATTTGGAATTCAAGTTCGGGCACAAAATCAGAACATCCACGGGGATTCTTGCAAGCATCCGCAAAAAGTTCGACTCATTTTCGTTTTTGCATCCGCCCAAATAAATGAACACGCCCACTTCCGGAATCTTCCAGTTCGAGAAAAGCTCCCTGGCATATCGCCTTAACCAGCACAAGAGATAGACCGCCTTGCTTGAGAGCCTGTTGACGTTCGCATTCTCTTTCTGCGACTCCTCCAGCATGATGTCCACGAAGGCTTTCCTCATCAGTTTCTGGAGCTCGACGTTGCTTC
Organism: Treponema sp. UBA3649; assembly: GCA_002373325.1. GTDB lineage: Bacteria > Spirochaetota > Spirochaetia > Treponematales > Treponemataceae > Treponema_D. The sequence continues at coordinate 37,070 of DFKI01000160.1, forward strand.
CGTAACTTATGTTCTGCGTGATGTTAAGGATGAGCTGCTCGGTGGACGCATAATTGCCGCGACGTATCTCTCCTATCTCTTCCGGGGTCGGATTCGGAATCCTGCCGTTCACAATGACCAGATGACGCTTGGAGTTTTTCAAATCCTGCTGCATCCTGTAGAGTTGGTCGGAATAAATGTATTTGTCCTCCGCCCCGTTTATCCGCATAAAGGCATTGTAGACAAATTTCTCTTCCTTTCCTCGCATCAAAGTCGGTTCTTTTATAATCTCAAGGCCCCTCTGTCTTTCAATCCATGCGTTAGTACAAAGCGTCAGATTCGGCAACGCACCATAAAGACGTGTGCTGACCATTTCCTTTTTCGCATTTTCCCTGAGCTTTCCAAGATTAAAATCAGCGGGGAAGGGCTGGCCTCCGGAAATCAGCAAAGGAGTGGACATCTCGGATTTGGGATCAAGCTTCAAATATGCAGCGTCTCCCTTGTACTGGAGAAGGAGAATGTCGCACCCAGATTTGGAAAGGACAGAAAGAAGGAGCAGCTCATGGTTTGAGATGTTTCCCTCGTAGATGATTTTCGGAACGTCGTTGTTTCCAAGATTGATCAGCACCCTCTCAAACTTGTAATAGAGCCAGCAGAGAAATTTGACGTAAGTATTTTTTATGATGGTCTCATTTTTTCCTGCCTTAAGCATATTCTGAAAAACCGCAAGAAGAGCCATCGCCATGTCATGCCGCTGAACGTCATTCATTCTCGGAAGCCACTTTTTCAATCCTGTCTCCATAAAAGCGATTGAGGGCTTGAACTCATCCCCCATCATTTCCTTGTAGTAGGAAAGATTCTTTTGGTCTGGAGCAGGGATTCCACCTTCAATGACGACGCCGTTCTGTTTGGCCAGCTCATAGAATTTCGTGATCAGATTTTCTACGGTCCCGGCATAGTCGTTCACACGGTAAAAATATACGTTCTTGCCGTTCCTTTTTGACAGGTCAGAGAAAAAATCATCAAAGCTGTTTGCAATTACGTGAGTAAACATTTATTTCCCTTGCCGCTAGCGAGATGTATTATACATTTTGTTTTTATTCATGACATAACCCAAAACAGACCCCACGGCTCCCCCCAACAAATGCGCCAAATTAGAAACATTGTCGTTTACGAAAATGGCTGAATAAATCTGCTGTCCTATATAAATCAAGGCAACGAGAATGAAAGTTATCGGTATTTTTCTTTCCTTCGTGCATGTGAAGGATGAAAGAAGTATGCAGGCAAAAACCACCCCGCTCGCACCAAGCAATCTTACGCCGGGGAAAAAAAAGAAATTCACAAGTCCTGTCACGAGAGCGGTCGCCAATATGACGAAGAGCATGTTCCATGAGCCGTACTTTTCCTCAAGGAGCGGTCCCACGACAAGAAGCATTGTGATGTTGCCGAACAGATGATTCCAATCCGCGTGTCCGAGCACATGAGTGAACATACGCAGATAGGTAAGGGGACTTGCTAAGGATGAGCGGTAGACGCTGAAAAAGGAGACCGTAGTTCTGCCCGCCGTAATAAAATCAAGGACAAGGACAATGAAACAGAGAATCGTGAATGTAAGAATTACCGGCGAATTAAATGACAGGCTTACTTTTTTTTCACTATTCATCAAATCTCCTCCTATTTTATTATACTATTTTCATTATACCATATTCTAGCACAGTTTTGCAATAAAGCAAGTTTTATTCAAGAATTTCCCGGCTATATTTTGAAAAAACACAGTAGATTTGCACTTGCCTTCTACAGTTCTCATGCCGACGGTTGAAAAATTAATTTTTTTTGCTATAATGGGAAACATGAAAAATGAGAGTATTTATTACAGTGTAGGAGCTCTCCTCTATTGTCCTGCAAATAAACAGAGCTTGTCAGATTCAATCATAAATGAAAAATTCGGAAAAAAATATTCCCTTGCCATTTGCCTCGAAGACTCCATAAACGACAATTTTGTTGAGGAAGCCGAAAAGCAGCTTGTCGATACGCTCAGGAAAATACATGAGTCGCGAGAAGAGAGACAGTTTTATGTTCCCAAAATTTTTATCCGCGTAAGAAACCCGGAGCAAATCACCGGCCTCTATTCCAGATTCGGAGACGAGAAGGAAATGCTCACAGGATTCATTGTCCCGAAATTCTCTCTGGACAACTCGGAGGATTACATAAGCTCCATGGCAGAAATAAACGAAGCGAGCCACAGAAAAATCTTTTTAATGCCCATATACGAAAGCTCGTCCATCATTGACCTGCGCACCAGATTCGGAACCCTTTACACATTGAAGGAAAGACTTTCACAGATTGAAGAGCTCGTCCTGAACATACGCGTAGGAGGAAACGACCTGTGCCACAATTTCGGTTTCAGGCGGCACTCGGATGAGTCCATACACAGAATCAAGCCCGTCTCGGACATTTTTTCCGACATCGTAACCGTATATGGAACGGATTATATTGTCTCTGGTCCCGTCTGGGAGTATTATTCCGGCGAAAATTGGAAGGAGGGTCTGATTCAGGAGATAAAGGACGACCAGCTCTGCGGCTTCACTGGAAAAACCGTCATACATCCGAATCAGATTTCCGTCGTCAACGAGGCGTACAAAGTCTGCAAGACGGATTACGAGGATGCAAAATCCATCCTGAGCTGGAACTGCAAGACCGATGATTACGTGCTCAGCTCACACACAAAGGAAAGGATGAACGAATACAAGACCCACACCAACTGGGCACGGAAAACTCTGTTTCTTGCGGAGGAATTCGGCATAAAAGGCTGCGACTGACTGCTGATTTATCCCCTTTTACTCTGTCACCCTCAATCTGTACCCACGGAAAAGAAAAAATTCCCTAAAATTCGGCATTTTTCTCTAAACAAAATAAAAAATCTGTGATACAATGAGGGCAAGGTGCAAAAATGAAATCGATCGCGAACTATCACACACACACGGAACTCTGCAAACACGCCAAAGGAAAGCCTCTTGATTATGTGAATCAGGCGGTGAAGGAAGGATGTCTTGAGCTTGGATTCTCTGACCATTGCCCCTACCCGGATTCGTTCAACGACGTTTGGCCGGGCATAAGGATGAGCGAAAATCAGATACCGACCTACAAAGAATGGGTACAGATTGCAAAAGATTCGGCTCCCTTTCCGGTTTACTGCGGCTTTGAATGTGAGTGGGACAGGGATTTTGAAAGCTGGTACCGGGACGGACTTCTTGGAAAATATGGGGCGGACTATCTCATTTTGGGCTCGCATTGGTGCACAATTGGAAGCAGCCACGTTTATTGCCCCGAGATGGATTTCAAGGATTTGAACAGATACATCGACCAGACCATAGACGGAATGAGGAGCGGACTCTTTTCATTTCTTGCCCACCCGGATTTGTTCATGAAGGGCTACAAGGAGTGGGACGAGCAGTCAAAGGCATGTCTCAAGGCGATTTTGGACGCTGCCGTGGATTTGAACATGCCCCTTGAAATCAACGGACTTGGAGCAAGCAGGACACCGAATGAAACTTCACGCGGAATGCGGTATCAGTACCCCTATGTGGAGTTCTGGGAGATGGTGGCGGAGACAAAGGTTCCCGTAATCTGCTCTTCCGACGCGCACGATCCGCTTGATGTGATTATGAACGCATGGAAGTCCCGGGATTTTGCATCGCGATTCGGAATTCAGGTTCTGGAGCGCATAAATGTTCCCGGCAAGCATTGATTGAAAATCAGAGTGGAGGAAAAATGAGCGTTATCAGTTTTACAAAGGACACGAGCAGTAAAATCAAACTCTACTATCAGCTCTACGAAAGATTTACTGAAGAAATCAAAAGTGGAGCGTTAAAACCGAAGACAAAGCTCCCCTCCATCAGACAGACCGCCGAGGATTTTTCCCTAAGCAAAAACACGGTGACAAAAGCATATTCCATGCTTGAAAAAAACGGCTTCATTTATTCCGAGGAAAAACGCGGATATTTTGTGAACAAAATCTCTGACATGAGCATGGAACAGGACAGTGAAGTTCAGAGCAAGGAGACAAAAGAAGAAAATGAGGACAGCTCCATTCCGACCGTCGAATCAATCCTAAAGCAACGGGGCTCATCAATCCTGCAGGATGAAATTTCTTCCGAGGCATCCGAACTTTCCTCAGTGATTGCAGAGTCCATTTCCGCCGTCCGAAAACTGAACATACCGACTGTGGACAAAATCGTCGCACAAGAAACAGAATCTGTACCCCAAAAAGAGACGCAGCCGGAAGAAACTGTACCCCAAAAAGAAGATGTGGTCATCAAAGAGCCGGAACCTGAAAATGAAGACGGCATAAAGTCCAAAATCGCTAAAATCTGTACCCATGTTTTGTGCGGAGATCCAGAGGACACAGACAAGGCATCTGACCCCTTCGGAGAAAAGAGTTTTAGGGCAGCCATAGCAAGTTTCCTGAAATCAAACCTGAACATCCACACAGTTCCCGAACAGATTGTAGTCTCATCCGACGCAAGCCACTTGTTGAGGTCAATTCTTTCGCTTCAGACAATCCGGGAGCCATTTGAAAAATCCAACGGCATGGGACTTTTAAAACTTGCCGACAAACTGTCATCCGGATCTGCCACCCCCATCAAAGCGATGACAGGACTTGCAAAGGGTACAGATGAAAAGACCAAGCGGATTTTTTCCAAATCAAAGCTGCCCTACCGTGAGATTCCATCCGACGAGCTTGGACTGAATCCACAGAATCCGGAAAACGCTGACTCCACATCCATTTTTATAGTACCGGGAGATTTGAAGCCGCTTACGACAGGTGACAGCAACGAGCGCATCTGGACGATTTTGGACTGGGCATATCAGGTTTCATACCGGCACATCATCGAGTACGACACTCTTCCGCTCTTTAAGGAAAAATCATCGGGGGACACGGAATACTTACGCATAAAAAGCTCGGACTTACGAAACAAAGTCATCTATATAAATTCTTTCGAAAATCTACTCTGGAGCGGATTCAAGGCGGCATTTGCGGTTCTTCCCTCGGCGGTCTGTGCGGATTACCATCAGTTTTACGACTACCTCCCTTGTCCCCTGTCCCTTTTGGAGCAGCAGATTTTAACCGAATTTATAAATGGCGGAAATTTAGAGCAAATATCGAGAGGCTTATATGGCAAAGAAAAAGACTGAAACGGAATCTGTTCGTCAGGACGATGTTATGCCGGAGCAGGAAAAAAATCGCATTCACACTTTGGTCGAAAATCAGAGGAAATATTTCAGAAGCGGAGAGACTAAAAGCATAAAGCACCGAAAGCGCGCGTTGAAATCACTTTATTCCGTAATCAAACACCATGAGAGCGAAATCTTTGAGGCACTCAGGACGGATTTGGGAAAGCCTGATTTTGAATCCTTTACGACGGAGCTCGGACTTGTACTCCATGAAATCAGTGTCCAGAGAAAAAATCTGAAAAAATGGTCCAAGCCGAAAAAAGCAAAAACCACATTTCTCTCCTATCCGGCAAAGGCAAAAATCTTTCCAGAGCCATTCGGAACCACACTGATTATGTCTCCCTGGAACTACCCCGTGCTTCTTTCCCTCCAACCTTTGGTGACAGCCATTGCAGCGGGAAACACGGCCATTGTAAAAACATCCGAGTACAGTCCGGCCACAAGCGAAATTCTTGAGACAATCATTCAGGAAAGTTTTGACCCAAGTTTTGTCGCACTGGTCAAAGGCGGATTTTTGGCAAACCAGCTTCTCCTGAACGAAACTTTTGATTTTATCTTTTTTACCGGAAGTCCTTCGGTCGGAAAAGTGGTCATGGAAAACGCTGCGAAAAATCTTACGCCGGTGTGTCTGGAACTTGGAGGAAAAAGTCCCTGCATCGTGGATGAAAGCGCAAATCTTCCCATCGCTGCAAGAAGAATTGTCTGGGGTAAACTTTTGAACGCCGGTCAAACATGCGTGGCCCCGGATTATATTTTGGTGCACGAGTCCCAGAAAAAAGATTTGCTCACTCAGATATCGGATGAAATCGCATTGCAATACGGAGACAATCCCATTGAAAATCCTGAGTATCCGAAAATCATCAACACGAAACATTTTTGCAGGCTCTATTCCCTTGCCCCGTCAGCCCAGGTGGACACAGCATCCAACAAGATTGCGCCGACCGTTTTGGATTTAGGAGACATCCACAGTGAGCAGGCCCTGACCCATCCGTGTATGCGCGAAGAGATTTTCGGTCCCATTTTCCCCATAATCACCTACACAGATTTGGAAGACGTGATTGATTTTATCTACACGAGGCCGTCCCCGCTTGCACTCTATCTTTTCAGCCAGGACAAGGCGGTACAGAAAAAGATTCTTTCAACGCTTCGGTTCGGAGGAGGCTGCTTGAACGACGTGATTTTACATCTCACGCCCACGGAACTTCCTTTTGGCGGCATAGGACAAAGCGGCATGGGACAGTACCACGGCAAATACGGATTCGACACATTCACCCATCTGAAAAGCGTCCTGATTCAATCCCCAAAAACTGACATGAAATACAGATACGCACCGCATAAAAATCACTTGAAGCTGGTCAGAAAAATTTTGAAGTAATTTGGGTGAGTTGATATGAAAACATATTACGAGATTCTTTTTGCACTTTCTGTAACGTTGTCCGGAACATACGCCCTTATCTGGAGAAAGAGATTCAGCGTCTATTTTACGCTGCTTTTTATTCTCATCCCCTTCACCATCCGTGGCTATATCCTTCAGACAAGCGCGGAGTCTCTTGGACAGGCGATCAGCGGAATAAAACTCGCGTACCAGGGAGCGACATTCCTGCTCTTTTTTATGATGCTTGCAATCTGCGACCTGTGCAACATGAATCTCTCGAAACCCGTAAAGGTAATTCTCTTTATTGTCTCCTGGCTAGTCTATCTTCCGGTTCTCTCGGTGGGCTCGGCACCTCTTTTCTACAAGAACGTGAGGCTTGATTTTGTAAACGGGGAGCCTCTGATAGTCAGGGAATACGGGCCCTTCCACACGGTCTTTTATGTTTTTCTCGCAACCTATCTCGGAATCTCAATCACCACGATTATTTACAGCCTGATTAAGAAAAAATCCGTCTCCCAAAAGAACCTCCTGATTCTCTTGTTCTGCGAGTGCTCCGCCATCGTCCTTTACATGAGCCAGCACATTTTCCACACAAGGATGGATTTTTCTCCGCTCTCGTACATAATCAGCGAATTGATTATGCTCATCATCATAAGGCGCGTCTCGCTCTACGACATAACCGAAAGCGCGATTGACACAATCTCCATGAACGGGGGAACCGGCTTCATTTCCTTCGACAATAATTTTTCCTACATAGCGTCGAACAAACTCGCAAAAAAAGTTTTTCCTTCCTTAAATGAACTTTGGATAGATTCGAAGGCCACAAAAAATGAGAGCCTGAATTCCGAGCTCATCTCAAAAATCCGCGAATTCAAAAAGGACAACACCAAGTCCCATTTTCTGAAAGAGTGCGGGGACAAAATCTACAAGATAAGCATGGATTTTCTTTATGCCGGAAAACGCAAGCAGGGCTATCTGATAAACATCGAGGACGACACGCAGAACCAAAAATACATTTTGTTCCTCAACAAATTCAATGACCGACTCAAGGACGAGGTGGCCAGAAAAACAGAGAACATCGAAAGGATGCACGACAATCTGATTCTGGGCATGGCAACCATGGTGGAAAGCCGCGACAACTCGACCGGGGGACACATCAAGAGAACGAGCTACGTGGTCAAGCTTCTTGTTGACGAGATTATGAAAGACAAAAGCGAGGGAGCCCTGAAACTTTCAAAAAAATTCTGCCACAATCTCATAAAGGCAGCCCCAATGCACGACCTTGGAAAGATTGCCGTAGACGATGCTATCCTGAGAAAGCCCGGAAGATTTACGCCGGAGGAATTCGACGCGATGAAAACTCACACGAGCGAGGGAGCGCGCATTGTCCACGAGATTCTTGAGGGAACCGATGACGGAGATTTCCGGATCCTTGCAGAAAACGTGGCCCACTATCACCATGAGAGGTGGGACGGCTCGGGCTATCCCAAGGGACTTAAAGGCGGGGAGATTCCTCTTGAGGCTCGTATTATGACGGTGGCAGATGTGTACGACGCGCTTGTGAGCAAGAGGGTCTACAAAGAAAGCATGAGTTTTGAGGATGCAGATAAAATCATCATGGAAGGGATGGGAAAGCATTTTGACAAGCAGCTTGAAAAATACTATGTGGCAGCCCGTCCGAAACTTGAGGCATATTATGCAAATCTCTAGCGAAAGTCTTAGTCAGGAGGATTTATATGAAAGTGATTGGGAAAAGGCGTTTTATTCTTTTGTTTGCGCTCCTGTTTCTTTTCGGATGCAGGGATAAGGAAAAAGTTACGGACACAAAAACTTACGCAAAGGAATCTGTGGAAAAAGTTGGGAAGGAAATCACATACAACAAAATACCTGACAATTTTCCGTCCGACTGGCAAAGCGACGACAAAATGATTGGGTTTTACATTGGTTCCAAAGACAAAAGCGGTATGACTGCCAACTACCAGCTTTTTTGCGGAAACGGAAGAGCTTTTGCAAGCGGACTTTTAAGACATTCTTACGGAGGAATAGATGAAGATGGAAATGTCCGCCATCAGTTCATCCTGCTTGAATCCCCTGATGAAGACAAAATTGATTTTCCTGCATCCGACGGTCCTGATGAAAAAAAGCAGGCCATACTGGATTATCTCTTCCCCGACGGAAAGGACTGCGTGATTGAATACATGCCTGACTATATGAACCTGGGCAAAAAGGGTGCCTTTGTCTACAAGGACTCTGCCTTTTACTTCAGAGCGTACACACAGGACCTTGCTGAATTTTCAGACACCATCATTGAGGGACTTCCCGCAACCTACCTTGGAAGAAAATCGTACACGCCCAAGGACAGGACTTGCGTTTATTCCAGGCCGGATGTGACGAGCGAAAAAATCCCGGTACAAAACCTAAGCTGGCAGGCTTACTCCAAAGACAAAAAAGTCAGGCGGCTTTATGATAGTGGAACCCAACTTTTTGACTGGTACAGAGGAATTGAAATCACGGTGCTGGGAAGAACCAAGGATTTCTATAAGGTAAACGGAAAGGAAAACAACTGGTATTATGTTGAAAAATATTCAAATCACGGCTGGGTTTTCGGAGGCGACATAGAGCCTTGGGATGCTTCACTGACGGATGAATACAAAAAGTCTGTCATTGAAAATGGAGTCAAGGACGGACTGATTGAGCTTAGCGACGTTGACTACTCATCCATCCCCGACGACCTAGCTGAAATCACTTTGGGTGAGGACGACGGCTCTGCAATCTACTACAACGACGATGTTATTTATCTTGCCTATCCCTACTACTGCAATGCCTTTGCAAAATATGACAGGAGCAGAATGGCCTACGACAAAGACGGATTTATGAAATTCAAGTACGGTCCCGGCGAAAATGACAGCTATCTTTTTATCATGGGAGGCCAGATAAACCAGCGTTTTACTAACTTTAAGAATGACGGTGCCTTAAGCTACAGGGATGAAGAGGACGATGACCTTATGAGGTACCACAGCTATTACTTCAAGTCCATTTCAGCAAGCTCATCCTATTCTGAAACCCTGGGAGGAAGAAAAGTCGTCTATGAGCCGGAGAACCTTGAGAAGTGCTTTGAGATAGGCTGCAAGTGCCATCCCTACTGGTGGAACTACTCGCACATTCCCTGGGTTGAGGGCGCGGAAGGAAACGGAATAGGAGAGTCTGTCACAGTTGAGTTTACTGAGGATATGGCGGGCATGTCTGTCTTAAACGGATATACCGACATCAACAAGCTAAAGCTCTACAAGGAAAATTCCAGGCTCAAGGAAGTGCAGGTGGACGACCTTGTGAACGGAGATTCCTGGACGGTTAGTTTTGACGACAAGGTTTACTTCAACTACATAGCCTTCCCCAAAAAGACGAGCAAAATCAAGATGACCATAAAGAGCGTCTATGATGGAACCAAGTATTCCGACACCTGTGTCTCCGCAATCATCCCGAGCAAGACCAATCCTGTTGCCGCGGATTCTGATGAAGGCAAGAGATATTTGGAGCAGGTCCATGAGGATTTCAAGGATGTAATGAGGGACTGCGATTTAGTTACGGCAGAGGAGCTGGTGAAAAAACTTAGGGAGAGTTGAGGATTGGAATGCACTCCGACGCGGGAATCTCTATTTTAAAGAGATTGCCGTGTCAAGCACGGCAATGACAGAAAAAAAAGTGTGACAATGACAGAAAACAAAGCACGGCAATGACATGGAATCAGGTACGATACTAATTTGAACACTCTTCCATGCCAGGTTTCTCCAGCCATCTTGACGAACAAGCCTTATTCCCTTAAACTTAATAGAGTGAACTTCACTAGAGTGGAATCTAGTAGAGTTGACTCTAGTGATTTTGTTTTCTCATTTTACGAAATGAAGTCATTCCCGCTCACTGACACTTGTCATTCCAGTGTCACAACATTTGTCATTCCCACGTCACGACATTTGTCATTCCCGCGCTCCGACGCGGGAATCTCTATTTTAAAGAGATTCCCGTGTCAAGCACGACAATGACACAACGGATCAGAGCATCACGAGAACTTTATCCGGGCAGGCTCCCACGCAGGTTCCGCATTTTGTGCATTTTGTGTAGTCCACCACCGGGATTCCAGAGCTCAGGTCTATGCACAGTTCGGGACACTTTTTGGCGCAGAGTCCGCACTTGAAGCAGCCTCGGGAACAGTCCTTCCTGATTTGCGGTTTGTTGTCGCTTTTGTTGGAGCAGACGGCGATGGGTCCCTTCAAATCCGCGTCAATCAGGCGGAAAAGATGCTTCGGACAGGCTGCCACACATTTTCCGCAGGCGACGCACTTTGATTTGTTCACCTTGGGAAGTCCGTCGTCTCCCATGTAAAGGGCACCGAACGGACACGCCTCAACGCAATCTCCCAAACCGATGCAGCCGAAAGTACACTTGTTTATGCCGTTCATCGTGAGCTGGGCGGCCTTGCAGGTTTTTACCCCGATATACTCAGCCTTGGGAGCAGTGCAATCACTTGAACCCGCACATGCAAGAAAAGCGACCTTGGGCTTTACCTCAACTCCCACGCTTCCAAGAATCTTCGCAATCTTTTCGGCACAGGAAGCTCCTCCCGCGACACATCCGTTTGTTGGAGCCTCTCCCTTGACCACGGCGCCTGCAAAAGCATCGCATCCGGCAAGACCGCATCCACCGCAGTTCGCACCGCTCAGGGCATCACGCACGAGCTGGACTTTTGGATCCGTGTCCACGTGGAAAATCTTCTTGAAAAGTCCAAGGAGCACGCCGAGCAAAAATGCGATTATAATGGCAACGACTATCGTATATATAATGATTTGCATACCCACTCCCCCTATTTAATCAGTCCCTTGAATCCAAGGAAGGCAAGGCTCAGAAGACTCGCGCAGACATAAAGAATCGGTGTGCCCTGAAATGCCTTTGGAACATTCGCGGACTTAAGACGGCTTCTCACACCGCTCATAATCACCATGGAAATGAGGAATCCCATTGCGGAACCGAAAGCGTAGACCAGACTCTGCACATAGTTGTAGTTTTTGGAAATGCAGTTGATTGTGATTCCAAGCACGGCGCAGTTTGTCGTAATCAGGGCAAGGTAAACACCCATCGCGTTGTAAAGTCCGGGAGACATTTTTTTAAGGAAGAATTCCACGAGCTGAACAAGGGACGCAATCACGAGGATGAAAAAGAGTGTCTGCAAAAACTCAAGTCCGAGCGGAACCATCACGAGCTTGTAAAGAGGCCATGTAACGGCTGTGGCAAGCATGATTACGAAAGACGTGGCAAGTCCCATGCCGGTAGCCTTTTCGGTGTCGCCCGTCATTCCGATGAAGGGACAGATTGCGAGATACTGTATGAAAACCACATTATCAATCAGCGCGGATTTTATGAAAAGTGAAATTGAATCAAGCATTTGGAGCCTCCTTAGTTTCAGAAAGTTCAGCCTTCTTCAAAGCCGCGATTTCAGCCGCATCAGCCTTGTTTTTCTGGGACTGTTTCCACGCCTGCACCAGAGCCGCAAGAACGCCGAAGACTAAAAATCCACCGGGAGCACTGTTGAAGATTCCGATTCTGTAAGCCTCGGGAATCACCTCAATCTTCAGGGAAGTACCTGCGAAAAGAGTTCCACCGCCCAAGAGCTCGCGGATCAGGGAGATGAGGACAAGCACGATTGTGTAGCCGATTCCCATTCCAAGCGCGTCAAGGATTGAGTCCCCGATTTTATTTTTTGAAGCGAAGGCCTCCACACGTCCCATGATGATGCAGTTCACGACAATCAGAGGAATGAAAACACCGAGCGCGTTATAGAGATTTTCCACATAGGCGTTCAGCACCATCTGAACAATGGTCGTAAAAGCCGCGATGACCGTAATGAAAACCGGCAGGCGGATTGCAGATGGAATCAATTTCCTGAAAAGACTGATTACAATCTCGCTCATCACAAGAACGAAAGTCATTCCGGCTCCCATGCCGAGTCCGTTAAAAATGCTCGTCGTCACTCCAAGAGAAGAGCACAATCCGATGTTCAGAACAAGAAGAGGATTTTCGCGCAGGAAACCGTTTACAAAGTTTTTTAGTTTAGTATTCATAATAATTTAAGTAGTGTGTCATTGTCGGACTTGATCCGACAATCTGTTTTTATAGATTCCAGGGTCAAGCCCGGGAATGACAAACTATTTCTCTACCCCCTTCAAATCAAAATATGCGAAAAGATTTTTTGTTCCCTCGTTGATTAAAGAGGAAACCGCCACGCTCGTAATTGTGGCCCCGGAAATCGCGTCGAAATTTTTTCCCGCCTCAAAAGATTTCCTTGCATTTTTTCCCTCGAACTGACCGTAGAAAGTTTTTCCGCTGGGAAGTTTGAAAGTCGCGTCGTTCGCCTTGAGTCCAAATCCGGGTGAGTCCGTGAGCTTAAGGAATTTAAGTCCGGCCACAGTTCCGTCGGTTTTCATTCCGATGAGGATTGAGCCCTGGTCATAAGTCGGTCCCGTAACCTGAGCAGCACCGCCCACAATCTTTCCGTCTTTTTTCGCGACGTAGATTTCATCAACAGTAATCGCACCCACGACAGGAGCCTTGTAATCATCCACGGTTTCGAAAGTCAAACCTGAGTCGGGGAAAAATTCCCTCATCGCCTCGCTCACTTTTCGCTCCTGATTCTGCCTAATCCTCGGGGCGGTAAAAACATTCACAAGCGCAAGGACCGTGCAGCAGACCAGAGCATAGACCGCAAGCACAAGGCCAAGAACAATCATGCTTCCCACGCCCTCTTTTTTGGGAGCAGATTTTACAGACACATCACCCATCACTTTACCTCCCTTGAAGAATCCAAAGGTCGTCCGGCCTTTTTACCGTAGCCGTATTTTCTCGCCGTAAGATTGTTCAGGAACGGAGCCACGCTGTTCATAATCAAAATGGAGAACATCACGCCCTCAGGGTAGCCGCCGAATTTTCTAATCAGGAAAGTGATTAGTCCGCATCCGAATCCGAAAATCAGCCTGCCTTTTTTTGTAAGGGGAGCCGTGGCATAATCCGTTACCATGAAAGTCGCACCGAAAAGAAGTCCTCCGGTCATCAGCATGAGGGGAACGTTCTCTCCGGAAATCAATGAGCAGATTGCTACGGTTCCGACCATTGCCAAAGGAGCGCGCCAGTCGATTATGTGTGCGAGCGCAAGAAACGCGAAGGAAATCAAAATCAAGAGAGCCGATGTCTCACCGATGCATCCAGCGCGGTTTCCGATGAAATACTGCCAGAGAGTATTGTCTTCCATTATAAAGGTCCCGGATTTGATTGCGGAAAGAGTCGTCGCGGAAGAGATTGCGTCCACGGCGGAAACTGTCCTCGGATTAAGCCAGCTTGCACCCATCGCTGCAGGAAAACTCAGGAACATGAACGCACGCCCCGTAAGAGCCGGATTAAAAACATTGGAGCCGATTCCACCGAAGAGTCCCTTTGCCACAATCATCGCGACGGCGGCACCGATTACGAACATCCAGATTGGGACTGTGGGGGAAGAGACCAAGGCGAGCATCATGCCGCTGACACAAGCCGAAAGATTTGAGACCGCGACTTTCTGCCTGGTGATTTTTTGGAAGATGAACTCAAAGAAAACGCAGGACGCGACCGACACAAGAATCCTTATCAAAGCGCCCCATCCGAAAAGCACGATTCCCATAATCGCTTCGGGAAGCATCGCGACAATCACGGTTCCCATAATCATCCGGGGACTGCACTTCAAATTGAAATGGGGGCTTGACGAAACATGTATGCGACTCATTTTGCACCTCCCTTTGCATCAGATTTTGCCGCGGCCTTGGCTTTTTCCTCAGCCATCTTTTGACGCACGAGTCCTTTTCCGAGCCTGATTCTCTGGATGAGATTTACTTTGGCAGGACACACGAAGGCACAGCATCCGCACTCAATGCAATCCATGAGGCCGAGCTTTTTCGCTTTTTCAAGATTGTCCGCCTTTAGCTCACGAACAATCAGGGCAGGGGAAAGACGCATGGCACATTTTGCGACGCAGGATCCGCAGGAAATGCACTGGGACTCCTCGTCAAGGAAAGTCTCTTTTTCGGTAAGGAAAGTCACGCCGCTAGTTCCCTTTGCGACAGGAAAATCTGCGGAGACCATAGCGAATCCCATCATGGGACCGCCTGAGATTATCTTCACTGCCTCATCCGCGCTTCCCTCCGCCTTAAGGGAGAAAACATCCGGCATGAGGTCACTTACGACAGTTCCCACGGGCACACGCACGTTCACGGGCTTTTCAACCGCACCGCCGGAAATTGTAAGCGAGCGGTCAATCAGAGGAAGACCCTTTCTGAAAGCGTCACTGATTGCACAGGCGGTTCCCACGTTTGAAATGACGCATCCGGCATCGGCTGGAAGTTTCGCGCTCGGAATCTCTCGTCCTGTAGCTGCGGAGACTATGAACTTTTCCGCACCCTGGGGATATTTTGTCTTTACCAGACAGACGGACATCGCTTTTTCAAATCCACCCTGAGTGATTGCCTTTTCCAAATCCGGAAGAAGATATGCCTTGTTGTCCTCAAGGACGATGATTCCAGTTGCCTTGCCGGAGCCGCCTTTTCCACCGTTGATTATATGAAGGATAACCGCAAGACCGTCAATCAGCTTCTCGGGAGTCTCAAGCATGGTCCTCTCGTCGCAAGTCAGGTAGGGCTCGCACTCAGCCGCATTTATAAGCACGTAGTCGATGATTTTATCCGCCGGGGGATTGAGCTTCACGTGGGAAGGGAAAGACGCTCCTCCCATACCGACGATTCCGGCTTCCTTTATGCGTTTCAGAGCCTCGTCTTTTGTGCACGCGAAGGGATCAAGGACAGGAAGCAAGGTCTCACGTCCCGCATCATCAGCCTCAATAATGATACACGGAGCCATTCCATTTGCCGTCACAAGGCAGGACTGAATCTTCTTTACCTTGCCGGAAACCGATGAGTGGACCGGGCAGTTCATAAATCCCTCGCCGGAAGCTATAAGCTGTCCTCTTGCAACCTCATCACCCACTTTTACGAGCGGCTGATTGGGAGCACCACCCATCGTCACAGGAATTGTCACGGTCTTTGATTTTGGAAATGCCGGAGTAATGGGACACTGATTGCTCAGCTCCTTGAACTCCTTGGGATGGATTCCACCCCTGAATGTTTTTATTTTAGCCATGCATCCATTTTACACCACAAGCCGGATTTCCTCAATAAACAAAGCGTGGCATGGAAAAAAGATTAGCATAAGCTAACTAATCCCGTTGCCTGATGACAAAAGAAGCTACATCCCCTGCATGGTGTAAGTCTTGGAGATTGCCATATTTCCGTCCGCGAAGTGCACCACCGCCACATAGTAGAGGAAGCCCTTTTCGTTGGAGTTGAACATGTCATCTGCCGCAACTGTTTCATTGAACTGCGTGTAATGCTCCGTGTCAAACGGGTTGTAATAATGTGTCATAATCAGCTTGCCGCGTCTTTCCCATTCGTCGGGATCCCTTCCCAAATCACGGTTTGCCGAAATTATGTTCACGAGGAAAGGCTTGTTGGAGCGTGGAGTTGCGGTGGACTCAAAGAAGGCGGATTTTATCTCATTCTCGTAATACCCTGGATCGTCCTCCTGTGTCGGGGGAATAAAGACATAGACCGTGTTCGAGACGGTTTCCTCCGTGCAGACATCATACTCGGACTCGTTGTTAATCCAAGCACTCCAGTTAACTCTGCTGTCATAATCCATATCATAATGATAGGGACGACCATACTTCCAGTTTACTCCTGACGTACCGTCATAAAGATTTTCGTTGAAGCCCTGCACGGTAAGCCGGTACCAGCACCAGTCCCTGAATTTCATGTCATTCGCATCAAGGTCAACGAGACCGCCAGCATCGTTCTTCTTTTTGAATTCATTGATTCCACCCGGGGCATCTGGGGTCTCATAGCGAAGGACTCTCTTGGCTCCCTCAATCACCTCGCAGTTCTGCAACTGGTTAAAAAAGCCGTACTTGCCGTTCACATCCCATTTTCCCTTATTTGTATCCAAGCCCAAAATGCTTATCATGTTCCGCCCGAAGATTTCCCCGGCCTCAGTTGTAAGGGTTGCGACAAGGTGATTGTTGTCAGGGTTGTGCTCAACTTTGAGCTTGTTCTTGAAGGTTCCCACATCAGCCTTGCCCAATGTCACGTAATTGAAGTTTCCGTAAGTGTCGCTGACCTTTGCGAAAAGCATGTACCTTCCGTCCGGGATGCCGTTAAGGGGAATGCTCATGTCAAGCCAGTAATCCGCTTTGTCCGAGTACCCGTCGTAATAGCAGTTCGATGTGTAGCCGGAGAATCCGCCCGGAGACTTCTCTATCTCCTCAGGGGTCGCCACGGAGAGATTGTCTCCCCAGACGCTGTTGTAGGGCATATAATAGTATTGGAAACTGGGTGAAAGATGACCCTCGTCTTCCATGACAAGATTTCTGAAGTTGAACGAGTGTCCGTCAAAGGAAAGCTTTGAGTCATGACGGTACACGTCTTTACTGACTGTCGGCGGGATGTTGTCGTCGTCGCTTTCTGAAAAATAGATGGGTTCTTCATCGGATTCAGCAGAAGAGTTTCCCTTTATGGCAAGAATTTTTATCTTCGCCTCGACATCAGGATAGCCGTATGCATCGCTTGCCCTTTTCACGCTCACAAAATATGCTTCCTCCTCATGATAGTTTGTCCAACCGTAATCTTCCGGTTCATTCGGCTTTCTCCACTCTGTTTCAAACGGAGCCCTTAGACGGTTCTCCACCTGGAAAGTAAACTTCGAGGCCGACTCCGAACTTGAGATGTTGCAGACACTCCAGCCGCTCCATTTCCAGATATGATCTTGGTTTGTTGTCTGGTGATTATACGAGTCCTCCCTGTAATAATAATTGTAGCAGGGAATGTAAGTTACGCCAGCCTCAGGATTTGTTACGGTGACAGTCACGTTCACCATGGAGCTGTTCACACCTGCGGATTCTTTTACGACGGAAAAATCCGGCTTTGTGACGCTGCCTGACACGGCTTCGGATGTATCGACCGCAATCCGGTAAAGGGGACCGAACACCTGGCCTGTCCACGCGTCGTTCACATCAGCATGCATGTTGTAATTCGGCTGTATATAAAAAACATATTTGGAGCCGGAATCAACCTCAAGGATATTGTTATCGCTTATGTCGGAGCTCCTGTCGTCCTTGAAAGGCTTTACGGTGTTCCGTCTTAGCTCCATTTCACGCTCGTTCACTCCGTCCTCAAGTCTTCCATAGAAAATCCTGTACAGGACATAAGCGTTTGTGCCCGGAAAAACTGCAAGCTGCTGGGATGCGGCTCTTCCCATGTTGGAAAGATCAAGATAGTTGAGCTTGATTTTCTTTTTTCCGTCTGTGTCGCCCGGCAAAACCTCATAATTGTAGAAATCAATCTGCTTTGGAACCAGTGTGTTTATGGTGTTGTAGTTTCCGACGGAATCGTACATAAAGACGCGGAGATAGATGTCCTTCTGAAGGTTTGCGTCCCGGAAGGTTTTGTAGGAATCCGGGAGATAGAAATTTTTTCCTTCGAAGCCAAGGACATTAGTGTAGTCGGTTTCGTCGTCATACCCGATGATTTGAACAGGCTCGCTCATGCAGTTCTCAGAGGTTCCCCATGAGACGAAATAGGAAAGGTCCCCGGATTTTTGTTTAAAACGGTTTGTGGCGTTGAAATTCGAGATGTAGTACACGTCATCCACCATGTAGAGCATTTTAAATCTCTGCATGTAGCGTTCAATGGAGGAAACTGTCGGTATCTGAGAGTCAAAGTCCGTGATGGACACTGGAACCTGCTCTCCGTCTTGCCAATACCAGTCCCCCGGCTCCAAGTCGTTTCTGAACTGCGGAGTCTCGAACCAAATCATGCCGCTCGTACTGTTGGC
The DNA here is from genome assembly GCA_002373325.1 of Treponema sp. UBA3649. Lineage (GTDB taxonomy): Bacteria > Spirochaetota > Spirochaetia > Treponematales > Treponemataceae > Treponema_D. Next base: position 55,614 of record DFKI01000160.1, read on the forward strand.
CAAAGTGGTGTCCCGGAGCAGGTAGTAGACCTTGGAGTCCTCGCTGTCAATGTTGGAAGCGTCGGAAACTGTCACGGTCACTTTGTAGAGTCCGTCCTTTGCCGTGCTTTCCGAAATGTCAAGGCACACAGTGTCGTAGGAAATTCCGTTCTCCTTGATGAAGGTGAGTTTTTCACGCTTGTCGGTCGCTGCCTCGCTCACGGCTTCCCCTGAAACGTCAAACACGCGGGAATACTTGAAATGGGCATAGACATCACCGCCATTGTCGTTTCCTTCTATATAAAAGTCCGCCTTTGACCGGATGTGGTTCGTCTGGATGATTGAGACCTCGGTTTCCGCCGTAAAATCCTCGTCCGAAAGAAGAATTGTCTCGGATGAAGCCTCCCGCCCGATGTACGAAGGTGGAAGCTCACCCCTTGCCGCAACGAGAAGAGGTGCCGTGTTGTCCACATTGTCGCTGATTCTGTAATTGTGCCGCACCTCGTCCTTTATGGGAAGCCTGTCCCTTGTCCTGCAGGATTTTGAGAGGGTAACGTAGATGTCCATGGCCTTTTTTCCCTGCAAGTCAATCAGGTTCTTTTCGTTCGCCGGGATTGTCACGAGCTTGTCGTCATTGGACCAGACTGGGGTCGTGAAGTTTGGAAGAAGGTCCTTTCCCTGTGCGTCGGTAATCGAAAGAGCCTCGCTAAGTGTCTCAGGATTCATGGGTTGCGTGAAGCTGATTACGATTGCACGGTTTTTTGCAACTCCCTGGCCGGAAAAAACAGGTTCCTCAATCTTTGCGACGGGGCTTTCGTGGTTCGCGATGTAAATCTGCTCCTCAATCTCCCGCTTGATTCCAGCTCCGTTTAAGAAATTTTCGCAGGCACTAAACAGGGGGGGGGGGCTATACATAATAATAGTATTCCGGCAGTATTCAGTTGATTAAAAGGACTTCTTCGCATAGATTGCCTCCTGTAGTTAAACAATGGGAAAAGCAGGGTGCAAAACAAGAATTTATCAATATTATAATCCAGAATCCGCCACTTATCAACTAAATTATTTTTTTTCCCTAATCTTCATCCCAGGAGTCGTTTTCGCACTGCCATTTATTTCTGCCCCGGAAAGCATCTTTACTTGTCCACCCGGCTGATTTTTCCTGCAGCATCTCCGCATCCTCCCGTCCCTGAAAAGTGCGCCATGTGTCGTATCGTGAATCAGGGATATTTTCCCCGCGTTCTTTGTTTTTTTCGTTCAAATCTTCAATTCCGTTCGCCATGATTGTGCCCTTGTATTTTTACGACTTGATCATAATCAAAAAAAATCACTTTGCAAGTTCCTTGTACGCTTCAATATTTTGCTTAATTAAAGAGTCTGAAACAGAAAAAAGCTTTTCATCAGAAATCGTAGAAAATTGTTTTTCTTGAATTATTCCAGTGGTTGCGTACATTTTCCTTACCTCCTGAAAAAAGCATAACTCAAAACAGCAAATTTGTCACTACGCTTTACAAAAAGGCCGTAACCTTATCCAGAATCAATTCATCTGCAGGTAACCATTTTACGGAATGCAAGTTTTCTCTTGTAAGCCAGACCGCGTTTTCATGCTCAAGCAGCTCCAGTCTTCCGCTAACCACTTGGCATGCAAAGCACTTCATTGAAAGATGAAATGTCGGATAATCGTATTCAATCGTGCCAATGCAGTCCCCCACTTTAATTTGTGTGGCAAGCTCCTCTCGGATTTCACGCTCAAGGGCAGCTTCTGGGCTTTCGCCAGCTTCGATTTTTCCTCCAGGGAATTCCCACCAGCCCTTCCAGTCTCCGTAACCCCGCTGGGTGGCGAAGACTTGGTTTACATATTCTGAATCAAGTTCAGAATGGCAGCTGTCAGTTTGTCCGTCATGCTGAACTTGATTCAGCATCTTTCGTCTGGTGATTATGGAGGCTACGACGTTTATGGTTTTCATGTTAGAATCCTCGGGATAATTCCCTATACATCAATAACTTTGGGAGAAGTTCTAAACAACACTTCATTCAAACCGCTTTCCTTTATTTTTAAATTAAGCTCAGAATAATTTGAAATAGAATCATACGGCTTGTCTGAAATCTCGGCATTTTCCACAGTTACTTTGTAATATGTCTTTGCATTTGATGCTTGCTTTTCAAACTTCACAGGGAGATTTTTCAATTCGTTTTCCAAAGTCGTTGCCGCAACCTCATCAATCTTGCATCTTCCGCTTTGTGTAAGTGAAAGTTTTCCGCGTATAAAATTGTCTCTTCCTTCCGTAAACAAGATGATTTCCGTGCATGAATCAATATAAGGATGCATTGGATAACGAGTAAACTGCTGGCTCTCTTTTTCTATTCCTGTTGCATAAAAATAAAAAATGAACCTGTTCCCCAAGGCTTTCAAGTTTTCGTGCACATGGTCAAAATAATCCTTCCGCATAAATCCAACGAGGATGTGTTTCTTGCCGTCATTAATTTGAATTATAGAATTGTCATTCTCATTATGATACAGATAGTTTTTTGTCGGAGATTTTTGAATCAGATTAAAAATCGGCGTATTTTCAGTTTGCGTTCCAAGATAAAAATCCCATACTTTCTGAGCCTGCAATTTTATTACCTGAACAGACGGCAGTTCATTAAAAGGAGAATGTTGGGCTGTCCAGTACGGAACCTCGCCATAATTCTGATTTTCTGCGTTTTCACTTTCTAAAGCAGGAATCAAAAAAGCGTTTGCAAGTTCTCCAATTTGGAATGAGTCAATAAAAGATTTTAACGCGGCATTATATACATACTGCTTTACAACATCTTGGATTCCGGGATTTCCAGAAAGTTCTCCATTTGTAACTGATAGCAGATAATACTTTCCGTCAAGAATATACATGGCCGTATTGCCGGAATTTTCTTTTCGTAAAGTAACAACATCAGGAATCAAGTCACCTTTATATGAAACTGGCTGGCCGTTAATAATCCATTCAGGGATTTCTATGTAATCAGAAATATAGCTTTTGCCATCTGAATGCTCATTCAATGAAATCAGTTTGCGTTCTGCAAGGTTTTTCAATGGCTCTGATTTCATGTTCTCAAACATCTCTCCGCAGGCAGTTTCCCACACAAGATTAAAGACATTCGTTCCATAGAGACTGAAAGAAGCATCACTTTGATTAGAAGACTGTTCCGAAACATAAGTATAAAGCGTTTTTAAAAGATTCTGCTTTCGAGTTACAAACTGATTTTTAATCTCCTTTTCAAGTCGATACCTTATGTAATCAACATCGCCAAAATCTTCTACAGTCTCGTCCGTCAACTCTGCTTCTGACAAACCGAACAGATCCAAAATCTTGTCGTGATTCAAATCCCTGGAACATTGTGAAATTATTGCAGCATGAAGACGGCGGATAAAGTCAAAATCATTTTGCGTGTTGTCATGGGTGTAAACATCAAGATAATAAGGCGTATTGTTTTTTATGAAAGCAAAAGTTTCATTGATTGTCTTATCCCAAAGGATTTCCCCTTCTCCGTTAAGTTCGACAACCTCTTCCTGATTTGAATACAGTCCGTTTTCAAAATAGTCATGCAAAATATGAAGAGAAATGGCAAGGCGGTTGAACTGCTTGCTTTCATCTTCTCCATTATAAAGATGAACCAACTGCTCTTTCTGATTATATTTTTCAATTACCTTGATTACAGTCTTTAGCTTTTCAAAAGGTTTTTCGTCATTGTCGATATATTTTGGATAGCAGAATAAAACCAAGTCATCCAAAAGAATGACGCCGACAAAAGAAAAAATATAGGAAAATTCTGACGAATCATCAGGAGCTTCGCCAATAACAATATCCTGGTCAGAAAGGTCTGAATACTCAGGCTTGTCGTTACGGACTGTTTTGAGAAGATTGTATTTTTTAAGAGTGCCGATATTTTTCCTGGTCTTTTCCTTGTCACAAGAAAAGGCTTTATCCAGTTGAGCAAAAGAATAATGACGGCCTTCACGAAAATAAACGGATTTCAAATACAACTCTCCATACCGTAAAATAGAATTGTCGTATCAGTGATGCGACAATTAGAATAACTTCCCATCAGTTGGAGCAGCATCTTCTTTGATTGAAATATCATGCTCTTCAACAACATCTTCGGCGTTGAATTTAAAAACTTTCACTCCTGTTTCCTCAAATTTTTTACAGACTTCGGAATAAATGAATTTCTTCTCATCAACATTAAAAAGTTGCTTTGCTTTCATTTTTGCTGCATCTTCAAAGAGATACATAAGCACTTTACTTTCAAACAACTTTACAAAATCCATTCCTTTATCTAGGGCAGAATCCAAAACTGTTTTAGAAAGGAAGAAAGGACCAAGAAGTTTATCTTCATTAATTCCAAGCGTAATCAACTTGTTGTTTATAGCCTTTCGAAGGTCATTCCAATTAACTTTCTTTGTTGCACTGATTGGGATTTCATAGCCTTTTACTTTATCTTCATTTTCATCAATTCCGATATATTCAAACTCCCATCTGCGTTTGAACGCCGTATCCATTGGGAAAACACCCTGGTCTGCGCTGTTCATTGTTGCCCAGATGTACATGTTGGAAGGGATTTTCAGCTCATCTTCATGGATGCCATTTTTAGCAAGATATTTCTTTATATCTTCACTTGCAGCAATCGGATATTCAGAATTGCCATTCTCATCACGGTCAAGAAGCTGGAACACATCACCGAATACTGCTGCCACATTTGCACGGTTGATTTCTTCGATGAGGAGAAGATATTTTTGGGGAGTTATATTTTTTTCCTTTGCTCTTTTTATTTCTTTAATCGCATTAATATATATACGCATAAAAGGTCCAGGAACATATTCATAGCGAATATTTTCTTCGTTATTTAAATCTTGCACAGGTTTATAGGTACCAACAAATTGTGCATAACTATAATTTGGATGAAATGTAACTCGTTCTATTGTTTGTTCTTCATAATTTTTTATAGCTTTATTTTTTAATCTTTTTATAAACTTTAATGTCTGACTTCCTGTATTGATGTAATATCCATTAATATCTTCTGGATTCAATTCTAGGATTGCATTGATTTGATTTTTAGGACTGTTATTTTCAAATTCAGAAATTATATAATCTGAAAATTTCAAACCAATTGCATACATCTGCGGTACTTTATTTTTTGTTGTAATGATATCATTATAGGCTTGTTTTATTAACTCTGGGCATTTTTCGGGTATTAACTCATTTTTTTCTTCATAATCATTAAAGAATTCTGATACTTGAGCTCCTGTCTTAATATAATACCCAACATTTTGTGGTGGAGTGAAATCTTGTAGTAACTTATTTATTTCATCATTCTTCATGCTTAATATCTGTTTTGCATAAACAAATCCAATAGCTGCACATTGTGGAACAAAATTTTCATCAGATTTTAATTTGGAGAATTCCATTTTTATTTTTTCAAGATCAGTTTTTGGTTGTATTGAATTCTTGAATATTTGACTCTCATCAGCTAGTCGTTTACTCTTTCCTGTGCCCGGTGCTCCGAAAACTATCCTATTAAGAGAATCTTTATTATAAGTTTTGTCTTCTGACATATCATCCTCCGCAATTTCAATTTCATCCATGTATTCTTGATAATCTATTAAATCTTTTCCCTTCCAATATGAATTACAATTTATAATTTCAAATAAATCAGCTTCATTATCTATATTAATTCCTTTAGTTTTTAATCTGATTTCATTTTCATATTCTTCAAAGCAACCGGTATAATTGAGCGTTTTTATCATTTCTCTAATTTGTCTATCAGGTTGATTCCAAATATGATTTTTCTCATCTAAATCGATGTTCGAAGGCAAGTTAGCATCTTTACGATATCGTATAATCTGATTTGCGGTATTTAATAAATTATAATTTTTACGTTTAGCTAATTCATCATTATAGAAAATGAACCTCTTTATTTCATCTTTTGTTAAATATGCACTCTCTTTATCTATTAATGAAAAAATATGCAATAGCTTTACAATATCCCGCATTGGTGCAAGAAGAATTTTATCAGAAACGGCGTTTTCATAATCTGAAGAAGTTCTTGGATTTGGAAACTGAAATTTCTTAATGAAATTCAGTACAACTTTTTTTGTATTTCCCCGTGAAGCAAGTTTTGCACAGTTTCCCTTTGCTTTAAGATTAAAATAAAAACCAACAGTCATGAAATTGTTATTTTTACTTTTGTCTTCTGAAGCAGAAGGAACTGTATCGGTTAAAAATGCATTAGAAGCTTCTTTCAGGATTTCGTCCAAAGAAGTAATACGTAAATCATTTGTAAAATTATAATGATACATGGATTTCTCCTAATTGCTTGTATAAATCGTTTATTGCTTTTGCTATATTTTTTGCAAGTTGAGGCGGAACTGCGTTTCCAATCATTTGATAAGCATTTCCTCTGCTTCCTATAAAATCAAAGTCATCATCAAATGATTGAAGACGTGCAGCTTCCCGGACAGTAATACTTCTTGCCTGTTTTGAGTCATAATGAATAAATCTGTTTCCATCTTTATAAAGATGTGCAATTATCGTTGTACTTGGTTTGTCTGCTTCAAGGACATGATAGCGATGTATCGGAGATTTTGATCCAACTTTCTCCGCATATAGCTCCGTTATCTTTTTTGAATCATACTCGAAACGTCCTGTCTCAATGTCTTCTGCCAGAGTTCTGAATGTTTCCATGTCGCGAACATTCTGATAGCGAGGTTCATGCCATGAAATATTTGATTTTGGAACTTTGTACGCCTCATGTTTTGAATGATGTTCTTCATCAAAATAAGGCGTAATTTTCGGCAAATCCCCAATGGCTTGCTTTACTGTGAGGTGATTGTTTGATTTGTATTTTGGTAGTATTGAAATATAGAAATCTTCGAGAATTTTCTGACAGTCTCTATTTTTCTTCTGCTTGATACCAACTATTACAATTCTTTCGCGGTTTTGAGGAACATTGTAATCATTTGCATTCACCTTGGCTTTCCTTAAATCATCTATGATTTCGTATCCAATAGATTTGAATGAGGATTGTATAAGTGCTGAAATTTTCACACCATTGGGGGTCGCCGACAAGATTCCCGGAACATTTTCAAAAATGAAAAGTTTCGGTTGGTATCTTTTTACGACGGAAAGATAATGCTCAAAAAGAAAGTTCCTATAATCATCATTCATTCCGTTTTCATCACGGACACGTCCCGCAACAGAATATGCCTGACAGGGTGGTCCACCAATGATAATGTCTATTCCATTTTCTGCATTAACAAAATAATCCAGTCCTTTGCTTTCTCCGAATTCTTCATCGTTCCATCCATTAAATAACTCATCTTCACGCTGGATATCAAAATTCATAACACGTTCATCTGCATCTGTTTCGCCATATTTTGCCTTGAGACGATTACGCATTGTATTGACTTGTGGCTTCAACCATTCAACAGAGGCAATTTCTTTGTATAGACCTGTCTGCAAAAATCCGTCCGTTAGTCCACCGCACCCGGCAAAAAGATCAATCATTTTAATCATTGTCTTTTAGCTCCAGATATTTTTTAAGTTGTTCTGCTATTACTTTTCCCAGTAAAGGAGGAACTGCATTTCCAACCTGCCTATACTGCTGAGCTTTAGTTCCATAGAAGATAAAATCATCAGGAAAACTTTGAAGCCGTGCACTTTCACGAACTGTTGGTATTCTGTTGTACTTGTAGTGAAAATGAGACCTGTGGCAAGTGTTTATAGTTAAAGAAGGCTTTTTGCTGTGATAGCGGGTAAGGGCTTCATGGTACTTATAAATTCCTTCATATTCTTTTGGTAAAGCTTTGTAATTTTTACCTTCCGGAATCATTGCGAGAAATTTCAAAGTTTTTTCATCATGGAGCGTTCCAATGTGGTTATGAATTTCATTGGAATTCGCACGCATTAAGCGTTGATATTCTGATTTTGGCTGACAAGGATAGTTTTGAACCTCATCACCATAAATACCTTCTAATGCAGGCAGATCATTTATTGCCTGTTCACAAGTTATGTAATGGTCTTTGTCTAAAACTGGAGCTGGAAATTCAAATACTTTCGTGTTGTCATGAAGACCTACAAAGAAAACTCTTTTGCGAATTTGGGGAATTCCAAAATCCGGTGCATACAGTAATTTTGGAATCATCGTATAACCGATTTTTTTAAAATCAGCCACGATTCTTTTTGCTCCAATGCCACCATTTGTCTGGAGCATTCCGGGAACATTTTCTAAGAGAATGGCTTTCGGCTTTGTACGGTCAGCAAGCTTGACCATTGCCGAATAAAGACGATTTCTTTTATCATCCTTATTTCGAGGTCCTGCTATAGAAAAGCCCTGGCAAGGCGGTCCACCTATAAGGACATCTAGAGAGAGATTATTTTGTTTGAGATAATCTGTTATGACTGAAATATTTTCATGGTTAAAAAGGTCAAGTTTTAATGCTTTTGCTGAACCATGGTTCTTTTGAAATGTTTCGAGAGCTGCATCGTCAAAATCGATACCGAGTAAAACATTGTACCCAGCATCCAGGAATCCCTTTGAGAGTCCTCCACATCCGCAGAATAAATCTATACAATTTAGCTTTTTGGGCATTTTATTTTACCAACCTAGTCATAATTTCAATTTTTCCGTTAACACGCTTCCAACATTTTTGAAGCAATCATTTTTTGATACTTATTTATCTTTGCGCAATCATCAAACAACTTTTGAATTGCGCTTCTGTTGTTAGGAATATCTTCAAAATATGTTTTAAGAATCTGCTTTACATCGCTTCCATCCGTTTCTGACCAATCTACTGTATAAAAATCCTCCAACGCTCTTTCAAATGAGTCCTGAAAGTTATTCATGGTTAAATTCCTCCTATAGTTAGGTTTATTATAAATGTCCAGAGTGTCAATGAATGACACTTACAAAATTTATCTTTTCCCTGTATTAAATAATATATTCATCTGCTCCACAAACGCCTGTGCCCCTCCTGCACGAACCATAGGCTCGATGTATTGAAGAAACTTCCGTTTGTTATTTTCGGATAGTTTATCATATTTTTTGCGAAGTTCCATTGCCTTTATGGAGGCTTCGGTCATAAAGTCAGCGAATTCTTGTTCTTCTGTGGTCATTATTCTATATTCTCCTCTCAAAATGGAATTTCTTCAGGAAAGTTATCATCGCTATTCATTTGCATATCTTTGGTTTCATCATTTGCAATTGTTAAATTGAATCGACTTTTATTATTCCTCATCCACGAAAAACCTTTTGTTGTTATCATACATTCGGGACAATTATAAGCATCAAATGATTGCTCTAAAAAATTTACTTCACATAATTCTTCTAATGCGAAATTAAATGCTAAGCGGTTATAACCAAATCCTTCAAACTTTTCAGCACATAAAGACAGTGAAATTGAATCCTTTTGCCCAAAAACATTTTCCCCTATAGTTCCTAATAACAACAAAGCTTCATCTGAAATAATACATTCTGATAAAATTTGTCCTGCATTTTCATTTCCAATAGCAGTTCTTTTTTGTTCAGAAAAATATTTCATCTTAGTCGTTATTTGCGATTTCAATTTTTCAAAATCACTAAGTGAGCCAGTTTTGTAAGATATTATTGAACGTTGTTGAATATCGAACGGATATTTATCTTTTCTTTCATCAGAACAAATCAGTATTGTTCGTTTTTTATATGCGATTGCTAAACCGACTTCAAACCAAACATTAGGATTGTCTATCGTTATATCTGCAAGAACGGCAGAGGAGGTTCGAATATTATTATCTATGCTATCTATTGGAATTTCTGCAGATAAGTCTTTGTCTACGCGATATGGGTCATATCCTGCATCAATAATAGCAGGAGAATAAACATCTTTAAAACGTTTATCAAATTTATCATTATCAAAAGGCTGTATTACGAAACATCTTTCCATAATTCCTACTCCTCAAAATCAATCTCAACGTCAGCTTTGTTGTAAATATCAATCTGATTTTCAATGTCAATCTTATTTACAATCATACCACGTAGTTGACACAACTGTATGAATTCCTGAATTCTATTTTTCCCATATAATTCTTTTAATGTAAGAACTATACCAAACTTCAAATCTTTTCCGTATTTTTCAGAAAGCCGCTCTGTAGTTTTTAGGCTTATGCCCCAAGATTTTGTTTTATAGGCTTTTTTAGGACGATGTTTAGTTTCTTCAAATTCTCCTATATGCTTAACATTATCCCATTTCCTGAACAAATCTCTTGCATTGCTCTCTTTTGTAAAAACGTTGTCAGTTTCATTCTGAAGATTTTCATTTATTGATGCTATAGAACCATCATCTTTTATTCTTCCAAAATGCAGATCAAGCTCCGTTGTCGTATAATCTACACCTTGATTCCTAAAACATTTAGGAAAATAGCATAAAGTTGCTTTTGCTATGAACGGATGATTGTCATTAATAGCAGGAACAGGAATATTATACAGATATGTGTCCCACTTTTCAGATGTACCACTCAGGAAAAATCGAATTTCATCATCTTTAGACTGTAAAATATCAGTAATCTTTACAGGAACAATACCAAATCCAATTTCATAATTAGATGAATTCTGTTTGTTCCAACCAGCAGCACAATCAATAAGCAATGCCTTTGCGACTTCCCTACTTAATCCTATAACTTGCATCATATAAGCCATTTTTCTTGCAATCCAAGGAGCTGCAAACGAAGTTCCAGTTCTGACTACTTTTCCATTTGAAAAATAGACATTCATTTCTTTTGAATCATCTCCACCATAATAACTCACATCTGGTTTTGTAAAGAAAGACAGAACTGGGCCTTTTCTTGTATATGAGGCTGGCAGATTATCGAATGACACTGAATTAACGACAATAGAATTGATTGAATCCGCAGGAGAGCCGATTTTAACCTGATTTTTTGAAGTCTTGTTTGTACCTGCAACAATAAAAATTATATCTGGATAATCATATTGCAGATTATCCAACAAAGCTGCCACAGGCGAAATAAAATTATCTTCGATTTCAGACTCAGCTCCCAAGCTAAGATTCCATACATGAATGTCTCTATTTGTCTGGACTATATCTCGGATTTGCCGAAGCAAAGTAAACACACTGTATTTTTTTCCAGCTGCAACGCCAAAGTGCCTTACGCGAAAACGACCACAGCCATCGTCAATATCTTTGTTTAGCGTTGGCCCATCAACAATAATTGAATCCACCATAGTACCATGGTGCTCATCTTCCCAGGTTGTTGTAATATTCGGGTCAACAAGTTTTACATAATCAACCCATTTTGAAAAATAGACACTCTTATCAAAAAGTGTGTCTATTACGCCAATAACAGGTTCATTTGTCGGCTCTGGAATAGGAATGTCTTTGTCAATTTCATCGTCTGAAATATCAGCAAATACATATTTTGAAAAATCTGGCGTTGCCATTGCAATTAGATATGGCGCACTATTTTTTAAAATAGAATACTGTGTTGGATTTAACAAAAAAGTATTGTCATCAAATTTGTTTATATTCAGATAATCCAAATCTATTTTTCTAAAGATTTCTCTATACGGAATTCCAATATCGTACAAAGTTATAACTTGGCTTTCTGTTAATTCAGGTCTGTCTTTATCAACATCAAGCTTTTCCAGATATACAGAATCTGCAACAATATTGATAAAACAGTTCTTCGACATTACATCCGATTTAAATGGAATTTCATTGTGCATTATTGCAGAGATTTGCTCATTTGTAAGTTTTCCATCAAAATCATCAATCAAAATACTTATCGCCTCATCAATCATTTTTAATGACTCAATGAGAGATTTGTTTTCCATACAATAGGTAATGATATGTTTTGGATCTTTATCTTTGCTGAATTTTGCACCTACGATCAAATCGTTTGTCTTCTTTCCTTTTTCACTTAAGAGAGATTGAATTCTATTACTTTTTGCTATTACATCTATATAGTAGGCTGTAACCAAGACTTTGTTTATGATTGTGTTTTCTTGCCAATATTGAACAATAGAATTCAATTCATTTCGCAAGGTTTGTAAATGTGAGGCTTCGACAATTTTGTTTGCAGGAATATGACGTGCAGAAAAGCCACCGGTATTTGACTTTTGTTCAAACTCAGCTTTTATTTGAAGGATACTATTCATTCTCTGCTACCGCCTGCAACTCTCTAGAAACTTGGCTTTTTGAAATACCCGACAATATTTCGATTTCCCTAACAGTGAAGCCTTGTTCTCTCAATTTTACAATATCAATTTCTTTTTCGTGCAACAAATCCTTATAGATTCTTCGCAGGTAATCAAATTCGTCGCCAACTTTACTAAATGCAATAGAAGTTTTTATTATGTTTTTCAAATCTCCTGGATAGGGCAGTTCAACTGCTAATTGCATGATTTTCTTAAAAATTCTTATGTTCTTTCCTGCAAATTTAAATTTATTCAGATAAAAATCTAGTATGACTTCCGATATTTCAATTAAATCTTCTTTTGTATAACGGTTAAAATCAATAACCTTGTCAAATCTTCTAATCAAAGCCTTATCAAACGAGTCGTATAAATTTGTAGTTGCAATCAAAACAATTTTTTCATTTAAATTATCAAACCCCTTCAATATGGCCGAAGTTGCTCTGCCCATTTCCCTCAAATCATTGGAATTCGTTCTGTCCATTGCAATTGAATCAATTTCATCAAATAAGATTATAATTTTATTCGGCTGCGGAAGTTCATTCATTTGCTTGAACATTTCTGCAATATTCTTTGCAGTTTGTCCAAGTTTACTGTCTATTATTGATTCAAAATCAACAAAAAATAATTCTCTGTCAAGGATTCTTGCCATTTGCTTTGCAGATTCCGTTTTTCCAGTACCAGGTGCACCATAAAATAAATATTTATTTATTCCGACATTGTGAGCTATTGCATTTGCAATACCTACCAAATCGTCTTTTATAGACTCAGGAAGAGGAAGCGGTTCCTGATTTATTGGCATTTTTCTAAAGAAGGAATTATCTGTTTCCGTCATTTGTGGCATAAAAGTATTGGTACTTGAAAGTTGAGCCATTATATACTCTGCTAATTGAAAATCTCCGGCAGCATCGAAATCTCTGGCAATCTCATAAGCCTCATTTCTAAAGGCACTGTCATTTTTTTCAGAGTAATATTTTATTAAGTTAAGGATATTCTTTTTCTTCATACTTCGTACCCAAGTTTATAATAATCCCAAAGGGACAAATTGTCAACAATAGGGACAGTCAAAAATAAATATTTTGTTTTTTGGTACAAATTTACATTGACAAAACAAAGCATATAAGATGTCTTTGTATCGTTTTAATTGTGTCATAAAATTTTTTTCATCCGTATATCCTTATCTACTCATCAAGATAACCTAACCCCATCCATCAAGGCACCCCATCCCATTCATCTTGACAATCGTACCTGATTCATCAAGATGAAATCTCTCAAATCCCCCGATAAATCCGCATAAAACGCCGCAAATTCGGGATAAAATTGCAACAAAAGCCGGATAAAAAAAAGGAGGCCGGCACGCCAAAAAAAGCACCGGTCTCCCAAATATTGTTTTTCATAACGGAATGTCCTTTCCGGTCTTTGCCGGATTTTTTTACATAAACCCTTCCGCCGTTATCCGGTCGGGCTTACCAATTCATTCAGTCGCCCGTGCCTGTCGGATTTGCTTCATCGCTTATGTACTTGGCATCAAGCTTTACGTACTCGGGCTTAGCAAGTTTTGCGCTCAGCATTGAGTCCGGGGTATACATAACCTTTACTCCGGCAATGTCGTTAGCCGTAACGCTTCCCGCTTTTTCGTGCCCCTTGCAGGTCTCTGCGGTTTTTAGCCCCAGCTTGAAGATTCCAAAGCTGTCGAGCCTTACCTTGTAGCCGAGCAGCATGTACTTGGGTACGGTAAGAAGCAGGCTTCGGATTACTCCGATTACCTCTGTCGGCGTGAGCGTCGTGCTTGAAGAGATTTCCTCCGCAAGCTGATTCACGCCAATCTCTGCAATATAAGCAGGGGCAGGATAAAACTTGCCTTCTGCTTCCAAATCACGCGGATTCAACCGCTTTCTACTGACAAATGGAACAGCCATAACTGTACCTCCTGTAAATAACTCAAACTGTTTTGCATTCCCATAGAAGGCAGTACAATCTAGTTCGACGAACATTCGACTTGTACCGTTTTTGGCTGCAAAATCCAGTTCTAATAGGACAAAACTAGGCAAAACATTCGACTTTTTCACCCGCTCTGACATCTTCACTATATCACAGAAAAGATTTAAAGTCAAATTTTATTCGATTTTTTCACCTATTTTCACAAGTTTTTATTGAACTCTACCGAAAATAGTTATATAATTTCGCTATAAACGAGAGATTCTTAATCAATCAGGAATAACAATGTTAGTAAATTTCAGCGTCACCAATTTTTTGTCCTTTAACCAGAGGACCACCTTCAAGATGGAAATCGGGCGCGTCACAAAAAAACTTGAACACATACTTGAAGACAGAGACACAGGAAAAAGCCTTTTGAAGTTTTCCGCCATGTTCGGAAAAAATGGAGCGGGAAAGACAAACTTTGTCAGGGCCATGGCAATCTTGAGGAACTTCGTGCTTGCAGGAAGACTACCCCAAAGGGCACCAGATCTTTGGTGCAAAATCGATGACGAAAACAAAGGCAGACCTACGGATTTTGAAATCACATTTATCGCAGACAAAAATCTTTACGAATACAGAATCTCCCTTGTGCTTGCGACAGGAATCATAACGAAAGAAGAATTGGTTCATGTTGTGGGAAACCGGCATACAAAACTCTTCTATAAAGAAAGCTCCGAAAGCCCTTACGTTTTTCACCATTCAATAAAAGGACAAAACAAGGACATTGAGGTTTTGAGCCGCACTTTTGCTCTTAGCGGAAGTCCTTTTTTGTTCAGCAGCAACCACAACACCGACGGATTTTTTGCCACGAACCCTCAGGCAATTCCCCTTCAAAAGGCGTTTCTCTGGTTCAAGGACACACTCGAAGTGATTTTCCCCGACCAGCCCTTGCAGGAAACTTCTTTGCTCCGGTATGAAATCTGCAAGGATGAGTTCGCCCAGCTGCTGAAAGATTTTGACACGGGAATAGAAAAAATAAATCTTGATCCCGTAAGCAAGGAAAAGGTCTTTGAGAATTTGGATTTACGCACCCAGCAGAAGCTGAACCTTGAGATGGCTTTGGTTAGTCCGCTTGTAAAGTTTTCCAGTCTTCAGGAGAAATTGGGAATGCCCCAGAAACAGGGATTGCAAAATGCCGGATTCTATTCAAGTGTAATCCGCAGCCGGAGGAACATTTTTATCATCACACTAGAAAAAGACGGTGATTTTCATTTTTATGCGGTAAAATTCGTACACAATCTTGGCGGAAAGGAAATCGAGTTCAGCATGGAAAGCGAGAGCGACGGAACACATAGACTCTTCCAGCTTTTGGAAATCCTCATCTGCAAAAAGGAAAAGGTATACATCATGGACGAAATCAACCGAAGCCTGCATCCGAAGCTGACCGTACAGTTTGTAAAGAAATATTTTTCAAATGCGAAAGACAGGAGAATCCAGCTTGTAACAACAACCCACGAAAGCCGTATCATGAGCCACGACCTCGTGAGACGGGACGAAATCTGGATTGCGGACAAAAACGAAGACGACAGCACGAAGCTTTTCAGCCTTGAGGACGAGCAGGTCCGCATAGACAAGGTGCTTGACCAGAACTACATGGACAACGTATGGGGCGGAGTACCGGTTTTTAAGGATGAAGAATAGACAGAGCCAAAAGTTTTGCATTATCTACGCAGAAATATCAAGTGAATCCGTGTGACACAGGGTCGCATTATCCGCCCCTACAATCCCTAGCACAGTGTTTAATTCTCAATTTCTTTTACATAATCAATGAATTTCTTCAAAGACCAAATTTCACCTTGGTATTGTTGTGGGTATTTCTCAATGTAATCAGTTGGCACAACAAGAACAACATTTTCCGATTTCATTTCTTTCAATTGCGAACTTGAGATACCTTGTTGCATGGTGCAAAGAAATTTCTGTCTGGATCTTAATCTATCAGCTTCATTTAGTACTTGTCGCCAACGATCTTTGCAAGTTGTTTTTGCGGCAAGAGAAATCAACTTTTCTGTAGAAAATGACATATCGTGATATGCTTTTTCTGACGGAAAAATGAAGTCAGGTCTCTTATTTCCTTCTGTTACTGCTTGAGCCGTAAATGAAAGGTTATTACCATTGAAAAGAGTACTAAGATGATGTTCAAGACTTTTTCCTGCTCGGCTTTTTCTACGATTTAAAACTTGATTAGCCATCTCGATAAAGGCATCTACATCCTTAAATCCTTTTGTAATCGTTTCGCCATATCGAGCATGTTCGACTGCACGAAAAAGATTATATTCAACTGCCGTCCAATCAAGCAATTTTTTATCTGGATTAGTTTGAATATACTCTTTGTGATTATAAACTTTATTCTGAATTGATTGAGCTGTAAGCGACATTTCTTCTGAACTTGGAAAATCGACTTTTAAATTTCTTATGAACTCAGCGATTGCAATAGTTTCTTTTTCTTCCAACGGAATAGTTTTTTGCTCCACAAGCCGATTTGTTTCAGCAGGGCTTAACCCAAAGTAATCAAGAAATCCGTTTATATCATCTTCCAAATTGAGAACATACGCTTTATATGATGTATCTTTCAATTTTAGAATAACAAGCAAAGCCCCTGTATATTCAGGTTGCAAAAAAGGAAATCCCCGGCCAAATCTTGTAATGCGATATTCGTTTCTTGTTCCTTGGCCATAATATTTAAAACATGCAGATGTTTTAAAATCATTCTGCCATATAATTTCGTTAAAAACTTCTTTATTTTGCCCTTTTACACCTGTCGCGTCAAAAATAAGTGATACAGAGTTTTTTGGAATATAAATACCGTCTTGATGAGCACCAGTTTCACCAGTATCATTTGCAGACAAGAATTTACAGAAAATTCTTTCGCTGTTAATTGCGTCTGTTATTGCAAGTGATGATAAATTTTCCATAAATTACTCCTATGCAGATTGTTTACGTGTTTTTGTAATTCGTTTCACATCTTTTTCATCAACAATATACGGTTTTATGAATTCTGCAACCGCATGAAAAAGCGGAACAACAACAGAATTCCCAAACTGCTTGTATGCTCTTGTATCCGATACAGGGATAATATAATCATCTGGATAGCCCATTAATCTTGCACATTCCCTTGGTGTCAATCTGCGAGGATTTTTACCATCCCCTTGCCATACCAAAATTTCTGAGCCATCCTTGTAATACCTTGCCGACAAAGTTCTTGCAATGTCATCAGGCCTTACCAAACCATAACCAAATCCGTTTCCCATTGAGCGATGCTTCTGTGCATAAGCTTGTAAATATGCCCAAAGATTATCTGTCAATGTGTATTTATCAAGCACTTTGTTGTTCTCAAAATCAAAATACTTGTCACCATCTTGTATCAACTTGGGCTCCGTACCGTCTGTCTTATGCAAAATGCTTGCAAGCTTTATTTCTCCCTTTGGCGGAATAATCATGTTTTCTAATGAAAAATCTATTTTTTTCTTAAATCCAACAATTACAATTCTTTCTCTATGCTGAGGAACCCAACTCTGTCCGTCAATAATTCTGTAATCACAAGTATAGCCCAAATCTTTCGTAAGTGTTTCCCAAATAACTTCAAAAGTATGACCTTTATCGTGGGATTTTAAGTTCTTAACATTTTCAAGAACAAATGCCTTCGGTTGTTTTTCCTTTATTATCCTTGCGACATCAAAGAAAAGAGTTCCTTGAGTTTTATCTTCAAAACCTGTTGGTCTGCCAAGAGATTTTTTCTTTGACACTCCTGCAATAGAAAACGGCTGACAAGGGAAACCTGCAAGAAGAACATCGTGGTCAGGAATATCCGCTGCATTCACTTTTGTTATGTCACCATTAATCTGATGTTTCGAAGGATAGTTGTTGCTGTAAGTTTTTTGTGCATACTCGTCCCATTCTGAGGTAAAAAGGCATTTTCCGCCAGCTTGCTCAAAGCCCTTTCTGATTCCACCAATTCCTGCAAATAAGTCAATAAATGTAAAATCACCTTGCCTATCATCATTTTCTTGTGCTGAAATTTTTCTGGCGAGCATATTTACAAGTCTATCAGCTATAAAACTTTTTGGCTCAACGCTACCGTTCATCCAGCGATGAATAGTGCTTTGATTTACTTGGAATTCAGTTGCCATATCTGCGATAGAATAATATTGTGCAGATTGCTCAAGGAGTTCTTTTACCGAACCTTGTATATATGTTTTTTCCATGATTACCTCAAAAAGGGATATACTAATTGCATTATGCAAAATTTATTCCCCATTGTCAATAACCTACAGTTTTATCACCCGACGAAATGTATCTTGTTTATGCGGTAAAATTCGTACACAATCTTGGCGGAAAGGAAATCGAGTTCAGTATGGAAAGCGAGAGTGATGGAACACATAGACTCTTCCAGCTTTTGGAGATACTCATCTGCAAAAAGGAAAAGGTATACATCATGGACGAAATCAACCGAAGCCTGCACCCAAAGCTGACCGTACAGTTTGTAAAGAAATATTTTTCAAATGCGAAAGACAGGAGAATCCAGCTTGTGACCACCACCCACGAGAGCCGTATCATGAGCCACGACCTCGTGCGACGGGACGAAATCTGGATTGCGGACAAAAACGAAGACGACAGCACGAAGCTTTTCAGCCTTGAGGACGAGCAGGTCCGCATAGACAAGGTGCTTGACCAGAACTACATGGACAACGTGTGGGGCGGAGTACCGGTGTTTAAGGATGGGGAATAGACAGAGCCGAAAGTTTTGCGTTATTTACGCAAAATCGACAAAACCAGTAGTAAAATATTGCAAAAACCTATGCTTATTTTCTACCATTCTCTTTGTTAAAAATATGCCAAAGTCTGTATCGGATATTTGACAAAATCTGTATTCCCCGGTATAATGAAATAATGGAGTATAGCAAAAGACTCGCAGATTCAATTCTCAAGGAAATGCTCGAAGCAAAGGGGGCTGTGCTGGTGGAAGGCGCAAAGTGGTGTGGAAAAACGACCACCGCAGAGCAGATTTCAAACAGCCGTCTTTATATGCAAGATCCGGCAAAAAAAGAGCAGAACCTGCAGCTGGCAAATTTGAATCCGTCACTTCTGCTTGAAGGAAAAACTCCCCGCCTTATTGATGAGTGGCAGCTTGCGCCCAAGCTTTGGGATGCCGTCCGTTTTGAAGTTGACAGACGCAATGAATTCAATCAGTTTATATTGACGGGCTCCGCAGTCCCTGCATCTACTGACGAAATCTCACATTCTGGAACAGGAAGAATAAGCAGATTATTGATGCGGACAATGACTCTTCTGGAAACAGGAGATTCAACAGGAAAAGTTTCACTAAAAAAACTGTTTCAAAACGAAACGGACATAGCCGCAAGCAACGAAACGGATCTTAGGAAAATTGCCTATCTTATATGCCGCGGAGGTTGGCCAAAAGTTCTTGGTACTTCAGAAAAAATCGCATTAAGGCAATCAATAGACTATTATGACGCTGTAGTTAATTCTGACATTTCCCGGGTTGATGGCAAAACACGGAATCCAGAAAGGGCCAGACTCCTGATGCGCTCGTATTCACGGAATATCGGCACCCAAATAAAATATGAAGACTTGCGCAAGGACATTCTGGGAAACGACATCGAAAGTTTCAGCATAGAAACGCTTTATGATTACGTTGATGCCTTAAAGAAAATTTTTGTTATCGAAGACTCGCCTGCATGGAATCCAAATCTTCGCTCAAACACCGCCATCCGAACAACGGACACAAGATATTTTGTTGATCCGTCCATAGCCACCGCATGTCTTGGTATTGGACCTGAAGATTTGATAAATGATTTGAAGACAATGGGCTTTCTTTTTGAAAATCTATGCGTCAGAGATTTAAAAGTCTATGCGCAGACACTGGACGGATTGGTTTATCACTATCGAGACAGAAACAATCTTGAATGTGATGCCGTTGTCCATTTGCGTAATGGCTCTTATGGACTGATAGAAGTAAAACTCGGAGGCGACAAACTTATAGCGGAAGGCGCAAAAACCTTGAATACCCTTGAGAGAAATATCGACACGTCCAAGATGAAACTGCCGAGCTTTAAAATGATTCTTACCGCAGTTGGCGATTATGCATATAAAAGGGAAGACGGAATACTTATAGTTCCGATTACCTGCCTTGGAAATTAAGGATTTAAAATGAAGGAAGATATTGATATTCCTGGAAAAGACACATTGGAAGACATAAAATGAAAACCATAAACGTAGTAGCAGCAATAATAATCCGCGCAACGGAGGACGGAACAAAACAAGTCTTCGCAACCCAACGCGGCTATGGTGACTGGAAGGGCTGGTGGGAATTTCCCGGCGGAAAAATCGAAGAAGGTGAAAGTGCGGAGGACGCGCTCAAACGCGAAATAAAAGAAGAGCTTGCAACAGAAATAAGCGTGGGCGATTACGTTGACACCATCGAATACGACTACCCTGCCTTTCATCTTTCCATGAGATGCTATGAGTGCTCCGTCATAAGCGGAAAGCTGGAGCTGTTGGAGCACGAAAACGCAAGCTGGCTCACGAAAGAAAACCTCCGCTCCGTGCAATGGCTCCCGGCAGACATTACGATTTTGGACAAGGTGGAAAAAAACCTCCTCTAATCAACGAACCCCTGTCGGTCAAAAAGTAGCCTCAACCATCTCCCGCATCCTTCTTGCATTCTTTGCCCCGCTGCCCTTGGGATGATTGTTGAAGTACATCTGAACTTTCTTTCCCTCGCCGTTTGCCTGCCTTACGATTGGGACAAAACTTGAAAGCTCGTCGTCGGAGTATTCGTAGCAGTAGCGTGAGCTTCCGTTTTGACCTTCGGCATCATACCAGGCATTTTCATTTCGTCCGTGCATTCGGATGTATGCGCTGCTTCCGACAAACGGAGTCTTTGTCAAAGTTCCGTCGGGAAGATTTTTCAGCTGAGGCATGTCACAAAACACGATTGACGCATTCCGTTTCTCAAGCCCCTCAAAAACCGACTCTCGTATCCATTCCCTGTGGCGAAACTCAATCACCGCAGGAAATCCGTCAAACTCGGAGATAAGTTTTGCAAGGTAGATTCTGTTTTCCTTTGTGTAATGAAAGCTCTGGGGAAACTGAAAGAGAAGAGCCGAAAGCCTGTCCTTTTCGTAAAGTGGATTCAGTGCCGATTTCAAATCCTCCGCCGCCGTCTGCCAATTTGAGTCAATCTCATGGGTAAGGAGCCTGATTGCCTTTATGCTGAAATTCAATCTTCCCTCGGACCGCTCGTAAAAAGAAATCAGCCTCTCCGCCGTGGGCATGTCGTAAAACGTGCTGTTCACTTCAAGCGCGTTAAAAACGGTGGAATAATATGGAAGAAAATCTTTTCGCTTTAAGTCCTCGGGATAAAAAACACCCTTCCACTCCGGGTAGTCGTAGCCGCTTGTGCCGATGAGATTTGTCATAAAGATTCCTTCCAGCTGACAGTTTCCTGCTCAAGCTTGCAGTTATTTTTTAGCATGTAATTCATAATATCAGAATACTTGTTTTTCGAAATGAGAGTCTCAGCCTTTTTTATATCATTTGCCTCAAGCTGTTTTGTAAAAACAGAATATTTTTCAAGTTCAGGGATTCCCATTTTATATGATTTGAAATCTATCTGCGTTTTTGAGCGAAGATTTTCCAAAATAAAAAATCCGTCCGGGTCAATGTCGCCAAAATGAAAGTATTCTTTACTTTGGTTTTGCAAATGGATTTTCTTCAAAAAATTTTGCTTTGCGCTGTTGTGGTAGCCCGACAAAAAAATCAGAAACGTATCTGGATTTTTCATTCTGTTGAAAGAAGTAAGGTTTTCAACCGTCATGATTTTTGAATCTTCTATTTCAAAAGACTTTATCAGATTTATGGAAGAAGATGAAAGCGCAAGGGGAATGTCTGAAGAAAGATTAAGAATGTTCCCATTTTCAAAAATAATATTTCCCTTTCCCTTAAAATACACATAGGTCGGATTCGCAAAAATATTACATTCTTCAAGAATAACTTTGCCTGCCTCTTTTTCATCGGCACAGTTTTCTATTGAAGAATCAAAACGTCCGCTTCTCCGCAAGATTTTTAAGACCTTGCTTTTGTATTTTGTCTCCCATGTTTTTGAATTTGCCAAAACTGATATGGAAAGTTCCCGCTCAAGGATCTCGCTTTTGTTCTGCAATATGAATATCAAAAGAGAAATGATATTCTTAGCTTCTTCCTGAATGAATTCTGCTTTCTTTCCAGACCCAAGGCGTTCTACCTGTTGTTTGCAAAAGTCTTTTACAATCTGAGGCAAACTTGAATCATCACAATATTCGGAATAAAAAGAGATTTCCTCCCCTACCCTTGTGTTCTTATCTTTTACGCCAAGAACCGTCCGGATTGCATTCCAGTTTTCTTCGTTTGCTACGGCAGTTATTTTTGCGATTCTTTCGTATTTCCAATCAACTTGAACAAAATTCTCTGACTCAAGCAGGCGGCATTGTTTTTCAAAATCTTCAATTTCATTTATATCGGCAGAATCCTTTTCATAAGACTTGAACACATCAGACGGCTTTATGGAAAAGCTCTGCGTAACGGCATTTTCACCTTTGTAGGTTTTGCTTGATTCGTATTTGGTGAGTAGCTTTTGTAATATTTGTTTTTGAACGTTTGAATAAATCATCGTGAATGCCAGCTTCCTTCCACAGGCTTTGTGTATTTCCCCTGAGTGTAAAGAGAAACCGTATTGTCAATGTGTTGGCCTATGCTGTTGATTTTTTCGGGTGGTGCCGCATAGAAAACCTGGAAGTTGTTGTCCTCTAAAAATTTTACCATCTGTTCGATTCGCTCTTTTGACAATGCGGAAAAAGCTTCGTCAATAAACGCAATGCGTGCGCAACACACGTCTTTTGGATAAAACTGCATCAGGCTTGCCGCAAGCACGATAAAGTATGGAGTCTGTTTTTCACCGCCAGAAGCAGAGCCTTGCTTTTTGGACAAATCCATTTCAGATTCCTCATCGCCAATGTGACTTCTGATTGTCATGTCGTAAGTAAAATAGTTACGGTAATCCGAATAATCTTCTTCCTGCTCCGTATCAAGGATTTTGTTCAGGAAGGACTGAACGTCATCTGCAAGCTTTTCATCAGACACTGTGCGAACTGTAAATAAATCCGGACTTTCCGAATACAACTCAAGATTCTTACAAATTGTAAAGAAAACCTGTCTGTCAGATTTTTCTTCCATCTTGAACTGATAAATATCCCTACCAAATGGAATACGTTTTAGTTCTGAATTGATTGCGGCAATTTCTTCTTTTGCGGAAATTATTTTTTCGTTAAGTTCTGCAACAAAATCATGCAGGAAAACGTCCCTAAGTTTTTCCGACTGTTTTTCGACCTTATTTTTTGCCTCGTCAATTTTAACATTTGCCACATCACGGTAACGGTCGCGGTAAAACGAAATAAACTCTACGCCATAATTTGAAGAATCAATTTCAGAAAGAAGATTGTAGTCACGCTGCCTGTCTTCCATTTTTCTTTTTGCGTCATCAACAGCAGTTTTCAACTCATTCAGACGTTTTTCGCCAATAATTATAAACGTATTCCTCTGTTTGCTTGCCCGCTCATATTCATCTTTCATTTCATCAACTAATTCCGGATGTTGTCCTGAGATTTCTTTATATTCATCTTCATACTTTTTTGATTCTTTAATTTTCTCAGATATCTCTTTCTCCTTATTTTGGATTGCAGTCCTTACCGAAGCTCGTTTATCTGCAACATCTATATCAGATTCATATGCCTGATCATAATTTGATTTTGCAATTTCATATTCTTTTGCCGCAGCCAGCATCTCGGGACTGTTTTTTAATTCATCAATCTGGGCAGAAAGTTTCCCGAAGTTTTTATTCTCTTCCAAAAGTTCTTTAGCGCAATCAAAATTGTAACGCTCAACCTTCCATTCAACATTGTCGATTAGCTTTACAAACTGATTTCGGTTTTGCAGTTCCTTTTCATATCCTGACTTTTCAAGATTCAATTCTTCCTCTTCCTTTCGGGCCTGCTCCAGCTGAATCTTTACCACATTGTTACCCAAGCACAGTGATGTCTTTTGAATCTGCATTTTGCTTGCCGCATAACTTTTGCAAAGCATGCCGTCTTTTGTAATTCCACCCTTGGAATATTTATGAAGCTCATCAAGATTCTGGCAGAGATGAATTCCATTTAAAAGATAATTTGCGTAATGTCGGGCACCTTTGTTTGTGATATTCAAAACAGAAGCGGCAGAGTTTTCTTCAATTTCCGTCTCTGGGATTTTATCTGTCAGGACAACGCTTGTCTTATAAATATTTTTTTCATTCAGAGTTTTTAACGCCTCATGGCAATAGTGGTCGTCCACAATGATGTTAAATCGCTTGTTCCATAAAAATGTTTCTATCGCTTTACGCCAACTCTCATCGCTCAACGATTCCACAAGCTCAGCAAAAAAACGGACAGGTGATTTTATTCCACGCTTGTCAAACTCATTTTGAATAATCCGTTTAGCCTCTTCCGCCTCCTGAGGGAACTGCACAATGTTCGATTCCAGATTCTTAATCCGTTTTTGAACTTCTGTTATTTTGCCCGCCACGTCATAAAGCTTATCTTTTATGCGGCCATTTTCTTCTACGAACAGATCACGCTGATTTTTTATCTTGTTTGAAAAATCAATGAATGTTGAAATCTTTTTATCGGACTCAAAATCACTTTCACTCAGATTTAAGAGAATCGTTTTGCTGGCATCAGGAATCGCAAAATATTCGTCAATCTGAGGAAGAATCACTTTGAGCGAAATCTGGAGATTCTTTAGCTGAACCAGCTCCTTTTCCAAGCCGTCAATTTTTTCCTTGATTTCATCCCGGTCCCTTTCCATTTTTTCAAGGCTTTCTGCAATTGAATGGTTTTTGTTTTCCACATCAGAAAGGCGTTTCCTCATTTCTGAGAGGTTTGCCTCGCTTTCTTTTTTCTTTTTCTCCAAATCTTTCAGCTGAATTTGATTGTTCTGAAGATCTATTTCCAGCTTTGAAATTTCATCTTTGTATTGATTTATATACTGGTAGCGGAACATCAGCTCGCGGATATTATAATTGCGAAGAACTTTTTCGTAGTCACGTGTCTTTTCTTCAATCTCCTCAAGAAGTTTTTTTCGTTCCTGAATCTGCTCGAACATCTCCTTTGCCTGATCGTAAAGCTTACGCTGCTCTCGAAGCCGGTCAAGGGATTTTACTTCTGCCTCTGCAAAAACCGAAGTCTGCAAGAATTTATCCACATTGCGCTCTGGGTCAAAGGCCATCATTTTAAGGAGCTTTTCCTTATACTTCCTGTAATCCGTTGTCCTAATTCCAAGTTGGCGGGTCAACTGGGGAATTGCTTTTTCACGACCAAGGAAGTCTGCTCCTTTTAGTGGAATGTTTTTGAATGTCAGGTTATTTTTTGCAGTTACGATCAGCTTTCCCTTTTCTACCGAACTAAAATTGAAATCCTCAAGGCGGCATTTTTCGCGGATAATCCACTGGCTGATTGCCCTATCACTTTCCGAGCGGGATTCAATGCAAACTGCAATCACATGGTAATCAGAAATAAGCGGGTCAAAAAATTCCATTGCGATGTAAGAAGTAACGCTTCCCGGACGAAGATATCTGTCAGAGCCGTTTGTCTTTCTGTCTCCGTGGATATATGCTGTAACGTTTCTTCCATTGTCGTCAGCCGCTTTGTTAAACTGTGTGTTGGCCGTAATCAGATAGCTCATCGCATCAAGAATCGTAGTCTTTCCAGTACCGTTTACTCCAGTAAAAAGTGTGGAACTTCCCAAAGAGATTTTTTCATTTTGAAAGCATGACCAGTTTACAAGAAGCAGCCGTTTGGCGGTTTTGCGGTTATCTTTCATCAGTCTTCATCTCCTCTTTCAATCTCAATATCAATGGGATCACTCTCTACCTCGACAGACTCGCTATCCCCCAAGCCGTCAAGTTCATCAGGCTCCTGCTCATCATCGATTCCCTTCATCTTCTTTTCCGCGTCTTTTACAAAGGAAACAAATTCACTTTCGTTAAGGGCAAACTGTAGCGACGGATAAAGTATGATCGTAAAATCTTCTTCCCCTATTTCGCCGCTGGTCCCAATCAAGTTGAACTTGCAGAAGAGCTTTAGGATGTCACCAAGAGGTCCTTTGTCAAAATTTTTCTTGTAGTCATATTTTTCAAGCTCCATATTCAAATCTGACAAAGTAATTTTGATAACTTTATCCAAAGAACCGCGATGCAGCCTGTCTGAAAGTAAAGTCCACAAACAGCACAAAACAATGCTTTCAATTTTTCTAAAGCGAAAACGGTTTACGGCTACTGTTGCGGAAATGTTTTCATTCACCAAATTTGAAAGCATGATTACGCCGGAATCTTTTTGAACAAGGACTTCAAATCCCATAAAAGAAAAGTAGTGGGAAAAGAAATCTGAGTTTTTTGAAACAAAATAAAACATCTTTCGGTTCTCTTCGTCTTTATCACGGACAATGAAAGTTTTTTTTAGAAGATTGCGGGCACATTTCTGAAAAGTTTGTTTTTCGCCGGATGTAAATTCAGTATTCCAGTATTCGTCAACAGATTCATTATTTGTCATTCTTTTTTGCCCTCCAGTGCTTTGTCACAAAGTTTTCGCTTTCAATATATGTTTCATCGCTTTCTATGGAGTAGCCGTTTTCTTTTGCATAACTAACTGCAGCGAGAGATTTTAAAATATCGTCCTTGCTTGAATAATCAAAAGTACTGTTATCGATTATTTCGTTCTGGGCGAACAAGTCATCCATATATTTTTTCATTTCGTCTTTTGAATATGGATTGTGGGATTCCTGCTCAAGAATGTATTTTTGTTTTTCAAGTTCTTCCTTTGTCAACTCAAAATAATCGGACTCCGTATTGTGCAAAACCTGCTGGCTTTTGTGGGGATACATAAGGGAAGATTGGTCAATATATTCATATTTCTGGATATTAAACAAAGCTCCGGCCTCATCCTTTTCTGCAATATTTTCTGAAGAAATCAAAATCCGAAGCGTCTGCTCAACCACACCACGGATATCAAGTCCCTTGTTTCTAAGCATTCTCTCCCTAGCTATGGCAATATGGATGTAGGTGTTAATCTTTTGCTTTATGTCATCCATGATTTTGTTGTAGTCATCGTGAAGAAATTTTTTTGTGGAATCAATCATCTCATAGATTCGTTCCTGAGCTTCCATTTTTGAAATCAGATTTTTATGAGCCTTTTCCTCCGCTTGCAATTCATCGCAAAGCAACAAGAACAAATCAGGTGATTTGAGTTCTTCAAGTTTTCTGGTGATAAAGTTTCTGTAAATATGAATGTTCTGCTGATGAACAAGTCTGGAATACTCCTTTATAAAATCGCCGTCACAGTAAGAAATGATATTCTCCGTAAGGCTTTCAAGGCTTCCCTCGTGATTCATCTTTTCGATAATCCTTTTGATTGAAGTGGACAGTTTTTTCAGTGACGAAGAGAGAGACTTTGCGTCTGAAAAAGTTGGTTTTAGAATAAAGTTATATAGTTCCTGTTTGTTTTCGTATTCTTTTGAATTAAAACGGTTATAAATGTTGAGAATGTAATTTGAAAATTCTGGAGTAGTAGGATTCTTTAATTTTTGTAAAAACTCTGCCAATGCAATTCCATTGTCAGTCATTATAATATATTTTTCAAAAGTGGAATCATCCTGATATTCTTCAAGCCAGCCAACAGAAATAAACTTCCGCAAAACAAAATTAGCTTCATCATTTCCCGCATTCGCCGTGTTTTCTTCATCTGACAAATCAAGATGGTTTTCCAATAAAAAAGCTGCCAGCACATCCCGCAGATAAGAACGTTCAAGTCGTCCGGAAATTTCTTTGTCATTTTGATTATGTATTAATTCCAGGCAGTCCGCATAGATACGGCTGTTGCTTATTCCTGAGAGGCAGTTAAAAAAATCGGATGGAATTATGTCAAAGACATTCATGCTAAATCAAAGTCTAACATATTTCAGATAACATGTAAATTACATGAGCTTCGTTTTAAACTTCTCCGCACAGATTCCCGCAGTTCTTGTAATTCATGTATTTCACTCCGTCAGATTCAAGCTCCAAATCTCCGCTGTACACAACTGTTGGGGAAAATGCGTTTGGGGCAAAGGCGCATATCTTTTTCAGATTTTTAGCGAACTCTTTGTTGTATGTTGAGGCTGACTTTATTTCCACAGGAATGATTTTTCTTCCGTCCGCAATTATCAAATCAATTTCAAAGCCCTTGCTGTCTCTAAAATAATACAGGCTTTTTTCCATTCCCTTGTTGAACTGACTTTTTAAAACTTCAAGTATGACCATATTCTCAAATAGATTCCCTACAAGCGGGTCGCGGGAAACCTGGTCAGGATTTTTTATTCCCAAAAGATATGAAGCAAGTCCCGGCTCATAAAAATAAATCTTGGGCGACTTAATAAGCCTCTTCGTATAGTTTTCAAAATAAGGTTCAAGTTTGAAAATAATAAAGGAAGATTCCAGAACCGAAATCCATTGCTCAACCGTTGTCCTTGAAACTCCGGCATCATTGGAAAGGGATTCATAATTGACAACCTGCCCAATACGCCCTGCAAGAAGATGAAGGAACTTTTCAAACAGAGCCTTGTTCTTTACATTTAAAAGCGTCTGCACATCACGCTCAACATAGGTTTGAAAATATGAGCGGTAGAGCAAATCCGCGGGCTGACCTTCTGCATAAAGACGGGGCATAAATCCCTGATACAAAAAATCGTCTTTTGAAAAATCCATGTTTGCGGAATTCAACTCCTGAATGGAAAACGGAAGAAGATTGATGACGGCAGTTCTTCCTGCAAGAGATTGGGAAATTGCGGATTTTAATCCCTGCTGAAAACTTCCTGTCAGAATAAACTGGGCAGTTGCTTTTTTTTCATCAACGATTACCTGGATTTTATTTAAAAGCTCCGGGATGCGTTGAACTTCATCCAAAATCACAGGCCCTTTTATCATGCCGAAAAATGCATTCACGTCATTCTTTGCAAGATTGTAAAACTCAGGGTCCTCAAGATTTATATATGAATAGTCCTTGAAAAATGACTTTACAAGCGTCGTCTTCCCAGACTGGCGAGGTCCCAAAATTGTGACGACCGGAAAATAATCCGCGCATCGCTTTAATTCCGTTTCAGCAAGTCGTTTTATCTCAATCATACTTGAATTATAGAGCAAAACGGAACAAAATGCAAGTTGAAGTTGCGATTTGTACCAAAAATCTAAATCATATCACTTCCTTACACCTTCAGAACCTCTTTCCATTCCGCTTCTTTAAATCCCGTGCAGACCGCATCATCGGTTACAAGCAGGGGTCTTTTTACCAGCATGCCATCACTTGCCAAAAGCTTAAACTGCTCGTCCTCGCTCATGTTCGGGAGTTTTGCAGAAAGCTCCATCTCTCGGTAAAGGATTCCGCTGGTGTTAAAAAACTTTTTGAGCGGTAGCCCGGATTTCTTGTATAATGCACGCAAGGTCTTTTCGTCCGGATGCTCGCCCTTAATGTCGATTTTCTGATACTCCACACCCTTTGCCTCAAGCCAGGCAAGAGCCTTTTTGCATGTGGAACAGCGGTCGTAACAGTAGACTTTGATCATGGAAGACTCCTTTTTATTCACTTAAGATGAACCCAGTATATCACGGAAAAAAATATTTCTCAATTTTTATTTCTGCACCATCTTAACCGTTTGCTCATCCATCTCGCCGCCAAAATATTTATCCAGCACAGCCTTGAACACCCGAGCTTCCTTTTCGTATTTTGAATCATGTCCAGAAGCAAGCAAAAAGAGCGTCATGGAAGATTTTAGCTTCAAGTCATCGGGATAACCCATCACCTGAGTTGCGTTGTTTGACTCAAGGGCAAGGAGGCTTTCAGAAATTTCCACCAGATGCGAGCGAAGCAGATCGTCCGCAAGATATTCCCGCGCTTCTTCAATTCCTTTGATTCCATAGTACTGTGAAATCTCACTGAATCCAAGGCCCTCCAGCTGGGGGAATATGTACCACATCCAGTGGCTTTGTTTTTGTCCGCTGCGGATTTCGGCAAGGGCAGTTTCGTAGTCGAGTTCCTGTTTTTTTTTGAATCGGGTTAGGTCGTGGGGCATAGGGGTCTCCTTAGCTTGCTCTCAATTAATCTCATGTGCTCTATAAAATCGGAATAATTCTCTTTAGTGGGAATGGGAATTCCGTAAGTTGCAATTTGTCCGCCATAGCCATAAAGATTTTTGGGCTTACTGATTATGATTTCTGGATTATTTCTTTTATCAGCTTTGTCGTAGGGATAAATAAGCCCTCCCTGCTTAGCCGGCAAAATGTACATGTATGTGATTAGCTGATGCAAATCATCTCTTGAAAAACATCCGCTAATTTCGTCACTGTCCGGCCTATGATTATCAAGATGTTTATATTTTGCATCAAGCACAAAATTTGATTCTGACGTTTGCAATCTTTCCATCTGCTTTCCCTTGTAAAAATCTGGATAGCGGGGATTTCCATCATAAACTTTTATTGCTCCATCGGCAGCTTTGTTTCTCGGATGCTTGAATCCCGCCGGAACTAGAATCGTCGCCAAATATTCTTCCCAAAGCCATGCGCCGTCAAAGAGAATTCCGTATGCTTTGTTTTTTGAATTCCCATAGCCGATTTTCTTGTGGCGCAAAATTGAAAGGCAGAGATTTTGGAGCGGCTTATAGGCTGTGTAATAGGGATGGGTTATGGGCTTAAGATTTTGTGCAATCACTTTTTCGCGATTGTGGATGTCATAGCTTTGCGTTGCCTCTATGATTTCCTGCACACAGATTTTTGTCTCAGGGTCATTGGCTAGAATATCTTTTGCGAACGTCTTTGTCCTAATATATTCGATTGTGTGGCGGATAAGTTCTGTTACAGGATTGTCAAAACTACACTCCCGGCTCTTATATGCAATTTTTCCGCCAAAGGGAATGTTCTGTCTGATGTGACGGCTAACATCAATTGCACCCTTCACATTTGCGTCGTTTCGGTTAAAGGTCTGATACTGCCTAAAGATTCCCTGGGCAAGTGCCTTTTTCAAAAGCAGGGGAAAGGCGAACATTAATAAGTCAAGCTGGCCGTCATTTGAGGTTGAATGTTCCCAGTCAAATAGATTTATGGAAAAAACTTTTTGCAGCATGTAATGAAGAAAATAATCGCTCTTGTCGTCAGAAGAAAAACGCGATGTGATTTTTAGCTGTGTTCCTCCGATTCCAATAAAGCCCATTAGGTTGCCGGTCTTAAGCAGAACATTTTCCAGCTTTTCAGAATCCCCATGCAGATTGAAAATTTCCTGCTCCTCGATGCCGTCGTCATGCGCGCCCAACACTTGCGGAAAAATCAAAAGGGCCGGATTAATTTTTGCAAGCTCTGCAATCGGTGTGTTGGCAATTTTTGACAGGTTCTGATAGTCGCGGTCAGTTCCGCCCAAAGATGTAAAACTCGCTCCACAGTTATTGTCGGTTGTATTAAGATTCATAAGTGCTATATTGACAATAAATCTGAAAGTGCGCTAGAAATTTCCATAGGCCAAACCAAAATCAACCCACCAAATCTCACCACGTGTCATCTTTTAATGCCTCCCACATTGTACGCATGGACGAATGTGCAATAGCGAGTTGTTCCTCGGCAGGAATCTTGTCATATACAGCATTTATACGCTCAACCTCGGCCATATCAACTTCGGAATCATTTTGAGAAGTTTTCTTTTTTGCCAGTAAAGCCTTTACCTTTTCAAAAATACCTTCCAATGCAGGAACATCAAGTTTATCAAGTTCGGAATTAAAATATGCATAAGCAAAATCTGACATAATTTACCTCCGTGTCCATTATAGCACTATATTTGTTTTTTTGCTTTATTTTATTTACTTTTACTCATTTAAATTTTGTTTTTCCTCCGTTAAATTGTCGTTTTTATAAGCCTTTTTCAAATCTTCAAGTTTTGATTCCGCATTTTCCATTCCGCGGAGATATTCACGAAGCAGTCCTTCAAGATGATATTCCCAAAGTTTGCCAAAGTCATTATCCAAATCTTTAAGTTTCAAAAAATATGCGCCGCCGATATGATAAGCAGAGGATAGACCTTCGATTTTAGAAATCGCATCATTAAGAGAATTCATGCGCTTGGTTGCCTCTTCTCTGATTGAATAATCAAGCCCTGAAAGAATCTGCTCCTGCGTGTCTTTTGCCGTGATTTCCTTAAAAGTGAAGCGTCTGCGGAAAGCAAAATCCATGCTCTCAACGTTGCGGTCAATGTCGTTCATCGTACCGATTATGTAGACGTTTTCGGGAACATAGAATCCATCGTAAAATACATTACTTTCGTTTACAAGGTTTTGATACTGTGTTTTAATCAAGCCAGCTTTTCCACGATATCCAGGATCAATAGAAAAGAACAACTCCCCGAAAATCTTGCTCATTTCTCCACGGTTGATTTCATCAATGATGAAAACGAATGAGGTGTTGTTATCCGCTAAAACTTGAACTTCTACTACTTCACAATCATTTTGTTTTTCACTTTCGAATTTTTTTGCCCTATCTAATAAAACTTGTAAAGTCCAACCATATTCAGGATAATCGATTGTTTTTGTACGTCCATTTGTTAATTCAGAAATCAAACTCCAATATTTATCTCTATCATAATTTGACAAATCGTAAATACGTTTATTCAGAAAATAATCATACATCAATTTCATATTTTCTTCTGACTCTGTGCGAGGAGAATTTTCCCTATAAAGCAACCGACCATCTTCTTTTAATCTCAATGGATAAGATCCTCGTGCCGTTTTATAAGATGTTATTTTTCCAGATTTTACATCATCGAGCAAACTTTTATATACAATATCAAATGAAGAATCTTTTACTTTTGTTACAGGAAGAGACTTCCTCAAATCTTGGAATATAGCTTTTTTGCAAAATTCCTTGAACACACCGTCCTTGCGCTCAAAAACAATCTGCCCACTGCCACCGTCGTTTACAGGCCGCAAGCCCTCAACAAAATCCGTGTAGTCGTAGCTTGGGTGAAACTGCACAAAGCCAATCTCGTTATCAGAGCATCCCATTGCCTCTGCAATATCTCGGGCAAGGTGCGTCTTTCCTGTTCCTGGTGCTCCGTGGAGGATTAGGTTGTGGGTGTTCAGCAGTAGATTTTTGTATTGTTCAATTTGTTCTTTCATAGTAACCTTCTGAAAAGTTTTTTGCTCGAATTTCTTTCCATTGTTTTTCTGCAATAAAAATTCTTTGTATTTGTTTAATGCAGCTTTTGTCCGTCCATTTTGATCGCTTTTATTCACTATATCAAAATCTGGCAACTGTTTTATCCTTTCCAATTCTTTGGAATACGAATTATAATCAGTATAACGAAATAAATTTCCAATATTCTTGTCCGGGAGTTTTTCATCCAACCAAGAATCCAAAACTTGTACTGCATGATTAATATAACCTGGGCTATCTGAAGTTGTACCTCCATTATACAACCAATTCTCAAAATCTGTTTTTTGATTCATAGCTTTATCTCCTCCTCCCGCTATACCGCACTTTCATACCCATATCACTATCCATCAGTCAGGCCATTGTTTATTTTCCGTGGCAGTGCTTGTATTTCTTTCCGCTGCCGCATGGACAGGGTTCATTTCTGCCGACTTTGGGGAAAGTAACTATGTCAGGCAAACTTTGATTTTGCCCAAAGGACGCTTGCGGGGAAAAATAGCGCAAGTCAGGAGCCTTTTGATCGAACAAGTCATTTGGAGTTGAGCCGTAATTTACCCACAAATGCGTTGAATTATTGAGTTCCTGATAGATTTTGAAGAACTCCTGAGCCTCCCTTGTTGAAAGTTCCTCCGTAAGTTCATAATCTTCATTCAATATGTTAACCACCTGAGTCATCATAAATCCGTCTTTGATGTAAAACATAATGTCTGTAAGAATATCCTCTGAATCTTCGTATTCTTTTCTTGTCTTTTCTAGAAAGTTTTTCATCCTGATAAAATAAGGATTTTTATACTCGGACTCAAACTTGCCGTGAGAATCAAATGCATCCGTGGTGTCGGGATTTCTGGAATCTTCAAACCAGTCCAACAGATTTTCCCGTGAAGGAACAAAG
>DFKI01000007.1 GCA_002373325.1 Treponema sp. UBA3649
TTTACCTTCGCCGCCATCTTCGCGATTGTCGTTGTCTTTCCCACGCCCGTAGGTCCCACGACGACTATTGTGTGAGCAAGATTTTTAGACCTGTTTGTGAATTTAGGCGCGATTTTGATTGAATCAGCAATCCAGTCCACGACATTGTTCTGAACCATCTCAAAATCATCAAGATCCTCGTAAGTCATCTCAGTGCGGATTCTTGTGTTGATTTTTTCTATATAACTGCGCGTGAATTCATTCTGCGAAAGATACTCGTCAATCTTCAGAATGGAAGGGTGCTGATCCGGAGACGCATTTGACTGGGCCAGACTGTCAAGTTTTGCATTGACCGACTCAAGCTCTTTTTTGAGGCTCGCAAGTTGCTTCAGCTGATTGACGACCCCCGCGTTGGAGTCCGCCTGTTTCTGAAGGATGGCATCCCTCACAGCCGTAAAGTCCTCGCTCATGATTCCGCCGCTTCTCATGGCATCTCCCACATTTCCAGGAGTCCAATTTGATTTTTGCACGTTTCCTGAATACTGGGGACCATTTTGATTCGGATAGGAAGACATCCCGCGTCCCATACCCTGCTGCGGATAAACATCATTCACAATATAGTCCACGCTTACCATCTCACGATTAAAGAGACCAAAAAATCCGCCCTTACAAATCGTGTGAAAATTCATAATCTGATATCCGTTGCCGTACCGCCTGGAGAGTTTTTCTCTGCATGTTTCAAGATTGGGACCCTCTATGACCATCATTTTTGCAGAAGGCGCTAAATTATTGTACATCGATGTCTCCTATCCTTTCAACTTTGATTCCACTTCCCGCTGCAACAACCTCGCTGATCGAAAGGACAACCAGACGCGGCATCTCACGCACCGTCGAAGATTTTACAAGCTGCCGGACTTCATCAGGACAAAGTATAATCGGCAGATAATTCCGCTCGTTCACCGCTGCAATCGAAGCACTCATCGCCTCTATATATTTTCGGCCCTCAACCGGATCAAACGCGACCATCGGTCTCTGGGAAGAGTCAAAAGCCTTGTGCTCGGCAATTTTGTTCGTAAGATTCTGAGAAAGCATGAGCACAGAAAGCACACGGTTCTCGTCCGCATACTGCATACAGATTTGTGATCCAAGTGCCTGACGAACCTTTTCCGTAAGAATCCAAGGATCCCTCGTAATGGGAGCGAAATTCGCAAGAGTCTCAAGGATTACGACCATGTTCCTTATGCTGACCTGCTCATCCAGAAGATTCTTGAGAACCGCCTCAATCAGTCCGTAGCTCATCTTGTCAGGACCGTTGAGAACCTCATCCACAACAACAGGATTTGTCTCCTTGATTTTATTGATGATGGAGCTGACTTCCTGACGGCTCAAGATTTCAGAAGCATGCTGCCTGATGATTTCCGTAAGGTGAGTCGCTATGATTGTCGGAGGATCGATTACGACATATCCCACGCGCTCAGCCTCCGCCCTCTTTGACTCAGGAAGCCATACCGCCTCCATGCCGAACGCAGGATCGACGGTCTTTTCTCCGGCCATGATGTTTTCCTTTTTCACACCACCGGCGTTCAGACACATGTAATATCCAAGCTTCAGACGGCTTCTTCCAGCCTCGATGCCGCGTATTTTGAACGAATACTCCTCCGGCTCGATTCCCATGCTGTCCCTGATTCGGATTGGGGGAACGACAAGACCAAGCTCCAAAGCCTGCTCACGTCTGATTCTCGTGACACGCTCAAGCAGCTCCGCACCCTTCTCTTTGTCAACGAGCGGAACAAGGGCATATCCCAAATCCAGAGAAAGAGCGTCCAGGGGAACCACGGGAGAAACATCATCAGGACTTGAGCCGGTCTGCTTCTTAGACTTAGCGACGGCAACCTCGGTCTGCTTTTTGACTTCCTCGGCCTTCTGCACTTTCTGCATACGGATTCCGACGTAAATGAAAATGGCTCCGACCGGAACAAGAACGAATGTGGCTCCACCGAAGAACACGACACCAAGAGCCATGAGAGCCGCGCCAACGATGACATAAACCGTACCGCTGACACTGAAATTTTTCTTGAGTTGTTCGCTGAGAATCTCGTCCGAAGAGCTTCCTGTCACCAAAATACCGGTCGCGAATGAAATCATAAGGGCCGGAAGCTGCGACATAAGACCGTCACCGATTGTAAGACCTGCGTATGTCTTGAATGCCTCGCCGAAAGAAAGACCCACAACGCCTTTGACTCCCGCAAGCTCCGGGAACATTCCGGTAATGATTCCTCCAATGAGGTTTATGACCGTAATGAAAATTCCTGCCTTTACGTTTCCGCTGACAAACTTTGAAGATCCGTCCATTGACGAGTAGAAATCATTCTCGCGCCTGACCTGCTCCTTGCGACGTGCGGCTTCCTCCTCGGTGATTGAGCCCGCGTTGAATTCGTTCTGGATATCGAACATCTTGCTGTTCATGGCGTCCAAAGTGAACCTCGCGCTGACTTCCGAAACACGTCCCGCACCTTTCGTCACGACGACGACCTGCACGACCACAAGTATAATGAAGATAACGAATCCCACGACCATACTGTTTCCCGCGACAATGCCCGCAAAAGCCTGGACCAAAGAGCTCTGTCCCCTCATCGACCCCATAGGAGCGCCGGATGCCACCGGATGCGTAAGGATAAGCCTTGTGGACGCAACGTTGATTGCAAGTCCGAACAGAGTCACCAAAAGAGTGACCCGCGGAAACGAGATGAAATCAGAGGCACGTTTCGTATAGATAACGGTCATAAGAATGACGAGAGATATCGCCAAATTCAAGGCCATCGCAATGTCAACAAAAACACTGGTAATCGGAATGAACATCATCAGGACCGTGAGTATTACGGCCACCGCCACAGAGTTATTTTGAATTGCGCCAATGATACTGACTTTTCTAGCTGATTGATTTTTTTCCCTTTCTGACATTTGAGTCCCCACCCATATCTTATTTTAAACCAAATCTTCAATATTTTCAATGCTTTAATGCATTTTTTATGAATTTTTTCCGTCTAAACCTACTTTTTTTTCTCCAAATATCCAATCTGAGTGTAAACCAGAGCGATGGCACGCCAGTAAACATCAGGAATTTCCTTTCCGACCTGCACCTCATTGTAAAGTCCTCGCGCAAGGGGTCTGTTTTCCACCATGGGAACACCGTTTTCACGCGCAATTTTCTTCATGTTACGTGCAGTCGCATCCTCTCCCTTCGCCGTCACACATGGAACATCGTTCACGTCCCTCTTCCACTGTACCGCAACAGCATAATGGGTCGGGTTCGTAATCACCACGTCGGCCTCTTTCACAGCCTTGGGGATATTC
>DFKI01000156.1:0-2860 GCA_002373325.1 Treponema sp. UBA3649
CTCAGTGAGCCGTGGGCATAACAAAATTTCCCCATATCCGCGTAAGGCATTTACATGTGTTGGAAATGTCGATGTAAACCCCTGCGCATCTATCTAAATCATTTTAACATATAGGAATATTTTTGTCAAACATTTTTTCCCCGGATACAGGTAAAAGGATATAGGTAATTCGTCACATACGGTCGAGGGGACTTATCACACCGGAGGCTCCCTTGTTCAGGACATGGGTGTAAATCATGGTGGTGCTCACATCGCTGTGGCCGAGAAGCTCCTGAATGGTGCGGATATCGTAACCGTTCTCAAGCATGTGGGTGGCGAAACTGTGCCTGAAAGTGTGGCAGCTTGCATTTTTGTTGATTCCAGACTCGGCGACGGCAATTTTCACGGCCCTTTGAAGAAGCGACTCGTCAAGATGGAATCGTCCCTGTTCACCGGTCTTTTGATTTTTCCATCGGTTCTTCTGTGGAAAAAGCCACTGCCATTTGAAAGATTTTGCCGCATCGGGATATTTTGCATCCAACATTCCAGGGAGTTCCACGGCCCCCCAACCGTCGGACAAATCTTTTTCGTGAAGTACCCGCACATGCTCAATCTGCTCCTTGAGTTCAGGAAAAAGCGTCTGTGGCAGCATCACGTGGCGGTCCTTGTCACCCTTTCCGTGGCGGACGATAATCTCATTCATTCCGAAATCTATGTCCAGAATCCTGAGACAAAGGACTTCACTGATTCTCATTCCGGTTCCGTACATCAATTTTGCGGCAAGCCTCTTGCTTCCAGAAAGCCGTGAGATTACAGCCTGAACTTCTGACCGGGTAAAGACGACGGGAAGACGCGCAGTTTTTTTCGCCCTCACCAAAGGCTTCTTTTTTTCTGGATCATCCTCAAGGACAAAGCGGAAGTAAAAGAGCAGTGCGGCCAGAGCCTGGTTTTGTGTGGATGCGCTCACATGCTTGTTTGCGGCCAGGTAGCTCAGAAATGCGTTTATCCCGCTCTGGTTCTGTTCAAGGCAAAAAGGAGAGTCAAAATATTTCCTGACCCAGCTCAAATATCTTTCCTGAGTGCACTCGCTGTAATGCTTGGCTTTTAGCAGACGGCCCATTTTCAAAAGCTCGTTTTCGTGTCGATTTTCTTCCATAATATCGCAGCAATTTTGTCCTGCATTAAAATCACCTGGCAGATAAGAAGAATCCGATTGATTACAATCCGATGAAAAATGTGAATCCGCAGTGAAAAGTCCCGTCGCATACAGGTTCTCCAAAAGAGCGTCCATATTTGACTGGCTGTCCCTCAAAATCCATGAGAAAATCTCACCGTTCCACCATCGGAAAGGCACATTGCGGACCGAATCAAGCATGGAAACGTTGAATCCGCATGGAAAACTCACCGCCACACTGGGAGAATCCCCTGAGCCGAAACTTTTTATCAGTATGTCCATGACTAGAATATAATGATTTTTTCCGCGAAGGTCAAAAAAATCTGGAAAACGCCGGAAAAATTTGATTTTCAAGTGATTTCAAGACGATTTCAAATCAAAAAAATTGCATTTCGTAAAAAGATGTGCTACAATATAACCGTAAGAAGAAGGAACTTGGCGCGACATTCATGGGTGAGCGGTTCCGGGAGGCAGATATGGAAAAGAAAGAGAAGGGCGAGGGCAAGCAGAACTTCGGAAAGACCATCCTTGATTACATAGACCGCGGGGTGGAGGCGAGCAAAAAGGGACTGAAATCCGCAGGAGATGCCTTAAGTGATTTCGGTGACAAATCCGTACTCAAAATAGAACTTTCTCAGCTTAGGACCCAGCTTGTGAAAAATTACACGGAACTTGGAAAGGCTTGCTACAAAATCCTTCGCGGAGAAAATGCGGGGGAGGGCTCTCATCTTTCGTCTGATAACACGGAGATTGTGTCCCTTCTTGACGCTGTGTCGAAAACAGAGGAAAACATAGCTCGTCATGAGGAGGCTCTCAAGGCCGGAAAGATGTCCAGAAAAAAGGAAGACACGGCAGCTGAGACTGATTCAGAGCCTAAAAGCGATGAAAAAAGCGGGGATGATTCGGGTGGAGTCGCTGATGGATGTTCCTATGAGATCTCTGACAGCGATACGGATGGCGAAGTATCAGAAAAATGATGCGTTTTTCGTCTTTAAAGGCTTAAATTTGGTCGCAATTTGAAAAAAAGATTCGAAATACGATTGACAAAACATGCCGTATTTTTTAATCTTGTACAGAGAGCGGCTCAATGAAATTGGTTTTCGGAAGTTCCGACAGAGGTTTCGGCGGCTTTACTTGCAAAACAAAACAAGGGGTACAATCATGAGCGATGACGACGGCTTTATGGATTTCACTTGCGCGGCAGGATTTTCTGACGAAGACTACGATTTCGATGAGGATGGTTTTTCGCCGGATGATCAGGATGATTATGATGATTTCGAGGATGACTACGACGAGGAGGAGGACTTCGAGGATTTCCCGGAGGATGAC
The DNA here is from genome assembly GCA_002373325.1 of Treponema sp. UBA3649. GTDB lineage: Bacteria > Spirochaetota > Spirochaetia > Treponematales > Treponemataceae > Treponema_D. Next base: position 2,483 of record DFKI01000156.1, read on the forward strand.
GATGACTTCGACGAGCCTTTCGACGATCAGGAAGCCGAGGATGGCTATACGAACCGCCGCCGCAACTTTGAGGATGAAATCTACAGGGATGAGTATGATGACGGTGATGAGGATGAGCCGGATGATTATGACTCGGAATTGTAGATTACCTTGCCGGGCCGTGTAATGGCAGTGCAATGTAAGACGTTAATTTGAACCTGATTGCCGTATAATCAATGTGTCATTGCAGCTAATCAGGTGTCATTGCGTATAATCAATGTGTCATTGCAGCTAATCGGTTGTCATTGCGTATAAACAATGTGTCATTGCAGCTAATCGGGTGTCGTTGCCGTATAATCACTGTGTCATTGCAGATAATCAGGTGTCATTGCGTATAAT
>DFKI01000156.1:2981-8061 GCA_002373325.1 Treponema sp. UBA3649
AATCAGGTGTCATTGCGTATAATCACTGTGTCATTGCGTATAATCACTGTGTCATTGCCGGGCTTGACCCGGCAATCTCTTCGCGTAAGGTAACACACTAGCGGAGTTTTTTCCCTGCGTGCCAGAGTTTTTCCAGCTCGTAGAAATTTCTTGCCTCCTCCGACATGAGGTGGACGACTATGGTTCCCAAATCAATCAGATTCCAGTCCTCACCCTGCGGAGATTTTCTTACCGTGCGGTGGATTTCCAGTCCGTTTTCGCCGATGTATTCCTTTACCGACTTGCTGAGTCCCTGACAATGTGCGTTGCTGTTTACCGTGACTATGACAAAATAATCAGTCCAGCTGTTCAACTCCGAGACATCAAGGACACAGACATCTGTTCCCTTTCCGTCCTCCATGAGCGCGGCTATTTCAAGAGCCTTCTGTTCGTCTGTCTTTTCCATTCTATACCTCCCGTATTTTTTCTGTTTTAGAATTTTTAGTCATGCCCCATCTCCGACGCATCGATTTCCACATCCCCGCTGTCAGACTCTGGAGCTGCCTCCTCAATCTCGGAAGAGGAAGTCTCTGGATTCGGATTCACATATCCACCCTGAACGTAACGTCCATCCCAGTCCTTGCCTAAAATGAGAGTAAAGTCCGCGCTGGAAATTTCAGTCGCTCCACTAGGCGGCCTGTGCTCCAAATTCTTGCAGTTTATGAAGTTTGCGAGCGATTTCAGGGCCTCGGTCGTGGGTGACTGCATGTGGTTTATGATTACCGTATGCTCGTAGTCGTTTCTGTCAGCGTCGGACGGCGGAAGAATGTCGTAGTTTCCAAGTCCCCGGAGAAGGGTAGATGCGTTTGAAGCGGCTCCCTGCACCAAAGTACCGTTGCGCACCTCAACCACATAGCGGTAATTCGTTCCTCCTTCGTTTATAAGGCTCTCAATCGAGTTGTCTACGATGTTCTTTATGAAATCACCGTTGTAGTAGGGGAAAAGGAGCGTCTGGTTCGTTGACGGAAGAGTACGGAGACTTCCCTGCAGCGTGTTCGGAGCGAGCCTGTCATTTTCCGTGTTGATGTTCGAAAGATGCTCCAAAAGCCTGTAAAGAATTTTCTGAGATGATGACGTCTTGATTTTCTCCGCGTAAAGTGGAAAATTCCTCCTTTCAAGAAGAACGTTCCTCTGCTCATGGAATGCCGTGAGAAGGGAAACCACCGCAGTCTGCCTTCTGTCCATGACATCGGAGTCCTCCTCATCCCCAAGCCTGTAGCTCATGTATGTCTGAATCTTGTCGCCGTCCAGAATCACCGAGCCACCAGGAAGAAGCCATCTTTTTCCGGTGTCCGAAATCACGTCCACTCCGTTCGCCACGAAAAGCTTCATTCCTCCGAGCAAGTCCGTGAGCCGTCCAAAATCCTCCAGGCTGATTTCGAGCGTAAAGGCGATTGATTTTCCCAAAAGCTTTCCAACTTCCTTCGCATACGCGTCAATCCCGCATTCCCTGTAAACTGCGTCAATCCGGTCCGTTCGTCCTTCTTTTCCCGATGAGTCCGTCAGGCTGTTGTAGATGTCACCCGTGTTTCCCGGAATGTTGAAAAGTGCCACCTTCTGCGTCTTCGGATAATAAAAAATCACGTCCGTGGCAAGCGCGTTCTGTTCTCCGTCCGAAATCACAAGGAGCGTCTTTATGACCTCGGTGTCTTTCAGACTGTCAGATTCCGGATCCGAGCCCAACGAGACCGCAATGAAAACACCGGCGGCAATGATGACCGCAAGAATCAGCACCAGAAAAACAACGCCCTTTTTATCACTAGAAACTCTCATTTTATAAACACCACCCAATTAAGACTAGGCAACCTCTAAAAATCGAAGTTTTTAAAGGTTCCCGCTATTCATCCACGTTCTCAAGGAGCCACTTTTTGAATTTGTATGTCTCCTCAGCCACGTTGTATCCGCGCGAGACCAGATAGCTGATATTCTCCTCCACCACGGCAAGGACCATCCGGTTCAAGCTCATTGAAAAGAGATTTTTCAGATATTCCTCCGACGACTGCGGACGTCCCGGCTCAATTTTATCTGCAGCGAAGATTATTTTGGCGAGCGGACACAAATCGGCTCCACCGAAAGTATGCCTTGCGACTGCCTCCAGAATTTCCTTGTCCTGAACTCCGAAATCACGTCTTAGCAAAACTGCCGCGGCACGACCATGCAAAAGCGACGGTTTTTTACGCTCAGTCCCGGAGATTGGATTTCCGTCCTTGGAAGCAAGTGAAATCTGCGTCTCGTCATCGAGATCCTTGCACATGTCGTGGGCCATCCCAGCAAAATACGCCTTGTCACCGTCCCCACCGTATATTCCGCACATCCTCCGGGCTGTTTCCGCCACCCGCATGGAATGTTCGAATCTGGAGATTTTTTCGGCTCCCATGGCATATTTACGAACCTTCTCAAAGGTCTCGCTGTCTATCGCTTCCATATAACCTTCTTTCTATAATATAACCGAAAACCGCAGAAGGTACAAGATACCTGAAAGCCCTTCCTTCTGAGATTCTCGTCCTAATTTCCGTGGAACTTAGCACCAGCTCCGGATTTTTCACCGAAAGAGCGTTCCTGAAAAGAGGATTCGCCGAAACATCAAAAATCACTTTCCCGGATGAGTCCCTTGTCGCATGAGGAACCGAGCCGTATCCCCCTGAATGTGAGTTTTCGTGCCCGGATGAGGATTCCACCTGCGGACGTAGAGCCAGAATCAGGTCGCATTTTTGGGAAAGCTCCTCGGCCCTGTACCAAAGAGGAAAGCCCGGAATCAGGTCGTCCCCCATCACAAGACCGATTTTTCCATCAATCTGGCCCGCATATTTTTTTTCCAGATAACATATCGTGTCGAATGTATAGGAAACACCGCCCCGGTCAATCTCACAGGATTCCGCCATGAATCTCTCATCATCCCCACATGCGAGCCGTACCATCTCAAGACGGTCTTTTGCCGAAATGGAATCCGCCATCTCCTTGTGCGGAGGTCTGAACGCAGGGACAAAAAGGAGCCTGTCATAACCCAAGGACGTGCAGACTTCATCAGCCAGAGCCAGATGCCCTATGTGCAGGGGATTGAATGTGCCTCCAAGAACCGCGATTCTCATATTTTACGCTTCGCTCCCCGGAAACTGCACTTCCATGGAATCATCCACCGAGCGACCTTCCATGAAAGATTTCTTTTTGATTTCCGAATTCTGCTCCGAAAGCGATTTCTGCCCGTTCTCCATTTTTTCAACCATCTCGACTATGGCCTTCCTTACCGGAGTTATGTTTGTCCTTTCTGCGACCGAAAGAGCAAGAACCGAAACATCCGGCTCCTCCTCCCTGATTTTTCTTCTCACTTCTTCTGCCCGTTCTGCGGCTCCCTCAATGTCAATCTTGTTGCAGAGCACAATCCTTGGTTTTTCTAGAAGTCCGCCTCCGAAACTTTCCAACTCTTTTAGAAGCGACTTGTATGCCGTAAGACAAGAGTCATCGGAACAGTCAATCATAAAAAGAAGTCCGGCTGTGCGTGAGATGTGCTTCAAAAATCTGATTCCCAATCCCGCGCCCTCGGATGCTCCCTCGATGATTCCCGGAATGTCTGCTATGATTAAATCAGTGTCCTGGTCCACATGCAGCACTCCCAGATTCGGAACCTTCGTCGTAAAAGGGTAGGGTGCGATTTTAGGCCGGGCATTTGTAAAAAGGTCAAGCAAACTTGATTTTCCTGCGTTCGGAAATCCTACAAGTCCCACATCCGCCATGATTGAAAGCTCCACCTTCAAATCCCTTTCCACCCCGGGTTTTCCTGGATGAGCGTAGCGCGGTGCCTGATTTGTGCTCGATTTGAAATGCACGTTGCCCCATCCTCCTTTTCCGCCCTCAAGAAAAAGAAATTCCTCGTTCTCGCTTTCCGTCGTAAAATCATGAATGAGCTCGCCTGTCTCCGCGTCACGGATTGTAGTCCCCGGTGGAACTGGAATAATCACATCATCGCCGTCCTTTCCGTAACGGTTCCATCCCTGACCGTCGCCCCCGTTCTTCGCCTTGAAAATGGGATGATAGCGGAGGTGTGAGAGTGTGCGCAGATTACGCTTTACGCAAAAAATAACGTTGCCGCCCCTGCCACCGTCTCCGCCGTTCGGTCCACCGTTCGGAATATACTTTTCCCGACGGAACGAAATGCATCCGTTTCCTCCCTTTCCCGAGATTACCTTAATGTTCGCCTCGTCTGCAAATTGAATCATAGCGACCTCCATCCGAAATAAAAAAATGCCCAGCATGATCCGAGTCACACTGAGCATCGTGAAATCCATAGAGCACTCTAAAACTTGTTCAGAAATGCGGAAACTGTTTATTTGCTTTCTTCCGCAACAGGCTCAATAGAAACATATTTGCGGTTCTTGCGCTCTCCATAGACAACCTTTCCGTTCTCAATGGCATAGAGTGTATCGTCACCGCCACGCTTTACATTGTCACCCGGATGAATGCGTGTTCCGCGCTGTCTAACAAGGATAGAACCTGCGCTGACCAGCTCTCCACCGTATCTTTTTACGCCCAATCTTTTGGCATTGGAATCGCGTCCGTTCTTGGCACCGCTACCACCTTTACTACGTCCCATTTTAATCCTCCACTGGAAAGACCAGTTTGTTTATTCGGTAATTTCTCGCAACTGCACGTACTCAGGATATTCTTCGGAAAGCATTCTCATGCCAATCCTTAAAAAATCCGCCGTGCATTTCAACCGCTCTGTCAAAGCGGAAGACGGATGTTCAATTTCCACGGAAAATGCGAGTTTCCCCCGCGATGAAACATCCGACAGAAGATTCAGTCCCTCGCTTTCGTCAAGGAGCTCCATTGCAGTCCTCAGCAGATGTGATTCCGCCGCACAGACAATATCGCGTCCCCGAACATCCAAGCCCGCATGACCGCTTGCAGAACAACTTTTCAGCGCTCCGAAACTGTCACACACCAAAAGAACTGAAGTCACGGAAGAACCTTATGCCTCGATTTCCTTTACAGTCACCTTGGTATACTGCTCGCGATGACCGATGAGGCGGTGATAGTCCTTCTT
>DFKI01000147.1 GCA_002373325.1 Treponema sp. UBA3649
ATCTGGAGCAAAATCATGCAGCAGTTTGGCTTTCCGGACTTATACTGCGGGTAGATTGCTGGAGGTACCGGGCGACCGGTATCGCGGATAGATGACCATGTGCGGTTTTTCCGCATACCAGAACCCGGCTTACCATATCCTTTTTTTTTGATTTCGGGGACGGAGATTGGCAGCTCCGCAATAGTAAAAATGGGTGATTTTATGAAACGGGGAAGAAATGTAAATACAAAGTCTTCAAAACGTATCAGACGGATTTTGCTGGCCGTTCTTTTTGTCGCGCTGACTGTTTTTTTGTGCATTGCCGTCTGGAAGTTTTCCCATAAATATTTTCTCAACAAATTCTACTCCGAAGAAAGGGTCTCGAATCTTTATGATGCCTGGGATGCCCGCAACTACAAGGAAGTCTACGATATATCCGCGCGGATTTTGGAAAAAAACTTCCTTCATAACGCAGCGAGGACTTTCCACGGTTACAGTGCCTTCCGACTTGCTGTTTCGGAGACGGATAACGCCGAGTATCAGAATCTGCTTGACGAGGCCATAATCAACCTGCGGATTGCTCTTCAATATGCGAAAGAGGAATCAAAGCCCCAGATTGAATACATGCTCGGTCTCTCGTATTTTTACAAGGATGTCACCTCCGTCCACACTGATTTTTACAAAGACAAGGACACCGAGTCCCAGCATTACTATTCCGACCTTGCAATCAAATATCTTCTTGCATGCCAGAACGACGGTTTCGAGGCAAAAGACACGTTCGAATATCTGGGACTGAGCTATGCCGGATTGGAGGAAACCCAGAAAAGCATCGATGCATTCAGTCACGCGCTTGCCAGCAGGGGGGACTCTGACACTTTGCTTCTTGCCATAGCCGAGCAGTACTGCAACAATAATCAGGGTGGAACGGCAAAGCAGTATTTGCAGAGAGCTGCCGACATCACAAAAGACGTTGACTTACGCCTCAGATGTAAATTTCTCCTTGCCCAGATTTTTATGGAAGAAAAAGAGTATGATGAGGCGAAAAAAGTGTTTGAGGAGATTTCCGAGGACAAAAGTATACCAGGATCTGTCAGGGCGGATGCCCACTATGGTCTCGGTGTAATCTGTGAGAAGAAAAAGGACATGGTTGGTGCCAGGTTCGAGTGGAGACGTGCTCTGAATCTGGATGGAAATCATAAGAAATCGAGACTTAAAATTGCTGAGTACAGCTAATAAATTTGGAGGATTACATAGATGGGATTTTTGGACAATTTTACGACTGATATAGGAATCGACTTGGGGACTTGCAACACCTTGATTTATGTGCGTGGTCAGGGCATCGTGATTGATGAGCCTTCGGTCGTCGCGGAGGAAAAGGGAACCGGACGTGTGGTGGCGGTCGGTGCCGAGGCAAAGCAGATGCTCTGGAGGACTCCTGGAAACATAGTGGCAATCAGACCACTTGCGGACGGAGTTATTTCAAACAGTGACGCAACCGAGAAGATGATAAAATACTTCCTTGCCAAAATCATGCCGCGACATCATTTCTTTAAATCAACTCGCATGAAGATTGGAATCCCCTCTTGCATTACCCAGGTGGAGCGCGATGCTGTCCTTGCTGCTGCCATGAAATCGGGGGCAAAGGATGTTGAGGTCATAGAGGAAAGCCTTGCAGCTGCCATCGGTGCCCAGATTCCAATTTACGAGCCTGCAGGACACATGGTTTGTGACATCGGTGGAGGAACTACTGAGGTTTCCGTAATCTCCTTGGGCGGAATGGTCATCACGAGTTCAATCCGCACCGGAGGAAATGAGTTCGACGAGGCGATTATGAAGCACGTGCGCTCGGTCCATAACCTCATCATCGGACAGGGACAGGCTGAAAGACTTAAAGTTGAGATCGGTTCTGCAATCGCGGACAAAAACATAGACAAGATGGAAATCAAGGGAACCGATGCCATTACCGGTCTTCCACGCAGACTTGAGGTGGATTCCGTTGAGGTTCGTGACGCTCTCAAGGAGCCAATCAACAAGATTGTCGAGGAAATCAAGAAGACACTTAGCCGTACACCGCCGGAACTTGCGGCCGATATCGTTGAGCGTGGAATCGTTATGACTGGAGGAGGCTCCATGCTCAAGGGACTTCAGAAGCTCATATCAAAGGAAACTTCCGTTCCTGTCATCCTTGTTGAAAAGCCGCTGGAATGTGTCGCTGTCGGTGCGGGTCAGGCCTTTGAGCTTTTCAAGGACATTTCTTCCAACCGTTCAATCTATGACAGTCTGAACAGCTGATATTATATAGAAGAAAGATGAAACATAATTTTCGCTTTAAGTTTCCTGAACTTGTTCTCGTTGTATTGCTGCTTATAAGCGGTCTTCTGCTGGGGTTTTCATCAGGCGGGTTCCTTGTGGATTTCAATAAGGTTGGCTTCACTGTCATGTCCACAGTGCAGAGCGGAGTCAATACAGTCTCAAGGGGAGTGGTCGGTTTTTTCCGCGGCATACAGGATCTTTTTGTCATGAAAAAAGAATATGCGGAGATGAAGGAAAAACTTGCAAATTATGATTACTTGCAGAGGAACAACGTTGAGATAAGGAAGGAAAACGAGCTTTTGCGCGAGCAGCTTGATTTCGCCATGTCGCTTGAGCATAAAAACATCGCGGCTCAGATTGTCGGTCGTGATCCTGACAGTCTCTATTCCTCCATAACAATCAACAAGGGCGTGCGGAACGGGGTGAAAAAGGGACTTCCCGTCATAGCGATTCAGAACGGAAACGTCGGTGTCGTGGGAAAAATCGTGACGGTCGGACTTGTCACCAGCCAGATTATGCCGATTTATGACAGCAAATGCAATATTTCTGCGAGGATGCAGAGTTCGAGGGAGATTGGAATCATCAGCGGCGGAGGATCCGTGGACAAGCCTCTTTCCATGAGCTACATAAACAAGAGGTCCTTTTCCGAGTTGAGCCGTGGAGATATCGTAGTAACTTCCGGCGAGAACGGTAACTACATGAGGGATGTCCCGGTCGGCACAATCTCCAAAATCGAGTCGCTCGAATACGATTCCTCCCTTGACATCGAGCTGAAGCCTATCCTTGATTTTTCCAAGCTTGAGACGGTTCTTATCGTGGATCCTGATTTGAGCAACGACAGGGAAACTGTTGCGGAGGTGGCTGAAAATGATTAAGTCTTTTTCTTTGAGCGTGTTCATTCTTTTTGTGACGGCAATGATTGAGTCCGCCATTCTCTCCAACATCTCCATTTTGCCCGTGGTTCCGGATTTGAGCCTTATATGTCTGCTTTATTTTTCTTTGCACAACGGAAAGCTCATCGGCGAGGGCACTGGATTCGTCTCAGGTCTTTTCCTTGATTTTCTGAGCGGAGCCCCATTCGGACTGAACTGTCTTTTCAGGACTCTGATTGGATATATAGCAGGACTTTTCAGCAGAACCGTGAATTCAGACGGATTTTTTATCTCCTTGTTTCTTGGAATCCTTGGAACAGTGGCGAAGGGTCTGATTCTTTTCGTGCTTTCCTTCCTTTTCCCGACCGGCGTAATCCGGTTCAATCTGATTTCATGGATCTTCCTCTTTCAAATCTGCGTCAATGCAGTGTTGACTCCCTTTGTTTTTAAGTTCTTGAGCATTTTCCAGAAAACTCTTGTTTTGCAGACGGAGGCTGTTTCCTGATTATGAGTGACGTACTGCACGATGGTTCTGATGACATTGGAAAAAGAAATGCCCGTCTTGCCTTTCTTTCCATATTGATTGTGGCTCTGTTTGCTTTCTACACGCTTAGACTTTATTCCATGCAGATTGCGAACGGAGGATACTGGAAGGATCAGGCTGTCAAGATGACGAGCACCCCTACAATCCTTGATGCACAGCGAGGAGAAATCTATGACAGGAACGGAGACAATCCCATCGTCGTGAACCGGGATTCCTTCGTGGTCGAGCTTCGTCCGGGAGAGATTCCTTCTGGTCAGTACGATACAGTTGCGACCAAACTCGCTGAATTCCTGGGGATTTCCAAAAGTGTAATCGACAAAAAGACTCTCGGAAAAAGGGACAGCTTCCAGGCGCAGGAAATCAAAATCAACGTTCCTCTTGACGTAATCAGCAACATCGCGGAGAATCTGACTGATCTTCCCGGCGTGTCATGGAAAAACAAGCCGATTCGCTCCTATCTTGAGACCGGCTCAATCTGCAACATACTGGGCTACGTGGGTAAAATCAGTGCGACAGAGCTGAAACTGATGAACAACGACGGATACACAAGAAACTATGAGGTCGGAAAGACGGGCATTGAAAAGCAGTATGACAGGCTTTTGCAGGGAATTCCGGGGAGCGAGACGCGTCTTACCGATGCAAGGGGAAGACTGATAGACGAGGAGCCGATTGTCGTTCCTCCACAGATGGGAAAGAATCTTGTGCTCACTATAGACACGCGCATACAAAAGCTTGCGGAGGAAGCCCTTGGCAACAGGGTGGGATCCGTTGTGGTTTTACGCCCGTCAACCGGAGAGGTTCTTGCCATGGTGACTTATCCATACTTTGACTCAAACCTGCTTTCCGGAGAGAATTCGTCGCAGGAGTATTACCGATATGTGAACGCACCGAACAAGCCTCTTTTGAACCGTGCCGTGGGTTCATCCTATCCTCCCGCGTCTACTTTCAAGACCATCATGACGACGGCCATTCTTTCCGAGCGAGCTTTTCCCGCTGATAAACCCGTTGAGTGCAAGGGAAATCTTTTTTATGGAAACCGACTGTGGAACTGCCACTTGAAGAGCGGACATGGGTGGCTTGATTTGAAGAATGCCCTGGCTCAGTCGTGCGATGTCTATTACTGGATTGTCGGTAGGGATTATCTTGGTGTTGACATCATATCATCCTATGCTATGGAGTTCGGTTTCGGGCAGAGCCTTGAGATTGATTTGCCTTCTCATGTGACAGGATTGGTTCCGACCGCACAATGGAAGGAGAGGGAGAACAAAAACGACAAATGGACTCTCGGTGATACGATGAACATTTCAATCGGACAGGGAAACATGCTTGCGACTCCTCTTCATGTGGCGAACATGATGGCGATGGTTTGCAACAGCGGGGTCATTTACAAGCCTCATCTTTTGAAGGAAGTCCGCGATCCGAATACGAACGACCTTATTCAGAGCGTGGAGCCGGAGGTCCTGCATGAGTCAACCGTGGAAAAATCAGTCTGGAAAACCGTGCAGAGATATTTGCGCTACATGATTACGGACGGTACGGCAACTTATCCGATGGGAAACAAAAAGATTCAGATTGCCGGAAAAACTGGTACTGCTCAGGTCGGACGTGACGAGGAAAAACGCTGGCACTCTTGGATGGTGGCCTATGCTCCCTTTGACGCGCCTCTTGAGGATCAGCTTGTTGTTACGACAATGGTTGAGGCCGTGAACAACTGGGAATGGTGGGCTCCTTATGCGACAAATATAGTCATTCAAGGAATTTTTGAGAATCAGACTTTTGAGGAGGCCAGCAAAGAGCTCGGATTTGCCTACATGATACAGGATGCCGCGGGAGGTCAGGAATAATGAAAACAAAACCACTTCAGTTGTTTGATTTTGCCATGATTGCATCTGTCCTTATATTGGGAACGCTTAGCGTGATTTTCATCTATTCTTCGGGAATCGACTCTTCCGGTGTCATGCAGCCCAAGCACAGACTGGATTATATCAAGCAGATTATCTGGTGCGTCGCCGGGTTGATTGCGATGCTCGTTCTTGCCATAATTGATTACAGAAAACTCAAGCGGTACATTCCGTGGCTTGCCGGTTTTTCCGTGCTTCTGCTGATTTTCACACTGAAATTCGGTATAATCAGCCATGGAGCCAGGAGCTGGATTAATCTCGGTCCCATAAATCTACAGCCGGCTGAGTTCACAAAGGTTTCTTTTACGCTTTTCCTTGCATGGTATCTGGAGAAGTCTCGCAAGGATTCGGGTCTGAAGCGTTTTCTCATCTCTCTTTTGATTTTGGCCCTCCCGATCGGACTGATTTTGAAGCAGCCTGATTTCGGATCCGCGATGGTCTACATCCCCATTTTCATCGTAATCTGTTTTATGGCTGACATTCCAATCCGCTATCTGGTTCTCTTCCTTATGACTGGTATGCTTACCGTTATTCTTGCTGTTCTTCCGGCTTGGCAGGAGAAAATCTACCAGAAGCCATTTTTGCTTGTCAATATCCTTCTGAACAAACGGCTTTTTATGATTGTGGCCGCAGCAACTCTCATGGTCGCCTTTATTGGAGCTCTCGGACTTTTGCTTTTCAAGAGAAAGTATTTCTACTGGATTGCCTATGCCTTCGGATGTATTTTCGTGTCTCTTCTTCTTTCTGTCGTGGCCCGGAAATTTCTTCAGGAGTATCAGGTGATGCGTCTCATAGTCTTCCTCGATCCCTATGTGGATCCGAAGAAGTCAGGATGGAATATCATCAACTCAAGGATTGCCATCGGATCGGGACAGTTTACCGGCAAGGGATTTTTGATGGGGACTCACAGCCATTACCGTTATCTTCCGGAACAGAGCACAGACTTTATTTTCAGCATTCTGGCGGAGGAATTCGGATTTTTGGGATGTATGCTTGTTTTTGCGGCCTACCTGATGATTTTGTTCAGGATTATTTCCACGGCACGAAACACGACGGATTATTTCGGGAATCTGATAAGCGCAGGTTTTTTGGGGATGTTCTTTTTTCACTTTATGGTGAACGTGGGAATGACCATGGGAATGATGCCCATAACCGGAATTCCTTTGGCGTTTGTCTCTTACGGAGGATCGGCGTTCGTCACGAATTCCGTCGCTCTGGGGCTTGTGATGTCCGTGCGGTCAAGAAGGCTGGACTTCAGCATAGCGGGAATTGTTTGACGGGAGGTTTTTATGGATTTGAAATCACTTTATGCGGAGATTTTGAACGAGCACAATCTGAACCCCGTGCACAAGGGTGTCATGGAAAATCCCAGTCTCACTCTGCGTGGTGTGAATCCAAGTTGTGGAGATAACATTTACTTGCAGTTGAAAATCAACGAGCAGGGTATCGTGGAGGAAGGAACTTTTAACGGCTCGGGATGCGCAATCAGCCAGGCTTCCGTGGACATGATGCTTGATGACATAATAGGAAAAAGCAAGGATGAGGCTCTGCGTCTTTCATCCCTTTTCATGCGGATGATAAAAGGTGAGGTTGTGGATGACTCCGAGCTTGAGGAGCTTGATGAGGCTGCGTCATTGAAGAACATAAGCCACATGCCGGCCCGTGTAAAATGCGCTGTCCTTGGCTGGCACACCATGGAGGAGATGCTCCTTTCTGGAAAAAATTCAGGGCATGGAAGCGAGGAGCATTGTTCCGTTCCTTCTTGATTTTCAATCCTCAGCAATAAACCGAATTTTACTGTTCCATAAGTGCCTGGAGTTTCTTTGCCGCCTCATGTGTTCTCAGTGCCAGAGTTTTCATGGACTCCACCTCATCGCTCAATGTCCTGGTTCCATCCGTAATGCTTTCGCTTGCCTGTGTTACTGCCTCTGTTGCCTGCGAAAGATTCTCCATGTTTCCCATGACGTCGCTTGAGAATGTGCTTTGTGCCGACACTTCCTTTTTCATACGCAACGCCGACTCGCTCAAAAGCACTGATTCCGTAGCAAGCTCCTGACCCGCCATCTGCTGTTCCTTTATGCTTGATGCAGCAACCGAGACTTTTTCCGCACTTTGGGAGGCTCCCGCCATAATCATTGAGAGTGTGGAGTTCACTTTTTCCGTCAGCTTTACGCCCCCGTTGATTTCCTCTATGACGCTCGTGATAATCTCTCCGATTTTTGACGACCATGCGGAGGTCTGTGCTGCAAGATTTTTTATCTCGTGTGCGATTACGGCGAATCCTTTTCCTGCCTCACCGGAATGGGCCGCTTCGATGGATGCGTTCATTGAAAGAAGGTCCGTCTGCTGCGCGAAATCATCCAGTGTGGATGCGACAGAAAGGATTTCGTTGGAGGAGTTCTGAATCTTGCTCATCAGCTCGGAAAGCTCCTTCATGTCCCGGGTTCCGTTGCTTGTCATGGAACTGAGCGAGGTGGAGAATTCTGCCGCTGTGGAAATTCCTCCTCCTACAGCATCGATTCCCTCCATGAGTTGCTTTGTACTGCTCGCGGTTTTTTCTATGCTTTCTGATGACACGTCGAATTCTTTCTCAAGACGCGAGAGAAAATCCGTGAGTCCGTGGACAGCATCCTCTGTTTTTCTCTGAATCTCCGACTGCTCTTTTATGGACTCCTTGATTCTTGAGACATTCTCCCCGGATTTTTCAGCCGCCGAGGAAACTGAGTCAACGGATTTTTCAAGGGCATCGGCAATCTGCATGGTTTCGTTTATCATCTGTTTTGCGCTGGAGAAAACTTCCTTGAGCCGGTCCCTCTGTTTCATGGTCTTTTCAATCAGCTTGTGGACTTCAATCTGGGATTTTGTGGAGCGAAGGTTGAGCGTAAGGAATATGGCAAGGTCGAGCACGAAAAACGCTATTCCCTGCAACCACATGAAAGGAATCCTGTTTGTGAGCATGAAAACAATGTCATAGACGGCGAGGAGACTTGCTACCGAATATCCGATGAAGATGACTCCGGCCTCCTTTTGTTTTCTCCTGTATGCTTTCGCGGAGATGACAAGCCCGTAGACAATTACGACGATTATGAAAAGCAGGTAGAGTTTGAAAAGAAGCTCCAGCGTGGAATTCTTGTTTATGGAAATCAAGTAGCTTGTGAAAATCAGTATGTCCAGACTCAGCATGGAGATGAGCAGTCCTTTTTTGTGCGGACGGTTGAAAAATGAATTCAGGAAAAGCATGGTGAAGCTGAGACTTGCGGGAAGACTTGCGCGGCTGATTGAGCGGTGGATTCCGTAGTTAAGGAAAATGTGCTCGGCTCCAAGGTCATAGAAATAGATGCTTACAAAAAGCAGGGCAAGCGAGAAAAAAAGATAGGTCTTTTCGCTACGGTTCCCAAGAAATTGCAGGAACGTGGAAATCATCAGGAAAAGACAGATGAATGTAATGACGAGGAAGATTTTTTCGGAAAAAATATTGTGGACGTGATTTTCAAAATATGCTTCCGTCGCGTTGTCGAGAGTAAGGAATGTGAAGCTGGTGTTATCAGCAGAAGTGTAGACCCTGAACGCAAGGCTTACGGTATCATCCTCAAGCAGTGAGGAGGGAATGAGGATGTCATTTTGTCTTTCGGTTCTTACGCAATAATTCGGAGGCATGGAGTTCACGGTTCCGATGTAGGTTCCGTTCGCATAGATTTCAACTGCGCTGTTCACACGGTCCACACCGAGCCAGAGAGAGTCCTTTTTTAATGTGGAAGGAATTGAGATGGATTTACGCAGCCAGCAGTATCCGCTTTTGGGAATAGTGATGTGCTTCAAGTCGGTTTCATCCCATGATGAGTCATCGAAGGATTTTTCCGACCAGGTTTGAGAGTCTCCTTCCTGAATTTTCCAGCCGTGAGAGATGTCCCTTGAAACTCTGTTACCGAAGTCACATCCAGAAAAGACAAGCGTGCAAAGAGCAATCAGAATCAAAAATCTTTTTTTCATAAGCATTCATCTCCGGATTATGTCCGGCCCCCATTTTTTGAAGACCGGGCTGTTGTATATTTTTCAAAAAACTTGCAAAAAGGATTTATTCGGTGACAGCTTTTTTCAAATCTGCCATCATTTTTTCCGCGGCTTCCTCGCTCAGGTGGCTCCATGAGATGACGTTCCTTAGCGGATGGCCGTCCAACATGTTTATCCTCATTTCCTCCGTGATGGCTTCCTCTGATACGGTACTTCCTCCTTCAAGCTTGCTCTTTTGTGACTCAAAGACTTTGTTCAGTATGCCCTTTGTCCTTTCGTCCTTGAGCAAATCTCCGCAAGTCGTGTCAAGGGTGATTTCGAGTGGAAGTCTTACGCTTGTCGTGAATCTGACCGTGGATGAGAGGGGCAGGTCTCTTGATGAAGGCCCCACTTTGATTTCGTATTCCCCGGATGCCGCGTACCAGTCATTCAAGTCCGTGTTGTACCATGCGAAGCTTGATTTGTCCAGCTCGAAGCTTACGTCAACGGATTTTCCTGCCGGAACGAACACCTTTTCGAATCCTTTGAGTTCCTTTTCAGGCCTTGTGACTGATTGTGTTTTGTCGCACACGTAAAGCTGCACGATTTCCTTTCCGTCAATTTTTCCTGTGTTTTTTACGGTGACTGTGGCGGTGATTTTTCCGTCGTCAGAAATGTCGGATGAGCTCAGGCGCAGATTTGAGTATTCGAAAGTTGTGTAGCTCAGTCCGTGTCCGAATGGGAAGAGCACGTCCATTTTTCTTGTGTCATACCAGCGGTACCCCACGAAGATTCCCTCGGCATATACCGTGTGTTTTTTGTCATTCGCGAAATTGAGGAAAGATGGTGTGTCCTCAAGTCTGACCGGGAATGTCTCCGCAAGTTTTCCGCTTGGGTTCACACGTCCTGTAAGAACATTTGCGGCGGCCTCTCCAACAGCTTCTCCACCAAGATAAAGCTCAAGGATTGCGTTCACGTCTTTTGCCCACGGCATAGTTACAGGCGAACCGTTGTGCAGGATTACGGTGACTTTTTTTCCTGTGGCGCAGAGTTTTTTTATCAGCTCGTTCTGCTCTTCCGGAAGATCCATGTGCTTTCTGTCGTATCCTTCGCTTTCAAAACTGTCGGGAAGTCCTGCGAAAACAAGGATTGTGTCACATCCTGACGCTGCTTTGAGAGCCTCTTCGGAAAGTTCCAGAGCTTCTTTTGCTGCCTGGTTTTTATCTTTCGGCGGTTCTGCAGAAAATCCCTTCGCGTAGGTGAATTTAAGTCCGTATGCCTCAAGACTTTCGAATGCGTTTGAGACTGTCTTTGTGTTGATGTGGCTTGATCCTCCTCCCTGGAATCTCGGACACTTGGCGAATTCACCGATGACCGCAATCTTCCCTGATGTGGCCGGGTCAAGGGGCAGGGTTCCGTCGTTTTTCAAAAGGACAATGGAATCTTCCTCAATCTCACGCGCAATCTTGTGGTGCTGCTCGATGTTGAACTCTCCTTTCTGCCTGTTGTCCTCAAAATCATAGACCCAGCGCAGGATGCGGAACACGCACTCGTCGATTTTTTTCACAAGCTCGGGATTGTCCTTTGCTGCTTTCAGAACTTTCGCGTCATTGATTCCGTCGGAGGATGGCATCTCAAGGTCCGTGCCGGCTTTTACTCCATCAATCCTGTTGGAGACCGCACCCCAGTCGCTCATCACAAGCCCCTTGAATCCCCATTCTTTTCTGAGGACATCGCTAATGAGCCATTTGCTTTCACCCGCATAGGTTCCGTTAATCAGATTGTAACTGTGCATGATTGTGGCGGGCTGGGATTTTTTTACCGCAATCTCAAATCCCTTCAGATAGATTTCTCGCATTGTCCTTTCGTCGCAATCCGATGAATTCGTGAGGCGGCGGTATTCCTGGTCATTCAGCGCAAAATGCTTGAGTGAGGTTCCCACGTGTTTTTCCTGAACCGCATTTATATAAGAAGCAGAAAGTTCTCCGGCAACATAGGGATCCTCGCTGATGTATTCAAAATTTCTTCCGCAAAGAGGGGAACGCTTTATGTTGATTG
The DNA here is from genome assembly GCA_002373325.1 of Treponema sp. UBA3649. Lineage (GTDB taxonomy): Bacteria > Spirochaetota > Spirochaetia > Treponematales > Treponemataceae > Treponema_D. The sequence continues at coordinate 11,658 of DFKI01000147.1, forward strand.
CAGGTCCCAAGATTGTGGAGACATCCTTTGCCTGACACTCATCCCCAAGTACGGAACCCAGCTTGGCGTAGGAATCCCTGCTGAAAGAGGCTGACGTGGCACATGCAGCAGGAAAACAGACCGCCTGTATGCTGTCGTTCACCCCCGCAGAGGATTCATCTTGTTTTCTCAATCCGTGAGGACCGTCGCTCACCATGATTTTCGGTATGCCTAGTCTTTCGACTGACTTTGTGTGCCAGAAATCCGAGCCGCTAAGAAGTCCGCATTTTTCCTCAAGCGTGAGTTTCCCGATGATTTCCTTGATCTGTGAGTCACTGTGTGCCATTCTAACCTCCAAAATGTCTAAAACTTCTATTATTATACAACAGAAACCGACATTTGAAAAGTAGATTTTAAATTTTCACAAGGAAATCTTAAAATGTCAATTATCGTTTTTTCACATTTTCATCCAAGCGCAATCATGCAAGCGCAATCATGCAAGCGCAATCATGCAATCGCACAGTTTTTATCCCTTGACCGAGCCCGCCGTTATTCCAGTGTAAATCTGTTTCTGGCAGAGGAGGAATACAATCAGGGCCGGGATGAGCGAAATGATTACACCTGCGCAAATCAGATTGTACTTGTTGCCCAAAGGACCCGTGAATGTGTAGAGCGAAATGGCGACTGTCTTGAGTTTTGCCGACTGAAGATAGAGTGCCGCCCCGTAATACTCGTTGTAAGTTCCGACCCCTTTCAGAATCATGCACGTGACGATCGCAGGTTTGAGGAGGGGAAGGATGATTTTCCAGTAAATCGTGAAGTAGTTCGCTCCGTCCATGATTGCACTCTCGTCAAGCGATGTGGAGATGTTTTCCATGAACTGAATGAAGATGTAGATTGAGATGACATCCGTTCCCGTCATCATTATGATGTAGCCGTAAAGATGGTTTATCAGATGAAGATTTCCCATAATCTTGTAGACGGCGACCTGCATGGCGACTCCGGGAAGAAGTGTGGCGAGCAGAAAAAGACGGCGGATAAGGGCGTTACCGACGAACTTGAATCTGTTTAGGACAAATGCGAGCTGTGAGCTTATGAGGATTGAGCCCAGTAGCACGAAAAAAAGGACCAGGGCCGAGTTGATGAACGCACGTCCCATTCCAGCCGTTGTGAATGCCTTTACGAAATTGCCGAATGCCCAGACCTTTGGAAGAACCATGACCGAAGTGGACTGATATTCCGCATCACCCTTGAATGCCGTAATCAGGCATGAGATGATTGGAAGGACCGACCAGAATGCGAAGAAAACCAGCGAGAAATATTTGAATCCGGTGGAAATGACCGTTCCTGCTGTGTAGTGATGTCTTTTCATAAAACTCCTCCGTTCTTGTTGTTGTCCGTTCCAGTTTTTCTGAACGCATATTTGAAAACGACGTTCTGTATGGTTGTGACGATGAAGATGATTGCGAGAAGGAAGACTGCCATGGCGGAGGCAAGTCCAACTTTCTGGTCCGTATGCGCAACCTTGTCCATGATTATGAAGAATGTTCCCGTGCCGTTCGCTCCCTTCGTGATTACATAAGGCGGCTCGAATGCGCTCAGAGAACCCGTGATGGAAAGAATGAGGTTCAAGGTGATTATTGTCTTTATGCTCGGAAGGATTATGTGGTTGAACTGCTGCAGCTTGGATGCTCCGTCAATCTCCGCGGCCTCATAAAGCGAGGGATCCACCGACATGATTGCGCCGATGAAAAGCACCATGTTTTGTCCAAGGTAGCGCCACACCGAAGTACCCACAAGACATACGTTGTTTAGACCCTGGGTCCTGAGCCAGTAGGGCATACTGTCAATGGGGAGACCGAACCAGCTTAGCACAGTGTCCAGGACGAATCCGTGCGTGAAGAAAAACTTGAAGATGAATCCGATTGCGATTCCGTTTATCAGATAGGGAAAAAACATCACACCCTTGAACAGATTGCCGAATTTTGTCTTGAAACTCAGCAGCGTCGCAAGGAAAAGGGCAAGCACAAGCTGGAGGACCGAACCGCCCATGTAATAAAGACTTAGCTTGAGCGACTGGAAGATGTCCTTTCTCGTGAACATGTCCTTGTAATTTTGAAGACCCACGAAAGTTCTTGAGCCCACATACTTCATCTTGTAGAAACTGAAGCTGACCATTTCTCCGAAAGGCAGATACGTGAATGTGACAAGCAGCACTATTGGAATCAGTATGAAGCACGCGATTATGACCTTCTGCTGTCCGCCTGTGCTTTTGAAAAAGTTTGATATCCGTTTGCCAATTGGCTTTGACTTTGAACTGTTCATTGGAAACCTCTTGATTCGGATAATCCAGACCCACCATGAAGCAGGCCTGAATTTCCGTTTTGATTTTCAGACTATCCGGATAAAACCACCCGGAAAAATCATCCTATCTGACGCTCACACCGTTTTTGGACTGTGCGTCTGACCATTTTTCGTTCCATTCGGCCATGATGTCGTCGAAGGATTTGTCCTTGTTGTAAGCATGCTCGATGATTTCCTGAATCTTGATGTTTCCACCCGCGTTGATTGCAAGCTCTGAGTCTGAGTTCAGCTCGTTCATCAGATCCTCCTCACCGGCGACTGCAGGAGTGTCAGGCACAAATTCGATTCCGTCGAACGCAGCGTAAACAGGCGGATATTTGTTGTCGCTTGCCGCAATGGGGATTCCACCCTCGTTGTAAGCGAACCCGGATTTTTCCGTGAACCACTTGATGAAGATGAGGGATGCCTTCTGCTGATTTGCGTCCGCCTTTGCGTTGATTCCGAAACAATAGTCGGGACCCGCCGATGCGTACTGCTTTCCGCCAACCGTAATCGGGAATGACATATAGCCGATGTCGTCCGGATTTGGACCTGCTCCCTGCATCTGTGTGAAAGCCCATGAGCCCAAAACCATTGTACCAATCTCGCCGCGGTTGATCATGCCCTTGCATCCTTCCCAGTCCGTCGTCGTGTAGTCATCCTCAATCAGTCCCTCTGAAACTGCGTCAAAAAGAATCTTGTAGACTGCATAAGCATGGGTTCCGTCGCCCCTGTTCGCGAATGGATTCTTCTCATGAGGCAGGACTCTGTTTATGTACTCAGTGTCTCCTGTCGCTGTTCCACCGATGTAGGCGTCCCACGCTCCCATGGTCCAACCAGCCGCATAGTTCGTGTAAAGCGGGATTGCGTCGGTCTTTTCCTTTATGAGCCTGAGAGCCGCGATGAACTCTTCGGGTGTCTTCGGAACATTTGTGATTCCTGCCTGTGCAAAAACCTTCTTATTATAAAGCACTCCCTGTGCGTTTCCGGTCGAAGGAATTCCGTATGTGTTTCCTCCGTTTGTCCACTGGTCGGCGAAGCGGATCTGTTTTTTCATCTCATCGACCGTGCCGAAGCTCAAGAAGTACTGAGGAAGATCCTTTGCGTCAACAGCCGGAATCATCATGATGTCGCCCCATTTACCGGAAGCGTCCTGAAGGCGGAGAAGTGCGGTTCCTGCATAGTCCGTGATGCCGTCAATCTCAACCTTGATGTTCGGGTAGAGCTTGTTGAATTCTGCGAGATACTTTGCCCATGTGGTTCCTGAGTAAGTGCTGTCGAGCATGTCCGTTCTGTGGGTGAGCAGCTTGATTGTCGCGCTTACATCTGTTCCAGTGCTTCCGAGCACGATGTCGGAATAAGAGACATCCAAAGTCGCAGTGCCAGTTGATTCTACTTTAGTTGCTGTTTTTTTGCTGCATCCCATTGCGAAAATTGAAAGTGCTGCCATAAAGACAGTTCCCGATTTAGCTAATTTTTTCATAAGAAACCTCCTGTTTAATTTCTTAATTCTAAAGTTAGAATAAACCAAAGAAGAAAATTAGTCAAATAAATTTGCTAAAAAAGAGAAAATTTAAGTAAAAAATTAATAAATTTATGATGAAAAAGTGTGATAAAAAGTCTATTTGGTCCAATTAGTCAAAAATCTCAAATCATAATTATCTTATATTGCTGTAAAAAAGCAACTTTGCTGAGATTTTTATTTTTTTGTGATTTTTCATAAAGAGGGAGGGTTTTGCTTGCTGATTTCTTTTTTAAGTAATAATATCTAAAATTTTACCTCGAAAAACTTCTGATTTCCGAGGTAAATTTAAAAGTTAGAACTGATAGCGGGCCGAGAGACTTACGAAGCTGTTGTCTTTCCATGAGGCGAATTCACTGTCGTCGTCCTTGCACCAGATGTACATTCCTTTTGCGGCGAGGGTCAGATTCTGGTCGGGCTTGTATGCGAGGATCGGAAGAATCACGAGATCTCCGTTTTCAATGCCGTACATCGCGGTAATCTCCGGGCAAAGCTTGTCGTTCAGGAAAGACGTGGTGAAGTTGCAGACAATCTTGTTGTTGGTATATCCGTTCTTTGCGTAGTCAACGTCGAGGCTGTTTTTTTCGCACTCGTCTCCGTGGAGGATGAATGTACCTGTCTCCTGCACATTAAGGTTCGCGTTCCAGAAGGGAAGGTCGATGTCGAATCCGCCGAGCCATGCTATGGAGTTGTTGTGCACCCAAGGATCGGTTCCGTCCACATCATCCGTAAGATTGTAGGCAAACTCTCCGCGCACGTTGAAGTGCCAGATGATTGATGATGCCTCAAAACCGAACGTTTGCTTTTTGTCGTAGGCGAGGAATTTTTCATCCTCAGTTACTGTGCCGTCAGCAAGATATGAGGCAAGGAAAGTGTCAAGCTTCGATGCGTTGAAGGATGGCCGCTTGAACCAACCGTTGTAATAGCTGAGTCCCAAATCGACTTGACCGATTGTTGCCGTGATTCGTCCGCCGAACTGACCATAGTTGAGGGTCCAAAGATCAGGGTAGATTACGCTCGGGTCCGAAGAAAGTGAGTTTGCGTTTGCGAGTGCGAGAGTGTAGGAAGTCTCCGCGTCGTTCAACTCATTGCTCAGATACTCGGAATATTTTTGTGAGAGAAGGAGTTTCGCCGCTGCTTGCTTTTCATCATCGCTTGCCGTGGCTGGATTTTTACCCTGTTGGACAAGCAATGCGACAACTTCCGGCAACTCGTAAGAGATTTTTCCTGATGTGTATGCCTCCGTTACCATTGCAGCCAGTGCTGCTGTGGCATTCGCGTCTCCTGCCGCCATGAGAGTTTTAAGTGTGCTGGCCTCCGTCGCTTCCATGCGTGCTTTTTCAAGTCTTTCAACGGATGACGCAACTTTACCTTTCGCATTTGCAGTTACAGCCTCGGTCAATCTATTTACCTGTGCGGGTGTCCATCTTCCCTCTGTGGCAAAATGGTCGGTGGGAAGAAGAGGTGTGTAAATTGCCTCCATGTTGAGGTTTGCGACCGGAAGACTGTATGCGGCACGAATCATCGGGGTGGAGATGCGGCGGTCAATGTAGTCGGTGACTATAAAATCAGAGTAGTCGTCGGCGTTGAAGTTGTCCAGCACGTGAAGCTTG
>DFKI01000099.1:0-39662 GCA_002373325.1 Treponema sp. UBA3649
CATATTCCCTCACTACCATGTTTTAGATTAACACATACTAACGACAGAGGAAAAACTTGGGTTTTGTTTGATTCGTTAGGATAATTGATTTGGGAAAGAAAAGTTTCTAAGTAGGCTCAATTTCGAGGTTTATAAAAGCCTGTCATTGCCGGGCCGGACCCGGCAATCTTATAATGGCATGGCCTTTAGAAGCTTACCATTGGAATTGTGACTTTTTTGTCGCTGTCTATGGAAACCTTGTGCTTTTTGAATTTGCCGGGAATGCTTTTTCCGTCGTAATTGCTTAAGCCGACCGGCTCCTTTGGCATACCTAAAAATCCTGTGTCAAGCTCGCCGTTTTTGTTGATGTCTTGGCAGAGCATAAAAGCGAAATCACCATCCGGAAGTTCCGTCTCGAAAGTGATGGATCCAAGCTTTGGCTCAAGACGCGCTTCTTGATATGAAATCCTTTTGTCATAGGCCTTGGCAGAATCATAGATGCAAAGGATTATTTCTCCTTCCGCTGATTCGATCTTCGTAATCTCCACGGTCACTTTGTTAAGCTTCGGACTTTCTTCCGCAAAAAGACTTCCCGTGCAGAGAGCCGTAAGGACACATAAGACTGCCGCAAAAATATTTTTTTTCATTTGTTTTTCCTCCTATTGATTTTCAAATTTAACAAATGAGCATTTTACAAATGCGCATTTAACAAATGTTCATTTTACAAATGAGCATTTTGCAAATGCGCATATTGAAAGGATTGCCGTAAAAATCACCGCGCTGTATGTGCTGAATCTTTCGACAAGTCCGAAATACTGTTTTGGAACCGCACCGCTTCCTGCAGCACCGATGAACATCAGTAAAAAGGCCGCGACCGAAAGCCACGCAAGGATTTTGTTTCCGCTTTTGAATCCTCCGATCGCAATCAGGATTAGGGAAACGATGGAAAGCAAAACGACAAGCACGGTTACGACAAACACATGGACAAATGATTGAAAGCTTCCGTCGTATCTGCTTCCCGACAAAGGAAACAGAGTGTAGCCAATGGCTGAAATCCAGTTCATCAGTACAAAAAGATAGATGCCAAGACGCAGGAGTCTTTCGGATTTTTTGTCCCAGAGCTGTTTTGTAAAGACGCAAATCAGTGCGCAGGCGACGCATGAAAAAATACCGTGAATGTGCGAGAGTACTCCCGAGACAGAAAGCGATGGTGCATCCGCCGCCGTTAAATCACTTACGGCCTGAGCCATCCAGTTGTACCCCGGGTAGTATTTTGCACCGACGCAATCATGCAGGAGATAAAAGACCGCGCTCAAAACTCCGCAAGCTAAAATCCAGATTTTTGCACTTTTGTTAAAATCATTCCTTTCCATTTTTACAAGCCTCCTTTGCCGAATAGATTCTGGAAAATTCTTCTATATAATTTTTCATCATATTTTTTTCCGGTCCCTTTGAGTTTTTTCCTCCGCCGTCAATCTGATTCAAGTCGCACTCAAAATCAATTATGGAATGAACCGCCATTGCAAAAGAAATGGCCGCTGCATCCGCGTCGTAAAAATTTGCTATGTTTTTTACCTGCAATGCATAAAACAATTTTTTTGTCGCATCGATCATGGCTTTTGTTTCCATCACCATGATTTCGGCGGCACTTTTATCTATGCTCCTTTGGGACATGATTATTTTATAGAACATGAACATTTCCGGACTTGTGCAAAGTTGCTTGTAGGATTCAACCATTTGCGTGAGGATTTTTTTTAGGGAGCGTCCGTCACCAAGAGAGTCAAAATCCATTCCGTTGTTCCCGAGACTTTGCTTGGCCTGATTTCGCAAAAAGGAATACATTTCGCGCACAATCTCGTCCTTGGAGGAAAAGTGGTTGTACAGTGAGGGCTTTGAAATGCCAACCTTGTCCGCGATTTGATTCATGGAAACAGTGCCGAGTCCATTTTCGGAAGCAAGTTCCAGTGTCGCCTTGATAATGTCGCTTTTTCTGTTTGTGCTACTCATCGGTTAATATAATACGACCGAATGGTAGTTTTTGTCAAGAGATTTTTTTGCTTTTTTCCCTTCAACCTCAAGTTTCCAGTCACCTTCGGAAATTAAATCTTTGGCGACTTCAAAAACATCTGCGCTGTTTGCCGTAATGCCCGGGTTTAAATCGCTTATGGCTTTTTCTGAAGAATCCACCTGAGTTGAAAAGGCCGAACTTGCTCCAATGTCGGGATCGTATTTAGTGCCCTTTGGAGAAACAAGGTGTATTTTTGGTGTGCTAAATGCACTTATGTGTTCTTCCGTGATGTTTTTATACTTCCATTAATAGAAGCGATGATTCATGCGGCGGCAAGAAAACTTTCCGGTGCAGAAAAAAAACAGAGATAGGAAAATGCACGCTTTATATAGAAGAAAAATGCAAAAATGGTTTTGATGATTTTCATCATACAACATAAATTTGCAAAAATTCGCTTCCGTACTTGAAATCTATTGAAAATGCTATATAATAATAGTATGGAAGGGATTTTGCATTGAGGGAACTTCAATAATCAGCGTGGGAATTTCTTAATCATAGTTTTGGAAGGCGATTTTCTCTTCTCTGAATAAAGATAGGCATCCGCCGAGGAGTAAAAAATGAACAAAGCAAAAAAAATTCTAATTTCAGCGGCACTTTTGTTCTGTGCTACGTGGACTTTACATTCCATGGAGCTGACATTTAGGGTTTCTCCGGGGATTAACATTCCGTTGAGCAGCAATTACACGCTCGGAGCAGGCTCAACCTTTCAAGCTGACGTGGATTTGTTCGGATTTCTTACGGCGGGACTTGAGGGGCATTTTTCCATGCTTCCAATGAGCGGTCTTGACGGCAATTCCTTTATTTATGGCGGTGGACTTGGTGTCGGAGCCTATTACTATCCCATTTCAAGACTTTACGTGGGAGCCGGCATCGCGGGTGGAGTATATCAGCTCACTCCGGACGGAAACACTGGCATGGATTCTTATTCGGATCTTTATTACAGGGCTTATGCAGAGGCTGGATTCAGATTCAGTCCTTCTCTTGTCGTCAGTGCCACCGGTGGATTCTCTTCCTTCCTTCTTTTGAAATCCTCCGACATCACTACAAATCAGATAAACGCGGGTGTCAGCGTAAGATATACGGTTCCGCTCGGAAAGGGTGGTTCTGCCGGTATCTCAGCTTCTTCCAATCAGTATGACGCTGTTTATCCAATCTTCATGGATGCGTACAGGACAAATCCAGTGACTACAATCATGCTCAGAAATGGAAACGGTGCGGAAATCACAAATGTGAAGCTCACCTTGAATGCAGGAAAATATGGAAGCAGCACTGCGGATTCTGGAACGGTCCGAAAAATCAAAAAATACTCTTCCGTGGAAATTCCTGTCAGCGTGGACTTCACGTCGGATATCCTCAGATTTACGGAAAGCGGAAAGATTCTTTGCGACCTGCAGGTTGAGTACGAGATGCTCGGAAAAAAGATGAAATCCTCCCACAACGTGATTCTTTCAGTGGCAAGCCGAAACGCATTTGCATGGGGTGATGTGGCGGCACTCAGCAGCTTTATCGCACCAGAGACACCGGAAATCCTTGCTGTTGCAAAAGCCATCGCAGGAACCGCACGAAACAGCTTCCTCACAGGTATGAGCCGCAATCTCCAGGTTTCAGCCGCAATGTTTGAGGCTCTCAGACAGGGTGGAATCAGATATTCTGGCGACAAGAGCACTCCCTATGTTGACTATCACCTTTCGGACCAGCTCGATTACATACAGTACCCCATTCAGACACTCAACAGTTTGAGCGGTGATTACGACGACCTTGGAATCCTGCTTGCGTCTTGTCTTGAGGCTGTACAGGTCCCAACTGCATATATCACCGTGGATGATGATTTTATCTTGCTTATTGCCACGGGTTCATCGGCATCTGTTTCCGCTAATATGTTTGCAGATCCGGACACACTTTTGGATGATGGAGAAAACGTTTACTTCGGTCTTTCCATGGCTGCCTTCGACAAGGGATTTACGGCAAGCCGCAAAGAGGGAGCGAAGAAAGTAAAGTCTGTCCTTGCGGGAGATTATCCTTCGGCTGAATTTGTCAATGTGGACGCGGCATGGCAGAGTTACTCACCGGCAGTCTTCAGCGAAAACGGAACCTATTTCGAAACACCTTCGTCATCAGTCATCACGGCAGGAATGAAAAAGGCTGTGGACGAATACATCAACGGAGATCTTTCCGTCGTCCTTGCAAGGGTCAAGAAAGAGGGAGACCATAACAAAACTGGTGTCGCATTGGTCCGCATGGGACGCTATTCGGATGCAAAGGCTGAGTTCCAGAAGGACGGAAGCATAAAGGCTCTGAACAATCTTGCGAACGTATATATGATAGAAAAGAATTATTCTCAGGCTGCGGCAACATACAGAAAGGTTCTGAGCAGGGAGCCGGAGAATTCCATCGCAATCAAAGGACTTGAAAGCGCAAGTTCCAAACTCAGCGAATAGGGAGGAAAAATATGAAGAGGCTGCGTCTGATTTTAATCCTCCTGCTTATTTCAGCGAGCTCATTTGCTGCTGATTTACAGCTGCGTTTTATGCCGGGATTCCCATTGCTCTTTAACTCGCAACTCAAGTCCGTAATTTGTCCGTCTGTGTCTTTTGATGTTGTTCCCATCACTGTGCGCGGACGTGATTCCATCTTTTTCGGATTGGGCGCGTCCATGATGCCTTTGACTGCCACCGGGCTTGATCCATTCAATGAATTCGATTTCAGTCTCAATGTCGGTTACGAGTTCATGGTGAGCGACAGATTTTCCGTGGATTTGGAGGCTCTTGCGGGAATTTGGATGACCGGGGATGTTAGTGTGCCGGGGAGCACCAAAAAAATTCCTGCGACATCGGGGCTTTCGTGGGGTGGAAGGGCATCCGGATATTTCAATCTGTTCCCGGAGCTTTCCCTGGGCGGTTTCATTGAGTACAGGGATTTTCCCGACGGAAACAATTCGTTTATGTCCAAGCTTTCGTTCGGAGCTGCCGTAAGATACAACTTCACGCGTGGTCTTTTCAATTCTTCCGCACTTGATGTGGTCTATTCCGATTTGGAGCCGATTTTTGTGGAGCCGATTTTCCCGGTTTTCTACAGCCGCTATGAGGATCATCCTTTCGGTTCAATCACGTTTATGAACGACGAGAAAAATGACATAACCGACGTGAAAGTTACGGTGATGATTGAGAAATACATGTCAAGTCCGAGTACCTGCGCGACATTTGACCGGATTGCCATGGGAGAGGAGTTCACGGTTGAGCTCACGGCATTTTTGGATGAGGCCATTCTTTCTTCTTTGACCGCCGGTATAGCCTATGCGGAAATCGACGTTGAGTACAAATCTCTGAGCAAGACTCTTTCGCGCAAGGTGAATGTTGATTTACAGACTTTGGGCCGTAACAACATGACATGGGATGATGACAGACGTGCGGCGGCCTTTGTAAGCTCAAGGGATGGAAGCGCCAACTTCTTCGCAAATTATGTTCGTTCCGTAGTCACACCTGAGATGAACTCAAGCACACCTGAGAACATACAGCTTGCGGCGGCAATCTTCTCGGCTCTCAAGGCATACGGAATCAACTATGTTCTTGACCCTGCGAGCTCCTTCACCGATATGCGTGGCAGTGCCCAGGTAGACTTCCTTCAGTTCCCGTATCAGACTTTGCTCTATCACGGAGGAGACTGCGATGACCTTTCAATCTTGAACTGCGCTTTGCTTGAGGTTCTTGGAATTGACACTGCGTTCATCACTTGTCCGGGGCATATTTTTATCGCGTTTGATTCCGGTGTGCCGGTTGAAAATGCCGCTTCGGTGGGACGTTGCATAGTTCAGGACGGAAAGGTTTGGATTCCACTTGAGATCACTCTTTGCCAGGATACATTTGCGCTTGCAAGGAGCTTTGGTTTCCGCGAGTGGGAAAAATATCCTGAGGAAAGACTCCTCATTCCTTTGAAAAGCGCGTGGGAAGAATACAAGACCGTCGGTATAGCGGACTCCAATCCTAGGCTGGACATGCCTGCAAAAGAGGACATCCTGCGTGAGTTCCGTGCGAACAGACCCAGGTGAGAGAAGTCGAATCATAGTTGATACGAGATTTTGAAAGGGAGAAAGAAATGGACGAAATTTACGAATTCATCAAAAAATGCGGCACGTATTATCTTGCGACCGTAGACGGAAATCAGCCGAGGGTCAGACCTTTTGGAACAGTCAATATCTTCGAGGGAAAACTTTACATACAGACCGGAAAATCAAAGGATGTTTCCAAGCAGATTCAGGCGAATCCCAAGGTGGAGCTTTGTTGCTTCGACGGACAGACTTGGTGCAGGCTTTCAGGTGAGCTTGTGCGCGATGAGAGAGTTGAGGCAAAAGAGGCCATGCTTGAGAAATATCCGGATTTGAAGGCAATGTACTCCGCGACGGACAGCAACACGGAAGTCCTTTATTTCAAGGATGCAACGGCCACACTCTCAAGTTTTGCGGGCGCTCCGAAGACGATTAAGTTTTAAAAAACTCCAAAATCTACAAATCCCTGCCAGAATTTCTTTACAAAGCATTTGGGTGGTGTTATACTCTTATAGATAAGCAAAAGTTTCTTCTATATAAATAGGAAAAATGCTTTCAAAAACGCATCACACAAAGGGGTAAGGAAGATGACAGGGAAAATCTTTGATGATTCCAGCAATGTCTATCAGGATCAGGCCAAGGTTCTGTTCGACTATTATCGTCAGGCAGCTGAAAAGATTGTAGGCGAGGAAAGACGGATAGAGGACCTGCAGAAACAAAATCAGGAGCAGACGGAAAAAGCACTCAAACAAAAGAAAATCTTTTTCATTACGATGATTGCATCCGCTGTAGTGGCCTTGGTGGGGCTGATTTTAATGCTTGCCGCTTCACCGATTTTTGCGCTTGTTTTTGCGCTGGGACTTGGAGGAGCCATCACTCTTTTGATTTTTTTCCTGCTCAGGCTTTCCAAACTGAAAAAACTTGCCGCCGAAAAATCTGCGCTGGAAGATGAGTATAAAAATCTGCGCCGCGACTACAAGGTGACAAAAATGGGCGTGGTCTATGTTCCCGTGGCCACCAGAGTTCCGTTCGAGGGAAAGAGCTTCCTCATGGATCATACAGGCAGCGTGGAGGACACAGAGTTCTCGCTTTCCGTTTTAAGACGACCCGACGAATTTCAGTCAGCCCTTACCACTCTTGAAAAAGGAATTGATAAAATCCCCCTGGTTGAGGACAACAAAGACCCTGAGTCAATCGAGACTGCGGAATACTCAAGCAGCATAAAGAGGACAACGCTCCATGACTATCTCGGAAACATTGACAGACAGTCCAAGAACGTGAACGACCTGCTCGATGACCATGACACATTCTCGGTAAATCTTCCGGTAATCACACCGAAAAGTGAAAGGGACGGATTCGTTTCCGAATATGCGACGGAAGACACAGAGGGAAAGCCGGTTGTGCGCGTGTTCAACATTGACACATACAGCGATGAGCTTGAGGCATTTGAAAAACTCAACAATATCAAAAAGAAGCTCGATGACGGTGGAAGCCGCGACAATGTGATGAGATTCAAAAATCTGATGAAAAAAATGGGTGAGGCAGTGCAGATTGTCTCAGGTGAAAAATCAGACAGCTCGTCCAAACTGATGAAGTACTACAACGACATTTTCTCCACCGTACTCAAATCAGCGTACAATCAGTATTCACCTGTGCTTGAGGCGGAGGAGATTCAGAGAATCCGTGAGTCAAGCTTTGACTATACCGAAAGCGTGGAATCCTACAAACCCTTTGCCCTGAAGGAAAGTTCACGTGTGCGTTACGACATTTTCAGCCACACTTGGGTTGCGGAGGACAAATCCAGGACGAACGTGCCGTTTGGAATGAACCAGATTCAGGAAGAAATCATGATGCCGCTCATCAACAATCTCATGCTTGAGACTAGGATTGAGAGACTTAAAATCTACAACAGCATCAAGGACCAGAAGACACATTATCTCAACGAATGGAACAAGGATGTGGAGGCTGCGTTCCGTGACAACCGGCGTGCAGGACAGGAGCTCATCACTCAGATTACAAACGCTTATGCCGAGTACAACACAGCTTACCAGACTTACATTTCGTATAAGGAAACCCAGGATGCCATGAAAGCGACCGGGGATTTGGAAAGTGCCGAAGTTCAGGTTGCAGACAATTCCGACGAGCAGATTGAGAAATTCAAAAAGCAGGCGGAGATTTGCAGCAGGGCAGGTGAGGAATTCCAGAGCTTTATGAATGATTTGCAGAATGACATTGAGGAAAAGGCGGAGGAGTTCTCGCACATTGAGTATTACGAGGCATCTCTTCGCGACTCACAATCACGTGACATCGCTATTTCTCAGGACATGGAAAAACTCAGGCTCATGGATGAAAGACGGCAGAGACTGATTCCGGTCAGCACCTATTGCGCGGCGTTTGCTCAGATTCCACCGGCACCAAGCACAGAGTCCAAGCTGGATGAGGATTACGCTTTTGACATTAAGAAATTTGCGATGGATGAGCTTTCTGAGATTGAGAGGCAGGAAAGGGAAAACGATGGATTCGGAGCTGTTGAGGAAAAAAAGACGGATGAAGAAACTGTCAGTGTGAATGAATCAGCAGACGCATCTGACGCATCTGACGCATCTGATGAAGGCGAAACAAGCGATGAAACAAAATCTGGGACGGAAGAGATTGCTGAGAAAAAGGAAGCTGTTCCGGCAGGCGAGGAAAATGTCTCTGATAGCAGCGAGGAGTAAGTAGATGTCAGATTTCAACATAACCCTTGATACAACACCCATGGCTCATTCGGTGGACACAGTTAATTCCCACGTCAAGGGAGTGACTACAGCCGTCGTTGCCATGGAAGCCGCCGTGGTTGCCTCAGAAGTCGCCGCCTCAAAAAAGATTTGCCGCAACGTTGACAACGGATTCTACATGCTCATGTCGTCCCAGCTCAGTCAGAAGATGGCTGCGTGTCGTAGTACCATAGACAGCAAGACCCTCATCATGGATAAATTCCGCGGGGATGTGGAGCAGGTTCGCCGTACAATGGGAAAGGACTACGCGAGACTTGAGAGACAGTACACAAAAATCTTCACCACACTCAACCGTGAGCTTGAGACCAGAGTTCATGAGCTTGACCGACGTGCATACGATCTTGCAAAAATCATGTCGCAGGCACTTTCACCGAACAAGGATGATGATGCCTCAGTGATGCTTTGCGGAGAAGAGACGGAATGTCTTGTGGACAAAAGCGGAAGCGCCAAGGTAAAGCAGAAGGCAGCTCAGACAATCACCATGCTGAAGGAAAATGTGAGCAATGAGCTTGAGTACAACAAAAAGGTGCGCCACATTCTTTCGGACAGGGAGCTGAAGGAAGACCACGAGGAGTATGTTCCCGTGATGGTGACGGAATCCGAGAGCATGATAAACCGTGACAATACTTTGAGCGGAATCTACATGCCGGGCGGAGTTCAGTCCAGCAAATCTTCCATTGAAAATTCTGTGAACAATGCGGATTGCGGATGGCAGGAAGTCGGCGAGTCTGAGATGGAAAAAATAAAGTCTGCGTTCAATCAGTGTTGTGCAAGTTCCGACATGGATGAGCGAGTGGCAAAAGAAGTGGCGCGACTTTTCAGTGAGTCACATTGGAAAACAGCGACGGCACAAAAATCGGACGGAGGTGAGCAATGAGCTATACACAATCCGTATCGAGGGAAGTTCCTTACTCTGGTTCTGTTGCCTATTCGGGAACTGTGTCATATCCTGCGAGCGAGCATGGTGGAAGCACGAGTTATAGCGGAAGAACCGAATACAGCGGAACCGTGCCAGTTACGGTAAATGTGACTGTGGAGACATCTGCATTCGACGGAAGCATAAACCGTGTGAACAGTTCTCTTGACGGACTTACCGGCTCTGTTGTCGCGATGAACTCAGCCCAGTGCATGAGCATTGCAAACGCGGCTAACAAAGTTGCGGAGTCCGTGACCAAGGGATTTTTCGGAATGATCCGCAGTGAGATTTCCCAGAATCTGTCGTTGCTTTACAATCAGATTCAGTCGAGCATGGGGCTGATTACCGACCGATATGAGCACATAATCCAGACGCAGAAAAACATGGACGCGGATTACAAACGCACCCGTGAAAGATACACGAAGATTTTTCAGGATTTGAATGACGAGCTTTACCGGAGAATTCATCGTCTTGATGAAAAGGCCTTCTTGCTTTCGGAGAAAATCCACAGGGAGCAGCTTGGAAAAGTACAGACTGATTTTGTGGCCGACACAGTGGAAAAATCCTTGGATTCGGGCGGTGTGGACAAAATGCTTCACATCGGACACACGAAGGATTCCACAAGGGAAACTCTTAAGGGAATCCACGGATATATTTCGCAGGAGCTTGTCTATTCCAGAAAAATAAATTCGATTCTGAAGGAAGTGCACATCGACGAGGAGGACCAGCTTTGTGTTCCCGTAGTCTACATGGAAACTTCATCGCTCGATTCCGATGGAACGAAACAGAATTGTCATGCCACAGAAAAACTCGGAAAGGCCAAGGAAAAAATTCTTGACGGCACGATGAATTATTTTTCTGCGGGTGACGTGAGCTGGAAAAATCCTGATGAGGAAACGGAGCGCAAGGTGGACAGCGAATTTAACACGCTTGCTGAAAAGGTTGAGGACAGCCGGGTCTATGAGATGATTATGCGCCTGAAAAATGCTGCCGGAACTTTGACAAATTAAAATGGAGATTTTTATGTCTGAAATGAAAGAACTGAAAGATTTGAGATTTGGTGACAATGAGCTTACACTTCGCGACAACAGCGTGGAAAGCAGCATCATTCCTAAGACTCTTGCGGAGATGGACAGAAACATTACGGTTGCGGGCAACGTGAAGATTGCGGGGCCTGTCTATGTGAACAAACTTGAAATCAGCGGAGGACCGGCAAGATTTGAGGGCTCTGTTTTTGGAAATGTGGAAATCCATGTTCAGAGCGACTGTGACGGAGACATCTTTTTTGCGAAGGCGGTGGCCAGCTCCACGGTTGTCTCGGCATTGCTTTCAAAATCAAGGTGTGTGTTCGGATCCGACATCAACGCTCCCACAATCAAGCTCAGAAACTGTTTTGTCGGCGGCTCAATCTACGGAAGCGAAATCCAGCTGGAAAACTGTGCCGTGCTTGGAGGAGTCTTTGCGTCGAAAAAAATCACTGCGGTGAATTCCGTGATGGGTACTTTCAACACACCCGAGATTGCGGCGGACGGAACAAACTACCTGATTTATCCTTCTGCATTCAGCGTTGAGCCAATCAGCATGAATCACGGACTTTGCAAATTCTATAATCTTGCGCTTGCTGACCTTGGTTCACTTTACAAGGGTGAGGAGGAAAAAGCGAACACAGGAAAAGTTCTCATGGACATGAAAAATTCCGACGTGCAGGAAACCCGGCTTTCAGAAAATGATGATGCGACTTATCTTGTCCACAGCTACAGCATCTCAAGCCGTGTGATTTTGAGCGACATGGTGGATTTTGAAAATCTGGAGAATCACTTTTTGATTTTGAACGGAAGTCTTGGAACCCAGGTGCTCAAGCAGTATTCGCTCACTCTTTCGAACGGAGAAAAAGGTCCTGAGCTTACGGTTGAGGCAATCGCGAAATTCTTTTTGGACATTGCGGTGGGTCGCGTGGAAATCCGGGAAATCAGCGGTGACGTTACCTTCGACGAGCTCAAGAGGTACATCGAGGATTAAGTCTTTTTGATTTTGTGGCAAGGGTAATTGATGATGGATGTTTTAAAAAAAGGCTCTCCAGTTTCTTTTGGAAAGTCTGAGGCGGTTCTGCAGGTTCTTGTTGATTGGAATGGCGGAGCTGAATCGGAACTCTCTGCGTTTCTTTTGGGAGACAACGGCAAACTGATGCATGACGAGGATTTTGTTTTTTACAATAATCTGAGCGCAAGAAAAGGTGCCGCCTCTTATAACGGAGGGAAAGAATGTGGAGCCGGATTTGAGATGCTTTCTTTTTCCCTTGCCTCCATGCCGGATGATGTGAATCGGATTGCAATCTGTGTTTCAGCTTATGCCGATGAAGGTGGGAATGCAGGTTGTAATCTTGGAAAAAACGGACGGATGATTTTTTGCCGCTCTGATTCCACGATTGAAAAGGGAAGTGAAATATGCGCCTTAGATTTGGAGGAGCACGAGAGACAAAATATTGTGCTTGCCGGAATGCTTTACAGAAAAGATGACGAGTGGCATTTTCGGGGAACGGACGAGGGATTTACCGGCGGTCTTCCTGAAATCATCCGGAAATTCGGCGGGGATGTCTAGAGCTATTTTCAAATTAAAAATTGATGAGATAGAAAATCTTGGATTGCGGAGGATTGCGTGAAAAAATTTGTTAAGGCGGTTATCTTCGGTGCATTGGCCGCGTCGGTCTATATTGGAATGATGTCTTTTATCAGTCTTCCGCTGCAGATTGTGATGAAGACTGGAACCGTCGTCGGAATAAAAAAAGATGGTGGAAAAGAAAAGGACGGTTTTAATGATTTTGTAAAATCCGTCGCGAAGGAACTTGGTGGGGATGCCGAGGAGTTGCTGAGTGATTTTTCAGAGGGCCTGGAAAATCCGGACGTGAATGTAATAATCGAGTCGGTTAAAGAAAAGATAGAGGGCGCAAAAACGGAAGAGTCTTTAGATGAGGCTCTTGAAGAGGCCAGGGAGATAATCAGTGCGACAAAAACACCTCTGCGTCTGCACTCGATTTTTGCATATTATATTTTGCTTTCGGTTCAGTTCATTCTTTCCCTTGCGGCGACATTTGCTTTCGTCATATTTTTCAAAAAAGTCATTCTGCTTTTCCCTGACATTGGAAAATATTTCAGCGGACTTTACGTCGTGGTTTTTGCAGCCATATTGATTTTGCCACATCTCCTTTCTTTCCTTTCTCTTTTCATGCGCTTTCCGATTTTCATCGCAAACATTTTCCTTGTGGCGGCAGGAGCGGCTTTGGGAACTTTTGTAACTGTGACGGCGGCAAGAATTCTTCCAGATGTGGAATCCAGTGAAAGAGGACTTGAACTTTTAGGAGAAGAAAAATGAACTTGAGAAAATCTTTCAAAAAAATTCTCGTGACCTTGATTTCGATTTTTGCGATGACCTCAATCTGGGCGGGTGGAAATCAGCAGGGAAAAAGCGTGGTCGTTGTGCTCGATGTTTCTACCAGCATCAGACCCTACATGGAGGACATAAAGGGCGTCATCAATGAGGCTGTGATTGACAGACGGCTCTCTTCGGACGATTATTTTTACATGGTGACTTTCGGACATGACGTGAAGGATGTCTATGCCGGAAAATTGATGCGGGAGGCTGACAAAGAGTCAATCCACAACAATCTGAACGGAATCCCAGTGGACGGACAGGCGACCGACATTGGACAGGCTCTTGCCAAGACACTCACGAAATTGGGTGATTTGAAAAAGGAAGATTTTGACCTTTATGAGCCGATGGTGCTTTTCATCACGGACGGAAACAATCTGACGCTCGACGGAAGTCCCTACAGCGGAAAGACCGTGCCACAGATTTTTAAAGATGATCCGAATCTGATTGGAAACAAGAGTCTTTACGACGGATGGTATTTTGTGGGCGTGGGAGACAAACTTACAGATTTGCAATATATTGCCGATTATACAGGACGCAAGCTTCTCACAATAACGGATTTGGACAGTTTGAAAGATGAGCTCGACCGTTTTATCTCCAATATCCCGCCGGCAAAGGTGATTGAAAAAGGAAGCGTGGAAATAAAGGCGCTTGAGATTTCCCATGGAGGAAAGATTCTCAATCCTTCGAAAAAAATCATCCCATCGGAAGCTGACGGACTTTCATTTGAATTCAAAAGCATGTACGAAAGAACTCCGGTTTCATTTGAGATTTCAAAAGGCGAGGCAGTTTTCCAGACAGATGACAGAACGTCAACCGTCCCTTTCGATTTGATTTTGGAAGCTGGAAAGATTTCGCTTGAGCCGTCTGAGTCCAAGGAAAGTTTCGCCGGATTATCTGCAAAAAAGATTCCCGAAGGAAAAGGAACTCTCAAGATTATGTGCACTCTTGATTTTGGAAACGGTGACATCCGCGAGTGTATGGCGCAGACTGATTTGGAGTTCAAGCCTCAGTCAAAAATCATCATGGAAAAACTGATTCCAATTTTTATAGTTTTGATTGCGGTAATTCTTCTTGTCATATTGATTGTGGTCCTCAAATCACGTGCTCCTGTTTTCGTGGAGATGACGGTGCTTCCAAAAGGAACGAAATCTTCAAGAGTAAAATTTTCAATCGGCAGGAAAGTGGAGCTAGGGTCAAAACCTGGGGCCGGATTTCCTCTTCCAAAAACTCTCGGAACATTTGCTCCGGTTGTTGGGGTGCTCAGAAGAAGCGGAAAAAAAACATGGGAATTTTCTGTGCGTGATCCCTCTTGTTTCAAGAATGGGGACGCAGTTTCCGGAACATACAAAATGGGAAGTCCCATCGCGCTTAAGTCTGCGGAAGGTAATGGAATCAACGTGAGTTTCAAAATAAAAAAATAGGAGAAGAATATGGAAATCATTTTAGGACTTCTTTTGTGGATTGGTCTGATACTGGCCGCAGTTCTTGTGTTCATCTTTGGTGGAAAAAAATATTTTTCGTCCGTGCAGGGATGGGAAGGAAAAGAAACTTCATCCGCTGTCATCTGGGGACTCATCGCTTTGGTTCTTGCGGTCGCGGCATTCTTTTTTCTTCCGATTCTGTCTTCTGCCATGTTCGGTGCGAAATTCAAATCAATGGGATCAGACATCGCGAATAT
This sequence comes from Treponema sp. UBA3649, assembly GCA_002373325.1. Taxonomy (GTDB): domain Bacteria; phylum Spirochaetota; class Spirochaetia; order Treponematales; family Treponemataceae; genus Treponema_D. The sequence goes on from DFKI01000099.1 coordinate 14,890, forward strand.
TGCAAAACACAGCGGCATAAGAAAATTTCTTTCCAGGCTTTCAGGAAAAATTGTCGCAAAATCCGGGAGGGCCATCATCGCTTATGCAGGTGCGGCTTTTGTAGGACTTGTGCTTTTGGTCTGGGGAATCATACAGCAGATTCGCGAGAACTTGAGCAAATCAAAAGATGAGTATAAAAGGGAAAAGCTTTTTTCATTCAGAAAAGATGAGCTTGACAAAATCAACAGAAAATAAAAGGAGAACAGAAAATGGCTGCAATATATAGACCTACAGTTGTGATTGGATTGGGCGGAACTGGAAAAGGAATCATCCTTGCGCTGAAAAAAATGATTGCGGAAAATTCAAAGCACGGTATGGCGGACTATCCTTTCCTGCATGTCTTGAGCATAGATACTGATGTTTCGGTTGGTGATGCTAAAAGCTCAATCAGGACAATCAAAGAGTCTGAGCTGACTCTGAATCCGAACAAGGAAATCTACAGTCTGCGGGTTGATTTTGTAACTCCCCCGAATCTGAACGAATATCCCATAGGCAAGTGGTTTCCCTCCTCACAAAAACATTATCTTACTGCGGCGGATATTGCAAAGGGTGCGAGCCAGAGAAAAACGACGGGAAGATTTTCTTTTGCTTGGAACGCATCTGATTTAATGGACAGACTCAGGAACATCCTTGCGAATCCGGTGGACATAAACACAGCGAGGGATTTGGGACTTGGTTCGAACATCGCTCAGGAGACAAATGTTTTTATCTGCGGGTCTCTTTGCGGAGGAACGGGCTCTGGAACTTTTCTTGATACGGCATATCTTGTGCGGCATATTGCAAAAGTGCTTGGAAGAAATGACATCAAGATTTACGGAATCCTTGCGTTGAGCACAATGTTCGAGGGAATGCAGGGCGATGTCCAGATTAAGCCGAACTGTTATGCTTCCCTTGTTGAGCTCGATCATTTTATGAACAAAATCAATTATGGAAATCCCAACCGACAGTTCCAGCCTGCATATAAAAATTTTTCCGAGAGATACGATGACTCATCAATGTATCCTCCGTTTGATTTTCCGTTCCTTTTCGACAAGACAAACCGCGAGGGATTTTCATTTAACTCACCGACCGCTTTCAATGAGATGGCAGCCAGATTTATCTTCCTCCTTACAGGACACGAGGTCTCAAACAACTGGCAGTCCATGGATTCCAATGTCTATTCAAATCTTGCGAGCTCGTACAAAAACATTTTGCTGAAACCTGTTGAGTACCGGTCCATGGGAGTCTATTCCATAATTTTCCCGAAGCGCACTGTAATTCAGCTTTGCTCCTACAGACTTGCCCGTGAATATCTTTCGGCGATTCTTGATGATATGGACTCACCCGAGGAAATCAACAGGATGTCTACAAGACTGCTTGATGATTTGAAAATGAATCCTGCGGTGGAAGATATTTTTGAGGAAGCGTTTGACATTTACCGGGGAACTGAAGGAATAGAGCCGTTCTCTTCATATATACAGAGAAACCGTGATGATTTTGATTTTGAGTCGGTGGACAAAAAGGAGCTTGTAAAATCTCTCCGTGAGTGGAAAAAAGCCATGGATGCGAATGTCCAGGAATTCAAACTTTTGAACTCAACAAAACCGAGAGATGTTCGAGCGGGATTTCTCTCGCAGCTTGATAAAAAACTTTCACAGCTTCTTGAGCTTAAATATTTCAAGGACGGATCAAATCTTGGTCCCGATAATGAGCCTAGGAGCATAAAAGGTTCCATTGTCCGCGCAAATAAAATTCTTTTCAAGACACTTGAGACTTTAAGGGACGCTTCTGAAAAGTATCGCAGGATTGAAGAAGAAAACAACATGCTTGCACAATCGGCAAAATCCAACGCGGCTCCTCTTGAGGCTGATTTGGAGGAACTTGTCAGGAGCCTTCTTCCGAGCAAGAAAAAAATGGAGGCGAAGGTTGATGAGGTGCTGGACACCTATGCGGAAGAACTCAATGCAAGAAGACGGGCACTCATTTCCATTTGGGTAAGACAGTTGCTTGAAGGAATCCTTGAGAACAACATTCCGAAATATCCCGGACTGATTGCGGAACTTGAGCAAAGGGAGAGCTCGACCAAAAAGGGACTCCTCACGATGCAGACTTTGAAAGCTGAAGTGGAGCAGTCCATAAAGGATAATTCGCTCGGTGAAAAAAATCCGCTTTCCGATGTTCTTTTTAAATCCGAGATTGATGTGGACGGGAATTACGACAAACTCATTCAGGAAAGGGGCGAGGATGTTGTACTTGCAGAGATGTCCGATCATTGCAAGAATGCATTCGGTTCCTGCTATGAAAAAGTTGCGGATATGGAGCAGTCTCTCGTTCTCCGGGAAATTCTTTCTAAGGGCGACGACTTTTTCTTTGACAGGATTGAGGCTCTGAGCATTGAGGATAAAATCATCTCGGATCCGGACAGCCTTGCAAGACTTAAAAATGGATTCTACACGAAAGCTGCGGCGGAGTTTATCGGGCTTGATGGCGGAGAGATGAGCCGTGAAAATCTGTCCCGAGATAAATTCAAATTCTTTGCAATCACCATACCGAACAATTATACGAGCTGTCCATGCAAGGATTTGAAAGGCGCGCTCGGTACAATCGCTGGAAAAAGAATTTGTCCGATGGATGCCGATCCTGAGCAGTACAAGAACAAGCCATGTCCGAAATACGGAAAGTGTCTGAAGCAGATTCTTCTGAACCTTGGTGAGGAACACATCGCAATCATTCCGACAAGCGAAAATTCCGAGGTGAACATAATCACATCAATTGCAGGATTTCCTTTGCATGCCGTTACGACCGCTATCCACAATTGCCGCACAAGCTATTTGGACGCAAGAAAAAAAGAAGAGGATGAAAGGAAGAAAAATCATCTTGAGGAAGAGATACTGCACATGTTCGGTACAATCAAACTTGACGACATCATGGAAGAAAGCGTGGACCCGCGTGCAAAATATGATGAGCTCAGGGAAGATTTGATGTATGCTTTGTGTGCGACGAGACTTGTTGTGGACAAGCTCAATGTTTCCTATATTACATCGCGCGATTTGGAACTTGGACGAAGAGACAATCCGTCGGTGCAGCTCGGAAGAAACATGGATGAGATTTACACGCGGTTTGAGAGTACGAAGGAAGAGGACGTAAAAGTTTTTTCGACTTTGAAAAACGAAATGGACATCGTTAGAAAATCTGTTGCGGAAAGTGAGGACGTGAAGGCGCGTTTCATTGCAAGGGTGAAGGAGACTCACGAGGCTTTGGCTAAATCACTCCCGAGCGGAATGAACGATCTTGATTTGCAGATGATTGAGAAAATCGGACGTGACTGGGGACTGGAACTTTCTCCGGCAAAGAGCGGTCAAACCATTTTGGGATTCTAATTAAATACAGGAGTCATCATGGCACAAAACATAATCGTTGTTGGACTTGGAAAATTCGGAGAAAAAGTGCTGGATATTTTTTCTTCACTCATGGATGACCGCAAGGAAATGATGGGCGAGGAAATCAGAAAAAGCGCGAACATCTGGCTTCTGAAATTTTCAGGCGAAAAGAATTTTGATTTTAAAAACATCGCCTCTTCGGTAAAAGACTGCTTGAAAGGAAGTTCGGCCCTGAATTTCAACGAGGAATTTTCCTACATCTTTTTGGGTGACATTGCGGATGAGCACACGGCTCTCTATGCTCTTGATTATGCGTTCATCCCATTTCTTCTGAACAACAACGGCATGGTGAAAAAATCCCAGGTCACAGGATTCTTCACTTTTTCCGATGAGCTTGGTGATTTGGAAGAAAACAGTTCCGGAACGATGGCACTCATTTTGAATTTTTTCAAGCAGTTCACGGACATTGTGAAAAAGCAGGAATACTGTCCGCCCTTCCATGATGCCAACGGAAAAAAGTTTGATCCGATTTTTTGTCCGACAGGTCCCTTCGACAAAAACTATGTGATGATAACTCCTGGTGACGAAGAGATTGTGGATTCCCAAACCACGATGGTTTTTGCGGAAAGACTTTTCTATGAGATTTTTTATCTGCATGGAAATCAGGAAAGCAACACTTACTTTACGCTTCGAAATCAAATGCCGGAAAATGCATTCAGCAGTTTTTCCATGATTGAGGTTGAGCGGCTGAAAGATTTGCAGGAATTCTTTTTGATTTATTCTCTTGAAAAAAGAATTATCTCTTGTCTTTTGGAGAGACCGACAGAAAAAAAATCCCTGGACTATTACGAAAAGGGATTCATCCGCATGATGGACGTTGGCTCTGATGATGGGTTCGTTACCGAATCCGATGTTGGAAACGATGATGCGGAGAGCAAGGGCGGGTTCCCAATGTCTCGCGCGGTAAATCTCTTTTTCAAAAAACACAAAAATGAATTTAAAATCCTGGACTTTGAAGTGGCTCTGGAAGCGGAGGATGTCCGTGATTACATCGGTGAGTGCCGTAAGCGGCTGAAGGATAAAGTCAGTGAGCTGCGTCCTGAGTACGACCGTTTTGCCAGTGAAGGAATTGACTCGCTTCTTGAAACGATGGAGGATGGATTTACTGAACTTCTCAAAATCAAAAATCTTACGGGAAATCTTTCGACCTTCATTCGCTTCATTGATATTTTCCGCTCAAGGATTGCGTCGTGGGAAGACAATCTCAGGGAAATCTGTACGGAAGAACCTGATGAGACTCTTGAAAAAAGGCTTGAAGAAATTGAGGATAAAATCAACGAAGTGAAAAACGCTCCGATTTACAGGTTCCCTCTTTTTAAGCCAATCAAAAAGGCCATCATCAACGCGCTGCTCAAATCACTTCCTCTAAAAAGTTTTCTCCGTCAGGAAATACGGGTCAAACTGGCGAAATCATTTTTGGAATATTTCAAAGACACGGATTCCGCTGAGAAACATCCGGTGCGATTTTGCGATGAGAGGATTCGCGATCTTGAGGAAATTCGTAGGAGGCTTGGTGCAAGGGAAAAACAGCTTGAAAAGAAAATCAGCATGATTGAGAATATCAACTCGCAGTACTACGTGATTTCGGAACTTGATGATGATTCATACCGTGCGATTTTGAAGAGAATCCAGGACCAGAACTTCGGTCTTTCAAGCACGTCTAAAATTGAGGGAATCGCATCTTCGCTTTTTGCTGTTTGGACATCGGAAAATGGCAGGACGAAAAAATTTACCGAGGTCTTTGAAAATCCTGAAAAACTGATTTCATACATCACGGAATATTCGCTCAGAAATATTTCCGATTTCACAAATCTTGAGACAGACAGAGAAAGGTTTAAACTTTTTGCGGACACTGCATCGGAAAAGATGACGATGAGCGCGAAGGGACTTTCAGAAAAATCTTTCAGAATCAACGACGCAAGTTCTTACCTGAGTGAAAGTCAAATCATCCTTGGATACGGAATTGAGGGAAAAGAAAGCGACCGGATTGACATGAACCTGATTCAAAAACATCCGAAGGGAAAGATTAACAAAACCATAACCACGCATCATTTTGTGCCACGGGAATTCACTTTGGGCGCGACGGTATTTTTCCATGACTATCTTTTTATGAAGGAAGAAAGTCTTGCAAGGTATCAGCGTCTGATGGAATATGTGGGGGAGAAAATTCCCGAGAAAAAATTTGTTGATTCTGATAAAACAAGCGTTGAAAAAAAATCAGAGGTTCCGGTACAAGATGCGGAGAAAAAATCCACGGGACTAAGTGATTCCGAATTGAGCGGGGAAAATCGATTTACACGATATCTGCTCACGGAGTATTGCAGGCCGGAGTTTAGGGCTATGCTTTTTAAAATGAAACTTTCTCTTGATGGACCTGAATTTTCCGATGAAGAAATCAATGCTCTTTCCGTTGCGATTTCACCAAAGGAAGTGATGGATATGTTGAGCGATGACCAGCTTCATGACCTTGCGAGGGAAATCAATGTGCAGGTAACTCCTTCGCGCGAACGTCAGACTTCTCTAATCCTGAATTATATTTCTGAAAACATGGAATGAGATTTGCCCGCTAAAGAACTGGAGGAAATATGGACACTTTACTTGGAATCGATTTGGGTACGACGAACTGCACTGTGACTGCCATTGACGGAAACGGAATCCCGCGTGTAATAAAAAATGCGGACGGAAATTACATCACTCCATCTGCAGTTTATTTTGGAAAGGAAAGGGACAAGGTGATTGTCGGAGCCAGAGCAAAGGAAATGGCATCTCTTGATCCTGAAAACTTGGTGCTTTTTATAAAACGCGAGATGGGAAAAAATGCATCCGAAGTACGTTACGACAAATTTCTGAAAAAAGGAAATCCATATATTTTCTGGGACAGAACTTTACCGCCGGAAGAAATTTCCTCAATGATTTTAAAGAGCCTGAAAAATGATGCGGAAAGAGAGCTGGGGCTGACAATCAAAAAAGCCGTCATCACTTGTCCTGCATATTTCGGAACAAAGGAAAGGGAGGCTACCAGACAGGCAGGTATAATTGCAGGACTTGATGTGTTGGAGGTTTTTCCTGAGCCTTCAGCCGCTGCGATGTCTTACGGAGCTTCGGTTTCAGACAAGGAGAATGAAAAAGTTTTTGTCTTTGATTTAGGTGGCGGAACTTTTGATGTTACGATTCTCCAAGTTGTGAGCGGACCGAACGGAAAAAGATTTGACCAGCTTGTTACCGAAGGAGACAGAAAGCTCGGCGGAAAAGATTGGGACGATTATCTCATGTCTTACATGTGCGACGAATTTGTTAAGGAACATGGCGTTGACGTTTTGGCTGTAAAAAAATCAACTGAAAAATCAGTGGCCATCGGAAAACTTCGGACCGAATGTGAGAATGCAAAAATCGCGCTTTCGAATCCAAATCGGAAGGAAGCGAGTGTCACTCTTTCTTATGGCGGAGTCAGCCTGACGAGAAATTTCACGCGGGAAAAATATGAGGAAATCACCAGAGAGCTGATTGAAAAATGCAGGAGCTATTGTGAGAATTCTCTGAGCGAGGCAAATCTTACATGGTCCGATATTGATACCGTGCTGATGGTCGGAAGCATGAGTAACTGTCCTTCGGTTCGGGATGCCCTGCAAAAATGGAGCGGAAAGAAAATTCAGTTTGGAACAGTGAATCCAAAGACTTGCGTTTCGGAAGGAGCTGCCATTGAAGCGTTCAAACTTTGCGGCGGAAATACGGTGAGCACGCTTACGAAAAATCCGGAGTACGATTCTGACAATCAGAGTGTGATTGAGAAAATTGCCGAGGAACAGGAAAATGGGAAAAGAAGACAGACCTGCATTGAGTCCGCAACGAATGTGCTTCCTGCATCCGTCGGAATTGTCGGCAGAAAAAATGGTGAGCCTGTTGTTTTTAAAATGATAAAAAAGAACACGACATATCCCACGCGCATCTCACAAAATTTTCCGCTCTCATTTGACAACATGGAAACGCTTGAGATTGATGTTGTGGAGGGAGAAAGCGCCCGTCCTGAAAATTGCGACAAGCTGGGGCAAGTTTCTTTGAATCTCGGAGGAAAACTTTTGCACACGGATAAAATCCAGGTGACACTCGCTATGGACAGAAACGGAGTCCTGCAGGTGTCCGCACTTGACATTAAGAATGGAGTGAAAGTTGAGTCCGTCATCCACAGAAACGGAGCGATGAGCGATCAGGATTTGCAGAATGCCACCGAATATCTTGACGGCATTACGTTGGGGTAAGTGATTTATGGATACGATTGACGAGATGGACGGCTTTACGCTTGGAAATGAATCTCCGAGTGATGGCTTTACCTTGGGCAACGAAAATCCCTCAGAAAAAAATGATGCTGAAGGATTCTCTCTCGGCCTTGAAATTCCAACCGTGGGTTCATCCCGAACTTTGACTCAGGATTTGAATCAGAACTTTGGTTTTGATTCTTTGTCCGATGAGGAGCGGTACTCTGATCTCTCGGTTCCATTGGACATTGAGAAAATTGAGACCCTTGTTTTTGGCGGCGACTGTGAGAATGTGGATTCAGTTGATCAGGTGATTTTGAATTTTCTGAACACGAATACTGCATGCTACAGAATTGTTGGACTTGAACCGTTTGAGGATCCTGCTGATTTTGAAACCTTCGAGAAAAAAATTCTTGCGTGGAAAAATCAGTGGATTCGAAGTGCGGAAAACGAATGGGGAAAAACAAAGGCATCCCGACTGGAATCTTTGACGAAGGCCGTGAACACTCTCGTCTCAAAATTCAGAAATGAAAAAAGCTATCTCGGACTGAAAGCAATTCTTTCGGGGAATGTTTACGCAAGGTTTCGAACTCTGATTGAGTACAGGGCAAGGGACGGCAGAGTTTCTCTTGAGGATTTGGAATCGCTTCTTTCGGTTGCGGATGAGGCGGGACTTGTGCGGATGGACGGAAAAAAAACAGTTCTGGATTTTATCCGGCAAACGGTGCTTGCTTTTGGCGCGACTGTGATTTCTGGGGATGAGGAATTTGTGACGTGCGTGGAAAAATCACCCAGGGAAAATCGCTTTGATACAGAAAGAAACCGGAAGAACCTTTTGAAAATTTTCCGGGAGATAAAATCTCTTGAGCAAAGAATTTATGGGGACAGTGCGTCTGAAATTTCTGATTTGGAAACTGAGATGAAAACTTTGCTTGAGAGGGCCGGACTTTCTTTTCTTTCAAATGAGGCACTTTACGAGGAGGAATATTTTTTCCCGAAGAAGGGACACTCAAATTCCGTCGGACAAATTTCCGCGCTTGAATGGGCAGAATTAAGAATCGAGGCAGAAAAGAATTATCAGTTCAGCTCGTCACAATGGGATGCGTTTTGTGCTAAGCATGGAATTTCTGTGAAGCAGAGTTCTGAGAAAATGTCCCTTGGTCTCGGAAGTGACGGGAATATCGTGCTGGTTTCATCGGTCCGTGATTTTGTGGAGAATGCCCCGAAGTTCAAGGCAAAAGCTGTGTCCCGAATTTTTGAGGGTGATTTGGAATATTTTCTTTCGCGTCTTGGAGAGACTGAGCTTTCAAAAAGTGTCCAGAAAATCAGGAAGGATTTCATCGCGGCGCAGGACGAGGGATTTGAATGTGTGCTGAATCTTCTTGAGCCGGATCGTGCGTTCGAATTGTCTCCCGGAAAAAAAGCGTTTTCACCAGAGGAGATTGCCCGTCTTTTGGAAGAAAATCTGGATGAGCTTTGTGCTGATTTTTCATTGCTTCCGTTCAGAAAAATTTTATCCTGGCTTGAAACTCACAATTGGAATGAGACAGCCGGCAAGGTAAAGTATGCGATAAGGACTTTGGGCGACGGTGAAAAAACAGATTTCATTTATGCGGTGATTATCGCTCTTGATGACGGGCCTTTGATTTTGGATGGAAAAGAATTCAGAATGCCGAAGGAAGTTTATTCCATAACGGATCCAGTGAAGGCTGCAAAACTTATCTCTGGAAAAAATGAGAGCAGGTTACGCGCGTGGATTGCAATGCAATTTCCGTCTGCCCTTGAAAAAATCTGTGCGTGGATTAAAAAAAATAAATCGCATGAGGATTATCCTTTTGTTCGTGTGGACGGAGGTTCCTTCACTTTTGATTCCGGCAATGTGTCGGGAAAAATTAAGATCGGAAATCTTGAGGTCGCGGTTTTTCCTGTGACGCAAAAACTTTTTGAGGAAGTGATGTCCTACAATCCGTCGCATTTTAAGGTCGAAACGAAACCTGTGGATTCCGTGAGCTGGTACGAGGCCGTGAAATTTTGCAATATGCTGAGTTTGAAAAAAGGTCTTGAGTGCTGCTACATCATTCGTGGAAAAACAAATCCTGCGTTTTGGGGAGATGCGCCAAATTCTGAGGATAAAATTTGGGATGCGCTGATTGAGGAAAGGGACTGCGGAGGATACAGACTTTTGACCGAGGCGGAGTGGCTTTACCTTGCGACATCAAAGGGAACTTCATCCGACGTGTATGCGGGAAGCTGTCAGATTGAGGAGGTTGCGTGGTTCAACAAAAACAGCGGAGGAACTTCTCAGCGCGTGGGAAAGAAAAAGGCCAATCAACTCGGAATCTATGATTTGTGCGGTAACGTCCGTGAGTGGTGCTGGGATTGGTTTTGTCAATTTGACTCTCCGTCTTTACTCTGCAACGGTGGACCTGAGTCGAGCGAAATGGGCTACAGGGTGACAAAGGGCGGAAGCTGGAAAAACATTGAGTCAAACTGTGCCGTAAAATATCGTAACGGTCAAGTCCCTTACAAAAAAGCGGATAACGTGGGATTCAGGGTCGCAAGGTCGATTTGAAAACGGTGCCTGAAATTTTAAACCAAGGATCTTGCAAGTCTTAATCCGAGAAAGGGATATTTTCCGTACTCGCTGTGTCCCCTGCTTTTTTCTCTGCAATAAGAAGCTGCGTTGTTCCATCCACCGCCTCTCCGCACATGTCCGCTTCCAAATTTCGGTCCCAAAGGATTTTCCTGTGATGCGACGGGATATTCGCTGAACCAGTCCCAGCACCATTCCCACACATTTCCAAGCATGTCGTAAAGTCCGAATGGCCCCGGGGATTTTTTCATAACTTCATGAGTTGCTCCCCCGCTGTTTTCTGCATACCAGGCACACTCGTAAAGAGGCGTTGTTTCCGAAATCCCTTTTCCGTTTTCTCCTCCCATAGCCGCGTATTCCCATTCTGCTTCGGTGGGCAATCTGTAGCCGTCCGCATCTTTTTTCATTTCTACGGAATCCCAGGATGAATCTTGAACCCGGGGGATTTTGCCCCAATCTTCCGGATTCGCACTTCCACTTATGGAATACACTGCTTCAAGACCGGATGAAATGCTCAGCTTGTTGCAATAGGCGATGGCAGCGTACCAGCTCACATTTTCCACGGGAAATCTTTCGCCTGGGTTTTGACTCGGATTTTTTCCTGTAAGCGATGACCATTCAAGCTGCGTAAGAGGATGAGCACAGAGGAGAAAAGAGTCGATTTTTACACTGTGGACCGGAGATTCGGATTCTTCAAAATCTTCTGAGCCCATCACAAACTTTCCGCCGGGGATTTCAATCATTGTGCCCAGTTCCGGAGCCTTTTTTATTTCAACCTTGTGCTTTCTTTCCAGATTTATCATCTTTCCTTCCTTGCAGGATTTTTCCATAAAAAAAGCAGCCTCCGAAAAATGGAAGCTGCCTTAAAGTCGGGCTAACCGAATTCGAATCGGTGACCCCAAGTCCCCCAGACTTGTACGCTAACCAGCTGCGCTATAGCCCGATGTCTCAGAAATTTCATCCGTCCGGATTGAAATCCCTTCAATGAATCTACTATAGCACTTTTTAGCGAATGATTCAAGTGGTTTTAGTGGATTTTAGACTAAAAATTTATTGGGCCGTTCAAGCCGATTTTTGAATTTTTCAGACATCTCCTGGTTCAACGGAAAATTTTTCGAGCACCATCTCTGGGTAATACGAAAGTTTTGCGCGTCTTAATCCCTCAATGCCCAAATCTTCCTCACGGTTAATGAATTCGGTCGTCACGCTTTTTGAAAACTCATTGTTGATTACGGCATAGGCTCCGTCCTTTGCATAGGATGATATGGATTTTTCAAAATGCACGTCGCTTACATTCAGGCTCAAAATGCTTGAGATGCAAAATGCAACGGGATTTCCTTCCGCAAAAAGAAGACCTCCGCTCATGCCGCATATTTTTGAAAAGAGCGAAAAATTTTCCAGCGCAAAAAAGATGATTTCTTTTTCAACCTGCAAGTCAGAGACTGTTCCGTTTGATTTTGCGTCTTCCAGATTTTCGTCCAGCCATTTTTCCTCAATCTCCCGGACCGAGGAAAGATTTTTTTCCGACAGAAGCTCAAAATGAAAATCGGGGAATTTGTTTTGGAACTGGTGGATATGATTTCTCTTTCTGCTCAATTTTTTCCCGGCAAGATTCGAGAGATTTTCCGTGCGATAAATATAATCCCCAGATTCCGGCGTGAAAGTGACTTTTGCCGACGGGAAGATTTCAAGAAGTCTGTCCTTTTCAGAAAGAGTAATGTTTGAGAATGAGATTTCTTTTTCCGCTTGCTTTCCGTCTTTGACAATTTTTTGCACTGCGGATTTTATGTCGCTTGTGTTTCCGTCAATGGCATGGGGAAAACTGTAGTGTGTTTTTCTTTCATCAAAGAATTTTTCAAAAATCCATCCGTCGTCAACGGCAATCAGTGAGTGGAATTTTTTTTCATACAGAACGGAATTCACCGCGCTGTAGTTGTTCGCAAAAAAATCTCCGCTCAAGGCACATTTTTGCAGTGACTCAAGATTGGAAAGTGAGGTGGGCATCCATTCCATAGAATATCCTTCTGGCTACAGGTTTTCTCTCCATGCAAGCAAGTGACAATCAGCGTTTCTTTTTAAGTTCCTCAAACATCGCGTTGTAAAGCGGCTTTGGTTTCAAATCTTTGTCGAACGGAAGGGCCTCACCTTTTCCCGGGAATGTGGCCGGAACCCAACTGTGCTTGTCGGTGAATCCCCAGATGATGAAACTTTTTACGTTGGGCATTTCCTTTGCAAGCTTGATGAGTGAAACATAAATGTCCTCTTGCTTTTGTCTGTGGTTCTCAGCGTCGCTAACCGGGATGCGGACATCAACCTCACTGAAACTGATTTCGATGCCAAGGTCTGCGTAACGCTGTATGTTGCTCCTGATTGCGGCCTCATTATAATCGTAGCTCGTGTCAAGGTGAAGCTGCATTCCAACTCCGTCAATGGGTACTCCGCGAGCCTTGAAATCTTTTACCAGATTGTACATTGCGTCCGCTTTTGGATCACCCATCGCTTCGTTGTTGTATTCGTTGAGATAGAGTTTTGCGTCGGGATCAACCTCGTGTGCTTTTCTCAATGCGTGCTCAAGATAATCAGGACCGATTGTTTTGAGCCACACATTTTCCCGGAGAGAACCCTTGCCGTCATCCTGGAACATTTCGTTGACCACATCGTATTCCTGGATTTTTCCCTTGTAGCGCTCCATGATTGTCGTGATGTATTCGTCCATCATTTCAATCGCCTCTTCCCTGGACATGGAGCTTGAAAGAAAAGGTGCGTTCTGCTGGTGCCAAAAAAGCGTGTGCCATTTTACGCGCATTTTGTTTTCATCCGCGAATTTCAAAAGATTGTCTATGTCGGACCAGTTCCAGAATCTTTTGTTGGGATGCAGGTTCGCCATCTTCATCTGATTTTCATAAACGATGATTGAGCAAAAATCCTTGATGATTGGAGAAGTCTCCTCGCTCGTCATGTCTCCCGGAGTGACTGCAATTCCTGTGTTGAATCCGTATGGTTTCGCCGCGTCTCGGAATGTCTTTTTTCCGCATGATGTCAGTCCCAAAAGAACGGGAAGCGCGATAAGGGCAAGTAAAAGTTTTTTCATAAAATCTCCTTTGGTTTTTAGTATATAATGGAACCCAAGATTGAATAATCCAGATTGAACAATCCAGATTGAACAATCCTGATTGTTCAATCCTGAGAGTCAGGCTCCGTATCGTTTTCTGACTCAGATTTTGCAGCGTCGATTTTTGACTGGAGTTTTTCCATGTACTCCCGTCCCTCTTCTTTCGCTTTTTCCATTGCGGCTGCGTTTTTATTTTTCTCATCGTTTGTCGAAAAGATTTTTTTTGCTGTCCCTGCCACACTGTAAATGAGAACGGCGGGTCCAATCAGCACGAGGAAGATGAGCGTGTGGGAGTTCCATAAAAGCACTCCGATTTCCAAAAAAAGGATGAGCACGAGAAAAAGGGTTCTTCCAAGATAGGACATGCTCAAAAGAAAGGAATTTTTTATGTGAAGGAAAAACTTGTTCTCATAGCGGGCTGAAAGCGGGTAGGCATAGATTAATGAAAATGCGACGAGCACAAAAGCCACGATGCTTGCCACAATTACCGGGATGCCGGGGTCGTTTTTCAGAATCTGCACGTCAAGGTAAAATCCGTAGATTGCGACCAGGGTAATCAGCCACAGAAGGGTTCCCTGCTTCCAATTTTCCTTGAAGCTTTTCCAAAAATCCTTGAAGATGTAGCCCTCTTTGTTTTCGAGTATTTTGAAGACGACCGAATAAGCTGCGACGGTGGATGCCCCGAGTGTAATCAAAGGCAGACTGAATAAAATCCAGAGAAAATTCAAAAGGATGACATTTGCAAAAAAACTGAGACCCTTGTAGAGTCTGCTTTCCGGACTGAACAACGACATGCACATACTATAGCATGAATGGGGATAAAATACAATAATCCACTCAGTATGGCGTATTTATTTCGTCACCGCTTTCTCCAATTCGGTATACTTCAAAGATGTTTGGACCATACACAACGTCTGTGGTGTCATCAACAAATCTGTTTCCACTAACATTTTCTGTGTCTTGGATTATCAGTATGGGGTTATCCTCTGTTTCGTTGTAGATTCCTCCGCCCGCAATAGCTGAGTTTGAAGTTACCGAAGCCGTACCTGTGATGCGGACTTCTCCACCTTTCATACGAATTCCTCCGCCACATTCCCTAGTTGCACTGTTGTTCGAGATGGTTCCGCTTGTTGACGTGGGATTGGAGCTGGAAGGGTCGGAAAATGCTCCCGTGCAGGATAAAAAGCCGAGACATATCAGGCAAATGAGGGGTAAAATCAGTTTATGAAAACGCATACCTTCTCCATAAAAAAATCTCTCATCCACCTGAAGTGTATCAAATCCCCGGCTCTTTTGTCAATCTTATGCCGAAATGTCCGGATGTCGAGTTTCCAAAACAACGTTAATGAGATTGCCGTATCAAGTACGGTAATGACACAGAGTCAAGTACGGCAATGGTGTGTCATTCCCGCGCACCGACGCGGGAATCTCATTTACTATGGATTGCCGTATCAAGTACGGCAATGACACAGAGTCAAGTACAGTGATGATGGGTAATCCTTGGCTAGCGGTACATTCTGTTTGCGTTCTGCTGGTCGAGTTTGTCGGAAAGCTCAATCTCGCGGTCTATGTTTTTCAAGGCACGGACTGCTCTTTTGTCACCGGTCACATCAACAAGTTCCTGCATGATGTCGCGGGCATTGTACAAATCTCCCTGTGCCTCAAGAAGGATGGCTCCGTTGTACCCAGCCACAAAATCACCTGTCTCGTCGTAAATCTCAAGGAATTTTTCGCATGAGCTTTCAATCTGTCCGCTTTTCGCAAGTTTCGCCGCAAGTTTCATCTCAGGATCCTTTGACTTTGAATCAAGCAGCGTGTAATAGACCCGCTCCTCATAGGGCTGAATCTTTTTGAGCAGATCCCTTACGAAATCTTTCAGCTCGGATTCCACCAAATCAAATGCAGGGGTCAAATCCCTTTTTGAATCCGCACGGGTACTGTCGCTTATGGACACGTTGTCTTTGTGAAGGACCACATTGGAGCTCGCGTCCACAATCTGATAAACGAGAGTCAAATCAACGTCCCTTGTGTAGTACACTGAGATGATTTCCTCATCGTCCACGGTCTCTTTTGTCTCATGGCTTTTTACATCATCATTGAAGCGGCTTACGTAGCCTGTGATGTAAACTTCAACGGGAGATGGCCGACCCTTTTCAATGGCCAGTTTTAAGCGTGTTGAGCTTTCGAGAGTGTAGTACTCCACGTCGGCAAGTCTTTCCTCGAGCTCGTCCGTAACGAAGTCGCAACATTCCTTTCTGGTTTTGGAATCGGAACTGCCGCTTGAGTAACCCGTCGGCGGATATTCTTGAAAGGGAAGAACAGCTATCGTTGTCGCACCGTGCATGTCAAGTTCTGCTGGGCGGGTAAATGTCGTGGAAACGGTCGTGGAGCAGGAAATCAATGCGAGCAGGGAAAAAACAGAAAGTGCCGTTAAAATAATTTTTTTCATAAATGCCTCCATTTTCTATAAGGTAACATAAAGGAAGAAACTTGTAAAGTTCCAGGGCAAGATGGCGGCGGATTAAAAAACTTAAATAAGTCTTGACCAAATCTTTGAAAATCCCTACAATCTTGCTCAAATGGAGGTGATTTATGAAACGAAACTTGATTTTTGCGTCTCTCCTTGCAATCTGTACACTTTTTACGGCCTGCAACTTTGAGATTGTAAAAGACTATCCCGCGGATTATGTCTACTGGGAGTGGGACGAAATTTCCAAAAGCGATGCGGAAAATCTCTGGAACGGATACAGCGACAGGAAGATTTCATCTGGTGCTACGGTCTGGGACGGATTTTATCAGAACGTCAAGCTTTTCAAAGATCAAAAGGTTCTTTCTCCGGGTGATTATGAGAGCGAGTACAGAATTGACATAAATGATTTTTACACGGTTCGTGTCACGCGCTTCTCAGGATTTGATGATTTGACAGACGCAAAATTTTTCAGGGCAAAGCGGCATCCTGATTTTGTGATGATTGAGTATCGGGACGGCACGGGAGATGTCTGTGCGGTCTATGAAAAGGGATGGCTCAGGGAAGAGAGAACTTCCAGGGGTGAGGATTCCTTCGAGTACATTTACATCGAGTACAAATGAGCGTGAAAAACCGACTGAGAGGTATATAATATGAAGAAAAATAAAATGCTGATTTTGATTGCAGCCGCCGTTCTGTCTCTTCTGCCTTTTCTGCTTTGCTCTTGTCCCTGGATGGACATTGACAATTATCCCGCGAAGTACATGGACTGGCAGTGGGTTCCGATTTCTTTTGATGAGGCGAAAACAGCGTGGGCTTCATACGACATGAGCTCAAGTCCTGACACTCTGATTGACGTGTGGAGAAGTGATTATGTTGAGACCACGGAGTATACGGCGTGCAAGGTCGGAAAGAAAAAGGACGGAAAGTTCTATGTGAAAGTCGGGGCCTTCGATCTTCCCATGACGGTGGACATTGATGCGGAGAACAGTCTCGGGGCAAGGTTCGAGAGGGCAAAAAGGGATTCCTCGTTCATCCGGATTTGCGGAGGCACACATGATTTTGTGGTCCTGAAAAACGGATGGCTCAAGGAACGCCGCGATGAAGATACCGCCGTGGGATTCGAGTATTTCTTTCTTGAGTACTAGGGAAATGCTGATTAATCCAAGAGATTTTTTATCGGCTTTGTGATTGTGGAGAGGCAGCCTGATTTGTGGTTCCATTTGAACTGCACGTCGCTTCCCTCCGCAATCAACTGGGAGCATAAAACATCCGATGCCAAATCATCCGAAAGTCTGCACGGAATCAAAATCTCCCAGTAGCGCACCTGGTACACACCGTCATCTATGGACTCAACCACTCCGAGATGCTCGTTGAAAATCTGCATGAAATCTTCCTGCACCATCACTTTTCTGTACGACGGAAATTCTGCGCTGATTTTCTCAAGGGATTCCTCGTCACCTATCTTTTCAAAATCCTTGCTCTCAACAAAATGTCCCGTGAAAGATTTGAACTCATCGCTCAGGGGAAGACACATGTACGCGTCAAAATAATTTCCGTCACCGTCGCTTATGCAAAAATCCTCGCATCGTCTGAAACCGAACTTGGGATAATAATCAGGCTCACCCGCAAGAATGATTCCCTTGATTCCGGCTTTTTTCGCAAGTTCCACGCTTTCGCAAATGAGAGCGCCACCTATGTTGTTTCCTTCCAATGTCGGCTCTACGGCAAGGGGACCTAGCATGGCGACTTCATGGCAACCTCCGTTTTCCTCGTTCACAATCCATGCCTTTGTATAAAATACCGCGCCCACAATCTTTCCGTCAAGCTCCGCCACACGACTGATTTCAGGAAGATAATCCTCCGATGCCCTCACAATCCGAAGCATGTTGTGCTCAGTGCATCCCGGGTGATATTTGTTCCAGAAACTCCGCATGGTCATAAGCTCCGTGTTGTAAAAATCCTCCGGACGCTCGGCTCTCACAATCAGATTTTTCAGGGCAAGCTTCCGTCTTTTCGAAATCTTCCAATATCCGTTGTATGCGTAGCCGTCGTTTCCCCCGATAAGGCAGGTGTCGGTTTTCGTAAATCCAAAGGATCTGAATCCGTCCGCTCTCTCAACCGCATAGAGAGGAACCTTGGAGATGATTTCGTCACATTCAAAAAGCTCGTATGCGGGTGGAATTATGAGCGAAAGAATCTCCCGTATGATTTCCGATTTTTCATAGGCACTCCCAAGGTCCAGCCGGATAAGTCCCACCTCGCCGAAGTTTCCGTCTGAAGGTCGGTGGAAAAGCTCAATCGTTCCCACTGCTTTTGAAAGTGATTTGTCCACGATGGCCCAGCGCACGAAATATCCCTGCTCATAGGAATAAATCCAGAAATCAATGGCGGCATCCATCTTTTCCTTCGTGTCGTAAAAAAAATTGTCCCCGTGGCAGTTGTCGCTGTTAAAAAAAGGAAGCGCGTTTTTGTCACCGTAGACTTCAATCAAATCCTCCGAGTCCGATTTTTTCACAAACCGAAGCAGGTATTTTTCATTCTCAAATTCCGGGCAAAACTCATAGATGTCTTTCATTTTAAATCCTCCTCATAATTTTAGGGAACCTCAATTAGTTGTGTTCAGAGGTTGCCTTTATCTGTTTCCTTTCCGCACAAATTCTCTGAGTGACAAAAAAAGGTACAGGGCGCTTATCCCGAACGAAAAGATCAGAGAAAAAAATCCGTCCGCATTTTCGTGCAGGCAATATTCCGTGAACCAAAAGGTCGGCAAAAAAAACGCGAGATATTTGAACGGTGCTTCTATGAAAAAAGATGCGAAAGGTCCCAGAATCAGAATTCCGCTGAATTTGGAAAGGGCAAGTCCCTCCACTTTGTTTGATGCGAGAGCCGCGACCAGAGAGACAATCCATATTCCAGAGAGAAAGCCGAAGATGTTTCCGAAAATCAGACGGAGCAAATCAATGTCCGAGAGATGCAGGAAAAGTTCCACGACAAATCCGTAGATTGCGGAGATGGCAGAAATGAAAACGAGCCTTGAGAAGAGGTAGCCCTTTGTTCCGAGCGGAGTCACCGAGAGATATTTCATCACGCCGCTGTCACGCTCCTCCAAAATCACCATGAGACCGGCATATCCGAACATTATGGGAGTCGCGAACATGATTGTCAGGTCAAACAGAAGATAGTACGGCGCAAGGATTTCAGAAAGCCCCGTTTTTCTCACAAGGAATGTCTCCAAAAAAGGGACGCCGAATTTGAAGAGAAGTCCGAGAAAAATCGGAAGGACGGAAATGGACGCGAGCATGGCATCAAAAAATATTTCCTTAACGAAGCGGAAAAAAGAAATTCTCACTGCTTTCATAATCGACCGCCTCCCAGTTCCCTGAACATTTTGTCCACCGCATGTCTCGTTAAAAAAAACACTGCGACGTTCCAAATCAAAAGACTCAAAAGCGAGAGTAAAATCCGGAAAACGGAGCTCTCCTTAAACAGAAGGTTCATCGAGGCGACTCCGGGATGAAAAATCCACAGGGGAGATTTGAGCAGTTTGAACGCGAATAAAAATCCGGGAGTGCTCACGAAGATTTCCACCGGAATGGAGCCGATTATAAACTGGTTCAAACTTCTTGTTTTGGTTGCGACAAAAAGTCCTCCCATGGAAAAAAGAAAGGAGCTTCCCGCAAGACCGAGCAGCGCGATAATGCTTAAGAATCTTCCGCTTCCGAAAGCAATCAGAAGTCCGGCGGCAAGTCCTGAAATCAAAAAGGCTGTGCATTTTGAAATCATGTATGAGGTGCTTGTGACGGGAGATACGGCGAGCGAGCAGTTGACTCTCTGGCTTTTTTCCAAAAGAATGACGGCTCCCATGAAAAAAAGTCCCATGGCGGCGGGATCAGAGAAGACAAGCATTTTCATAACGAAGTTTCCGGTCTCTCCCGGGATGTAGTGAAGGACAATCAGGTAGAGGATTACAAAGACCGCGTAGACAAAAAACAATCCGTATTTATATAGAAAGAACAAGTCTCCCCTTATCAGTTTCGAAAGCCTCAATTAAGCCCCCTTCCTGTCACTTCCATAAAAATGTCACCAAGGTCAGGTTCGGTGGAGTGGATTGTGAGGAGCTTTCCTTCCGAAATCAGTTTTTTCAGTTTCTCGTCCTTCCCGGATTCGTTTACGGGACATTCTGATTTGATTTCCTTTCCGTTTTCCATGTATGAATAGCTGATTGTGCCGGCTCCCTTTTTCATTATGAGATTGTGCGGGCTGTCCATGGCCTTTACATGACCGTCCACGATGAACGCAACTCTATCGCAAAGTTCCGCGGCGTCCTGCATGTTGTGCGTCGTGAGAATGATTGATTTTCCGTCCCTTTTTTCGTCGAGAATCATGTCCTTCATTATGCGGCTGTTCGATGGGTCGAGTCCGCTCGTGGGTTCGTCAAGAAAAAGAATGTCCGGATTGTGGACAAGGGATTTTATGAAATTGAGCCTGCTTTTCATTCCCTTGGAATAGCTTGAGACTTTTTTGTCCTTGTCGCGCAAAAGACCAATCCGATCCAGAAGCGAGTCAAAATTGCGGGGCTTGTTTTTGTAAAGCGATGAGAAGAATTTCAGATTTTCTTCCGCGGTGAGTTTTTCGTAAAAGCTCGGAAATTCAAAATCAATTCCGATGCGCTCGTAATAATCGTCCTTTTGATTTTTGACTTCCTTGCCGAAAACCTGAACGCTTCCCCGGTAATCCTTCAGAAGACCGATGAGGATTTTCTGCAGTGTGCTTTTTCCCGCTCCCGAAGGTCCTAAAAAGCCGAATATCTCTCCTTTTCCGACCTCAAAGCTTACGTCCGAGATGAACGGTTTTTTGTCATAGCTGAACGCACAATTTTTTACTGAAATCATTTCTCTCCCTCATTTGTCTTTCGGAAAAATCATCCGCTGTGTTACCCGGAATACGTCACCTGGTCCCTTCCGTTTTCCTTGGACTTGTACATGATTTCGTCTGTCAGCTCGAACCATGTTTTTTTGTTCAGCCCCTTGTAAAAAGCCGAGACTCCCACGCTGATTGTAATCGGGGAAGCTGGTTTGAATGCAAACTCACAGTTCCTGAAGTCATTGCGTATGGCATCCAGGATTTTTCCAATCTCTTCCTTTGACTCACGGTTGAAAATCAGGACCATCTCATCGCCTCCGAATCTGAAGGCTCGTCTCACTCCTCCCATGTGCTTTTTGATTATGGATGCGAGCGTCTTGATTGCGATGTCACCCGCGTTGTGTCCGTAAGTGTCATTCACGTTTTTAAAATGGTCAATGTCCAAAAGTGCAAGATGGGGCACGAACTCTCCCGCGTGGAATTTCTGTATGTAAAGGTCTGTGCATTTGTCCATCGCCGTTCTGTTGCTGAGTCCTGTCATGGGTTCGATGTTGAGCTCGTCAATCAGCTCTTCCTGAGTATAATATGCGTTCTTGATGTAGTCCAGCTGGTCAATCTGCATACGCATTATGAATCTGGAGAAGAGATAGCTGTAAAGGAGGACGGCCACATAGATAATCATCGTGGAAACCAAGATTGCGGATTTTGTATTCTCGTCAAAGTTCTGGCTCCAAAAATGAAAGGTGGGGGCGGAGGCAATGAGTCCCAGAATCCCCATGGTGTTTGTGAGCGCGATGTCAGTGAATATGGCGGAGAGAAAAATCGGGATGCAGGGGATGAAAAGGAGCGGCTGGAAATAACTGTGGGCAGAGGCTATGCAGACGGACAAAATGAAAAAGGAGATTGTGCAGACCCAGTTCTCAATGCGCTGGGGAATCCTTGAGTTTTTGTAAATCACCGTGTAGGCGATGACCGTCAGAAGATTGATGCCGGAAGGAAGGAGCACCCGTTTTTTTAAATACTCCGGCAAGCTCGGAATGTAAGTGGTAAGTTTGTCGCCAAAAACGAATCCCACGCTGAGTTCGAGAATGAGAGTTATCAACCAAAGTGTCCAGCATAAAATCAAAATGCGCCTGTGCCACTGCTGGAAAAACTGACGCTTGTATTCTGAAAATTTCATATTTTGTACTCTGTTTCTGCTTTTATTATATCCTTTATATTGATTTTGTCTAGTCCGAAATCAAAGGCGGAAAAATCAAGTGGAATTTTTTTGAATTCCGTGGTATCATTAGCTCACAGAAAATGAGCAAGGAGCTGGATAGGATGAACAAAAAAATAATTGTGGCGGTATGTGTGCTTATAGGAATCCTGCTTTTGTTTGGCATTTCAAAGGGATGTCAGTCGTGTTCGCAGAAAAAAATCGCCGAGCTTTCGGAGCAGATTGAGACCTTAAAGGAAGATTTCGTTCCGATGCAGTTCGAGATTGTGAAAAATGCTGGTTCCCGGATAAAGGTCAAGGTGGCTTTTTGTGACATTGTTACGGAGAAAAAAGTTTCCAAGGCCAAGACTTTTGATTTGGAGGGTGAGGAACTCAACGTGGATTTTCAGGTCATAGAACTTGAGGGTAAAAATTTTGTCTTTTTTCCATGCGGCCTGTATTCGGACAAAATTCCTCTTGCAGAAAGTCTTCCGCTTTTTGATTTGTACGACCAAAAGGGATTTCCCGCAATCTATGGCGGCATCGTGGAGTCAAACCCAAGTAAATCCGAGAGGGTGAGTTTGGAAAAAGAGCTCACCACTTATTTTGATTTGGTAAAATCAGGGGAAACGAGCCTGAGCAAGGAGCAGTATGGTACGGCCGTGCATGAGTTGAAAAATATAAGTAGATTCAAAAAGGGCTTTGTGTATAATGTCCTTTGCCATCCGCATACCGGTGGGATTGAGATAGTGAAGGCTGACTGACACTCTTTGTTTGGGTGCCCGGGAGATTAATTGGAGATTTATTATGGAAGAAAAAAATCTGGATTTGCAGGAAAGGGAGCCGAAAAAAAAGAAGTGGTCCAAGCTGATTTCCTTTGTCTTGATTTTGATTTTGGTCGCCGGCTTGATTTTTCTTTTGCTCAAAATCGTTCCTAAAATCTATGCGGGACTGAGTCAATCGCTTTCGTGGAATAATGCGCCCGTCATCCAGATTTTGTGGACCGTGATAAAGCAGATTGTGTCGCTTTTGATTCCGGTTCTGATTCCTTCTCTGATTGTGTTTTTGATTTGCTTTGTTTTGTTCGCGGCAAAAAAAGTTTATTATGAGACAAAGCGCTTTGGAAAGCAGAGTTTCGGACAAATCTGTTTTGTTGTTTTTGATTCTCTCCAGGAATTTTTGGCACGTCTCATAAAGTATGTTCCTGTAATCGCATTGATTTTTGTTTCCATGCTCGGACTGAACACTGTTTTTGTAAGCGTGGGCAGTTTGCGAAAGACCTTGGACAACATGCAGCGGATAAAGGAACTCGGCGTCATGGTAAAAAATCTTTCGCGGTCTGAGGACATTGCAAGGATTACAATGCTGAATCAGGAAGTGTGGGGAAATTCTGCGAATGTGGAAAAGACATACAAGATTGAGATTCTTTCGGAGGACGGGGAAACGATTTCGAGTCAGCAGGTGAAGCTCAGGGGAAATCAGATTGCAATCGACTCCATCGCAGTGAACTTTGAGTACTCGGAGATTGAGACCGGAAAAAATCAAAACATCGCGTATCCATACAGAATCTATTCCGAGTATATGAAGCCCGATGAAGGAATCCCGCTTACCTGCATGTTCAACGAAGAGAATCTTCCGGTGATTTATTGCCTTGAGTCTGAGGAGATTTACGGACTTGACAAGGATACTTTTTTTGAAAGATTGAAGGAACTTTTTTCCATCATCAAAGACGAGAACCTGAGCCGCGAGATGGGAATCCGGAGTACCAACGGCGTGGTGAATCACTTTTCAATGACGGAGGGGGAAGTTTGCACAATCAGCGTTGAGGCGACTGGCGGTTTGACCGTGCACAGAAAAATATTTTTGCAATGAAATTGGCATTTAATGCGTGCTAACAGTTGACCCACAAACAAATTAGCGATATACTGTCGTTACATATATATATGGAGGACATTAATGGCTAAGACCAAATATGTTTATTTCTTTGGTAACGGAGACGCAGAAGGTGATGAGACCATGCGTCCTATCCTCGGAGGAAAGGGAGCCAACCTTGCACAGATGGCAAAGGCACCTTTGAGCCTTCCTGTTCCACCTGGATTCACAATTTCTATTGATGTTTGTCAGGAATACTACAAGCTCGGAAGAAAGTATCCCGCAGGACTTGAGGCTGA
Source organism: Treponema sp. UBA3649 (assembly GCA_002373325.1). GTDB lineage: Bacteria > Spirochaetota > Spirochaetia > Treponematales > Treponemataceae > Treponema_D. The sequence goes on from DFKI01000099.1 coordinate 39,009, forward strand.
TGTTGACAAGTATCTCGCAAAGCTTGAGAAGGCAATCGGAAAGAAGCTCGGTGATGAAAAGGATCCTCTTCTTGTTTCTGTCCGCTCAGGTGCAGCAGAGTCAATGCCTGGTATGATGGACACAATCCTGAACCTGGGTCTCAACGACAAATCAGTTCTCGGACTTGCAAACAAGACAAACAACGAGCGCTTCGCTTGGGACGCATACCGCCGCTTTATCCAGATGTACGGAAACGTTGCGATGGGTGTTGACCATGACAAGTTCGAGGAAATCATCGACAAAGTTAAGAAAAATGCCGGTGTCAAAGAGGATACAGAACTTGAGACCAAAGACCTCCAGGAAATCGTAAAGAACTACAAGGCCATGTACAAGAAGGAGAAGGGAGAGGACTTCCCCCAGGATCCAAAGGTACAGTTGTGGGGAGCAATCGGTGCTGTTTTCGGCTCATGGATGAACCCACGCGCAATCACATACCGCAAGCTCAACAACATTGACGAAAGAGTAATCAAGGGAACCGCCGTTACAGTTATGGCGATGGTTTTCGGAAACAAGGGTGACACATCTGGAACTGGTGTTGCGTTCAGCCGCGATCCTTCAACTGGTGAGAATCACTTCATGGCAGAGTATCTTATCAATGCTCAGGGTGAGGACGT
>DFKI01000099.1:39707-41144 GCA_002373325.1 Treponema sp. UBA3649
CAGGGTGAGGACGTTGTTGCTGGTATCCGCACTCCGATGGACATCTCCGCTCTTGAGAAACAGCAGCCCGAGATTTTCAAGGAAATCACAAAGATTCGCAATCGCCTTGAGAAGCACTATCACGATATGCAGGACATGGAGTTCACGGTTGAGGAAGGAAAGCTCTACATGCTCCAGTGCCGCAACGGTAAGAGAACAGGACCTGCCGCAGTTAAGATGGCTGTTGACATGGTTGCAGAGAAACTCATCACAAAGGAGCAGGCTCTTCTCCGCGTAAAGCCCGACCAGCTTGATCAGCTCCTCCACCCGCAGTTCGAGGCAAAGGCACTCAAGGCAGCTACTCCATTGGCATCAGCACTCAACGCTTCACCGGGAGCAGGCGCAGGACAGATTGTATTCACGGCAGATGAGGCTGTTGAATGGGACAAGCAGGGAAAGAAGGTAATTCTTGTCCGCAAAGAGACATCTCCTGATGACATCGCAGGTATGTATGTCGCCCAGGGAATCCTGACTTCAACTGGTGGACGCACATCACACGCTGCTGTTGTTGCCCGCGGTATGGGAACTCCTTGTGTTTGTGGTTGTGCCGAGGTTGAGTTCACCGGAAAAGATGAGGTGACAATCGGTGGAAAGAAATTCAAGAAGGGTGATACCATCTCCATCGACGGTTCAACCGGAAATGTTTATGCAAATCTCATTCCTGTAGTGCCTCCGTCCATCTCAGGCGACCTCCAGACCTTCCTTGGTTGGGCTGATGAAATCCGCGAGAAGTCAGTGCGCACAACAGCTTCCGGAAAGAAGGTAAAGGGATTCGGTGTTCTTGCAAACGCAGAGCAGAATGAGGCTGCCAAGGCTTTTGAGTTCGGAGCTCAGGGAATCGGTCTTTGCCGCACAGAGCACATGTTCTTTGAGGAGCCCAAGCTCACATCATTCCAGAAGATGATTGTTTCTGAGGACACAGATGCCCGCAAGAAGAACCTTGCAAAGATTCTTCCATATCAGAAGAAGGACTTTGCTGGAATCATCAAGGCAATGGAAGGACGTCCTGTTACAATCCGCCTCCTCGATCCGCCGCTCAACGAGTTCATTCAGGCAAAGACAGAGGCTGAGGCAAAGGCTCTCTCACAGAAGCTTGATCTTCCTCTCGATGTAATCAAGGCAAAATTCGCAGCTCTTGATGAGCACAACCCGATGCTCGGACACCGTGGATGCCGCCTTGCCATCACATATCCTGAAATCTACGAGATGCAGGTTGAGGCAATCGCTCTTGCAACTGCTGAATGTGAGAAGAAGGGTGTTGCACACGACGTAAGGATTATGATTCCGAACGTAACTTCCGCAAACGAGCTCAAGCAGATTCGCGCACAGGCAGAGGCTGTCATTGCAAAGGTAAACGAGGAGCAGGGTACAAAACTCAAGTTCCAGATTGGTTCTATG
>DFKI01000011.1:0-7335 GCA_002373325.1 Treponema sp. UBA3649
GCTCGTCCCAGTATTTCTGCCATTTCGGCTCAATGTTTTGGAATGGATAAGCCATTTTTTCAACCTCTTTATGTTAAACAAATTTTTTCAAACTGACTGCAAGATTATATCACAAAAACAAATTTAATAGAAGACACTTACGCAAGTTTCAACGCTGTTTGTGTGTCATTATCAGAAAAGGGATTGCCGCGTCGGAGCGTGGCAATGACATGAGTGGGTGGTGGCAATGACATGAGCGTGCTTGTTGTGCGTCACCACCGGATTTCGGTTGTGTGTCATTATCGGGCTCGACCCGATAATCCCTAACGGAAAAGGGATTGCCGCGTCGGAGCGTGGCAATGACAAGAGTCGGGCGGTGCAATGACATGAGTCGGGGCGTGGCAATGACATGAGCGGGGCGAGGAGAGTATTTCCAATAGAATCAGGCTATCACTTGTGATAAAAAACATGTATTTGACGCGGTTTTGAATTTGATTTATAGTGGAGGCGCAACATGAGATTTTTGGCAACCTCGAAAAACTACTAATTAAGGTTGCCGTCGAGTTTTAAAGTCCGAAATTACGGACTTTAAAACATCGCATTTTCAGAGTTACCTCTAAAAACTGATGTTTTTAGAGCTTCACTTTTGGGGGATGTTTTGGAGCGCAGGGAGATTTCACACTACAGCAGGTTTCTGGAAAAAGAGATGCACGTTTTGATTTACGGACATTCCGGGGTTCCGGTCATAGGTCTTCCAACTCAGGATTCAAAGTGCCACAACTTCGAGGATTTTCATTTTACGGACGAAATATCCGACTACATTGACCAGGGAAAGATACAGCTTTTTTGCGTGGACTCTGTGGATGAGGAGAGCTGGTCGGACGAGAGCATAGAAAACTCATGGAGAAGCGCGAGGCAGGAAAGCTACTACCATTATCTTGTGGACGAGGTTGTTCCTTTCGTGAGGGATCAAAATCAGCACGGACTTCCTTTACTTGTGGGATTGAGCATGGGTGCGATACACGCGGCGATTCTTTTTTTCAGGCGACCAGAGCTTTTTGCCGGTATGCTCTCTCTTTCGGGCGTGTACGACTCATCATATTTTTACCACGGATGGATGGACCCGACTTTGTACGACAATTCCGTTGAGGCTTTCCTTCCGAACATGCCGCTGAATCATCCCTACATAAAAATCTACAACACGAAGAAAATCATCTTCTGCGTAGGACAAGGCGACTGGGAATGGGACGGAGTGCGGACTTTGCGGAACCTTTCTGGAATTCTGCGATCGAAGGGAATAAACGCCTGGACCGATTTCTGGGGATACGACGTGAACCACGACTGGCCTTGGTGGAAAAAACAGATACGGTATTTCCTTCCATATCTTTTGGGGGAGGATAAAATCTGACGGATTTTCATTCAGGAGGTAATTATGAACTTTATTTTTATATCGCCTCATTTTCCGCATACATACTGGAACTTTTGCGACAGGCTCAAAAAAAACGGAGCGAATGTTTTGGGCATAGGAGACGCGCCTTACAGTTCACTTGAAGAAAAACTCAAGGAGAGCCTTACCGAATATTATTTCGTGGACGATTTGGGAAACTACGAGAAAGTTTTCCGTGCCGTCGCATTCCTTTCCTTCAAGTACGGGAAGATTGACTGGATTGAAAGCAACAACGAGTACTGGCTTACCCAGGACGCGAGGCTCAGGACGGACTTCAACGTGCAAAGCGGAATCCGCTCGGACAAAATTGATTTCATAAAAGAAAAATCCCTGATGAAAAAAATCTTTTTGGAAAACGGAATTCCCACGGCAAGGCAGCACAAGGTTACGGATTTTGAGTCTGCGAAAAAATTCATTGAGCTTACGGACTATCCCGTTATCGTGAAGCCCGATGTTGGAGTGGGTGCGACGAACACATGGAAGCTTAAGAATGAGGATGACCTGAGGAATTTTTACGAGCACAAGCCTGAGCTTCCCTACGTGATGGAAGAGTTCATTGATGGGGACATTTGTTCCTACGACGCGATAATCAACTCGAAAAGCGAGCCGCTCTTTGAATCCATGACTGTCTGGCCTCCTTCCATAATGGACATCGTGGAGAAAAAACTCGACCTTTGGTACTACACTGAGGCGACGGTTCCAGAAAAACTCCGTGAGCTGGGGAGGAAAACCGTAAAGGCATTTGACGTGAAAAGCCGCTATGTGCATCTGGAATTCTTCCGTCTGAAAAATCCCAAGGGTACGCTTGGTTCCGCTGGTGATTTTGTGGCTCTTGAAGTGAACATGCGTCCCGCAGGAGGATATACCCCCGACATGATGAACTTCGCGCATTCCACCGATGTCTATCAGATTTACGCGGACATGGTGACGAGCGACCAAAGGCTTTTGAAACAGAAGGCTGAGAGTTGTTTTTGCACCTACGCGAGCAGGAGGGACGGCTATGATTACGTTCACAGCCATGACGAGATTCTGAAAAAATACGGACGCAAGATTGTGATGTGCGAGGAGATGCCCGAGATGAACTGGCCGCAGATGGGACGCTACATGTACACAGCGAAGACCGCCGATCTTGTTGAGACCTGGGAATTCATCAATTTCGTGCAGGAACGAAGGTGAGAAAGTAATGTTTTGAAAAGGGATTGCCGCGTCGGGGCGTGGCAATGACATGAGCGGGGCGTGGCAATGACATGAGTCGGGCTTGTTGTGCGTCATCATCGGATTTCGGTTGTGTGTGTCATCATCGGATTTCGGTTGTGTGTCATTATCGGGCTCGACCCGATAATCCCTAACAGAGAAGGGATTGCCGCGTCGGAGCGTGGCAATGACATGAGTCGGAGCGTGGCAATGACATGAGCGGAGAGGGGCAATGACATGAGTCGGGCGGTGCAATGACATGAGCGGGTGGTGGAAATGACACAATGATATAAATCAACGCTTCCCTAAAATCCTTGCTTTTACTCACTCGTTGGTGTTGAAAATCTTTCCGAGCTCTTCCTTCACGTCGTCGAAAAAGAAAATCAGAAGACCAATTATGGAGATGACCGAAAGCAGGACGCAGATGTAGGAGAGGATGTTGTTGGTGGTCATCTTGAACGCGACAAGGACGATGGGAAGGAACAGAAGGAAGATGCTCACCATAATCTGGCTGGAATATTTTATCATGTAGTTGCGGCGAAGGATGCTTCCGACAATCAGGTTGAAGGCGAGCTCGAAAAAACAGACCGAAGGAATGATGTAGTTCGTGATTACCGGACTTTTCGTGTAGAAGTACCAGGCGAGAAGAAGCGCGATGATGATGAATCCGTAGCGTCCCAAAATCTTGTAGATGTTCTGGTAGTTTTTCAGGATAAAATAGATTACGACAAGATTCGTAAGAAGTCCGAGTCCCACGTAGCCCATCAGCTTGAGATTTTTTATCACGAGAAAATCTATGAAACCGATTACGAGAAACGCCACGATGGTCGCAAACAGGACAATTTTCAAAATCAGCGAGATTGTCTCATAGCGCACGTTCTTTGGAAAAAGCAGCTCCTCCGGCTCCCCTTCGAGCTCATTCTGACAGAGCGGACATCTTCTTTCACTTGTGTTGAATTCTATGTTGCATCCACTGCATTTTTTCATTGCTCCACCTCGCTCACGTCAATCCTGACCTTCAGATTTTTTTCCGAGAAGAAACGGCAGAAATTTTTTATCACGTCGTTCTGTACGAACCTGGATGAGATGCCTATGCAAAGGTCGTTTCCGTAAGTGCAGAGGATGAACTGGAATCCCGTGGTCGCGGTAAGAACGCTCAGTCCCTCCACGTATTTCTCAAGCTCCTCGTCCAGTCTGATTATGCCGATGTTTGAGACGCTCGTCGTGTTTTTGTCCGCAGCAATCAGGTTTCCGATGTTTATCGCAAGATTTTTAAGGTGAATCGGCGCGAAACGGCAGAACCAGTTTTTTTCAAAGAACATCATGCGGTTCACCCTTTCCAAAAGTTTTTCCTTTGTCAGATTTTCCTTGAGCTGCCTTGTGACTTCCTCCGAAACATCCTCGAGCCTGTCATCCTTGGACTTGAATTTGTAGGAGATGTTGGTGAGTCCGAAAAAATTCATCGAAGAGCTGGACTTGAAGTATTTTCTCAAATCCACCGGGATGTCCACGACGATGTGTTTTTTCATGTCGGAAAGCCGCATCTCGTCCTTGAAGGAATAAATCAGCACCGAGACCAAAAGACCCGTCAGCGTGGTGTTGTATTGATGGGCAATCTCCAGTACGCTTTTCGCATCCAGATGGCATTCCATGAAACGGGCCTGGTTCCTGAATTTTTTTCCGCGGTAGGTGAATGCCGGAAGTCTCTTGCTTTTTGTGAGCTTCGATTTCTGGTAGTACTTGCTGAAGCTGTCCTCGCTTTTTTCCCTTTCCGAATTCCCGGATTTTGTCAGGCTGATATTGAGACCGTATTTTTCATTGACGTAGGCCGCGAGCAGATATTTGAAAAACTCGACGCTTCCCCGTCCGTCCGAGAGTATGTGGGAGATTTCGAAATTTATCTTCCTTTTAAAGTATGAGACGCGGTAGAGAAAATCATCGGAGGAGTTGTAGAGCCTGAAACAGATAGGTAAATTTTCCTGGGTGACTTTCGGAATCTTTTTCGCCTCCTCAAGATAGTACCAGAAGACCCCTTTCCTGAGGTTCACGTTGAAATTCGGAAATCCCTCCACGGTTCGCTCAAGTGCCTTTTGCAGGGATTTTTCATCTATGTCTTCTTTTAAAACTGCAGAATACCGGAAAACTTTGGGAACCTTCACGTTTGTGGTGGCGGCGTAGAATTTCCCCAGATTGTCAAGTTTGTACCATTTTTTCAAATCAGGATCCCCCGTATCCGCCAAATTCTCTCTATGGTTTAATAATAGGGCATGGGGCGTCGTTTGTCAAGGTCTGCGGAAAATGGACGCTACTTACTTGACAAAATTATTTGCATGTGCTAACTTATAGTTGAAAAGGTTAGTTGTATCTAACATGATTCATAGTAGTTTTTCGAGGTTGCCTTATGCCTTTGTCTATGGCTGGTTTGGGAGAACATTTTTTAATCAAGAAAGTAAGCGGAAAAGAAGAGACCAGGCGTTTTTTGGAGAATCTCGGGTTCGTTGCGGGAGCCGAGGTTTCCGTGGTGTCTGAGATTGCAGGAAACGTGATTGTGCAGGTGAGGGACAGCCGGGTCGCAATCAGCAGGGAAATGGCCCAGAAAATCATCGTCTGATTTTTTTATTTGTTTGTGATTATATTTTGCGGGATTTTTTGCATTTTATGTTAGCTTATGCTAATTTATGTGGTTAAAATTAAGGAGAAATAAAATGACTTTGAAGGAAGTTAAGACGGGCCAGACGGTTACTGTTGAAAAACTGCTTGGCGAGGGTGCTGTGAAAAGACGCATCATGGACATGGGAATCACCAAGGGCACTGAAATCTACGTGAGAAAAGTCGCTCCATTAGGGGATCCTGTTGAGGTCACTGTTCGCGGTTACGAGCTTTCAATCCGGAAGGCGGACGCAGAGCTTATCCAGCTTAAATAGGGGGAAATTAGGATGATTAAGATTGCACTTGCAGGAAATCCCAACGCGGGTAAGACCACTTTGTTCAACGCTCTCACAGGCTCAAATCAGTTTGTGGGAAACTGGCCCGGAGTTACCGTGGAAAAAAAAGAAGGCAAGCTTAAAGGACACAATGGTGAAGTTGTCATAACCGACCTTCCCGGAATCTACTCGCTTTCGCCTTATACTCTTGAGGAAGTCGTTTCCCGTGATTATCTTGTGAAGGAGAGACCCGATGCGATTCTGAATATCGTTGACGGAACCAACCTTGAGAGGAACCTTTATCTTACGACGCAGCTTGCCGAACTTGGAATCCCGATGGTGGTCGCCGTAAACATGATGGACGTGGTGAAGAAAAACGGTGACAAAATCCACGTGGAGGCTATGACAAAGGAGCTCGGATGTCCTGTCGTGGAGATTTCCGCTTTGAAGGGAACCGGTTGTGTCGAGGCCGCCGAGATTGCCCTGGAAAAAGCCAACGAAAAAAAGCCGATGATGTACAAGCACCGTTTCGAGGGATGCGTTGAGCATGCGCTTGCGCACATTGAGGAAGCCATTGTTCATGATTTCCCGGCGGAGCAGCACAGATGGTATTCCGTAAAACTTTTTGAGCGCGACGAGAAGGTGATTGAGTCTCTGAAAGTTTCTCCCGAAAAACTCGCCCACATTGAGGAGGACATCAAATCATGTGAGACTGAGCTTGACGATGATTCCGAGTCCATAATCACTGCAGAACGCTACAAGTACATTGAGTCGATCATCAAAAAGTGCGTGACAAAAAAGAGCACTGGAAAACTGAGCACTTCCGACAAGATTGACCGGGTTGTGACTAACCGATGGCTTGCCCTCCCCATTTTTGCCCTTGTCATGTGGCTTGTTTATTATGTTTCCATGGTGACTGTTGGTGCCGCTGCTACGGACTGGGCGAATGACGGTCTTTTCGGCGACGGCTGGCATCTTTTCGGCATTGGAAGCGGTGCTTATGAAAAGGCTGTCGAGGAATACGGTGACACTGCCGCGATTCTTGAGGCTTATGAGAACGGGGACTCAACTTATGTGGTGGTGGATGACGAGACGATGGAAGTCTCCGATCCCATTGAGATTACTCCCGATGTCCTTTCCGAGGCAAAAGCTCTTTCGGAGAAATATGGTGAGGAGGGACCTGATCCTGCTGATTTCGGAGTGTGGGTTCCGGGAATCCCTGTTTTGATTGAGGGAGGCCTTGATGCCGTCGGATGCGCTCCCTGGCTCAAGGGTCTGATTCTGGACGGTATTGTTGCGGGTGTGGGGGCTGTTCTCGGATTCGTTCCCCAGATGCTCGTCCTTTTCATCTTCCTTGCTTTCCTTGAGGCATGCGGATATATGGCACGAATAGCGTTTATCCTTGACCGCGTTTTCAGACGCTTCGGACTTTCCGGAAAATCATTCATCCCTGTGCTTGTCGGAACAGGTTGCGGAGTTCCTGGAGTCATGGCGTGCAGGACGATTGAGAACGAGCGTGACAGGCGCATGACCATTATGACCACGACTTTCATCCCTTGCGGTGCCAAGGTTCCTTTCATCGCTTTGGTCGCAGGTGCTATCTTCGGCGGCTCTGCATGGATTGCGACTTCGGCATATTTCATCGGCATTGCGGCAATCATCTGCTCTGGAATTATCCTGAAAAAGACACGACCCTTCCTTGGTGATGTGGCTCCCTTCGTCATGGAGCTTCCAGCCTATCACTGGCCGACACTTTCTAATGTCCTTCGTTCCATGTGGGAGCGCGGCTGG
>DFKI01000011.1:7390-7591 GCA_002373325.1 Treponema sp. UBA3649
GCGGCTGGTCGTTCATCAAAAAGGCCGGTACAATCATCCTGCTTTCCACAATCGTAATTTGGTTCCTCTCATTCTTCGGATGGACTGAGGGCGGATTCGGAATGCTGGAGGAAGACCAGATGGACTCAAGCATCCTTGCGAAGGTCGGTGGATTCATCGCGTGGATTTTCTCTCCCTTGGGCTGGGGAAACTGGCAGGCTG
>DFKI01000061.1 GCA_002373325.1 Treponema sp. UBA3649
GGTCAGCGTGGAAATCAGGTCCGTGAACAACCGTTTTTTGGACTTGGGCATATATCTTCCCCCGTACCTGAACAAACTTGAGAGCCGGCTCAGAAAGCTGGTTTCGGAAAAGATTGTGAGGGGCAAGGTTGATTTGACCGTGCGTGTAAAGGATTTGAGCTCCACGGCCGTTGTGACTGCGGATCCGAATGCCGCAATCATGTACAAAAATGCCATTGAGAGCATTGCCGTGGCCCTTGGGAAAAATGCCGGAGACATTCCTCTTGACCTGATAATTCAGCAGGAGGGTGTGCTTAACATAAGGCACGAGTATGACGCGGAAAAATACTGGGAGAACATTCTTCCGGTTTTTAATGATGTTTTCGATGAGTTTATCGAGGACAGAAAAAGGGAAGGCGAGAACCTGAAAAAGGACATGCTTTCCAAACTGGATGTGCTTGACGGATGCGCCGCATTCTTCAAGGAGTGGCAGCCGAAGATGGAGTTGAAATTCAAGGAGACCATAACCCGGAAATTCAACGAGCTTTTGGGCGACCGCGTTGACGAGAAGAGAATTCTGGAAGAGACGGCCAGTATGCTCGTCAAATACACTATCAACGAGGAGATTATCCGTCTGCAAAGTCATCTTGAGGCTTTACGCAAGGAATTCACCGATGACCCCGTGCCAGGTAAAAGGATAGACTTTATCTGTCAGGAAGCCAATCGTGAAATAAATACCATCGGCAGCAAAAATCAGTTTACTGAGGTTGGGGCCATGGTTGTAAATGCAAAAGATGCTCTGGAGAACATCCGTGAGCAATCGAAGAACGTAGAATAAAGGAGTAACAACATGTTCTGTTCTAAGAAAGTAAAAGTGATCGCAAGTGTCGCTTTCGTACTGTCACAGACTTTGTCTGTGTTCGCCGCCGACCCATTTGCAGAGTACAATGTCACCGACAACGACATTGCAAACTACTTCTTCTATGAAGAGGGAAGCAACATTGAGTTGACCAGTGTTCCGGGAGCATTGACTGAAGTTAAGGAGGTTACTGAGGAAGACAACATTCCGTATTCAGAGTACCGCACGTTCAGCAACGCCGACATTTCCATGTCATACTATCCGGTTGAGTTTTCTACAGCCGAGACAAAGGAAGGCCGCCTTGGATTGGGAAGCCAGCTTTTCTCATTCACCAACAGCGCATCCGATGACATTGACTACAACGCGGAGTGGTGGACTTTCACAAGCAACGACAAGACCTATCTCGGAACTCTCGCAAAGATTGCCGATGAGGAGCCGCTCGTTTATGCTTATGTCATTTTCGACGTAACAAATCCTGAGGCCGTAAAGCTCTATTATAAGAAGACTCTTTCTTCATCAGGCCAGCCCATCGTTGGACTCGTAGACGGTGAGCCTGTGTTCATCGTAACTCAGCCCGGCTCAGTTTCTCCCTATGTTTCTGAGGCCTATCACTTCACAGAGTCCGGAATCGAGAAGCAGAGCAGCGATGTGTTCGCATTTGACTGGAGCCCCAAGACAATCCTTGCTTCTGCCCGACGCACGAATCCAAATGATTTTAACGCCTATGATTACATGGAGATTATTGGTACTGTCACCGATGAGGACAACCACAATTATCTCTTCGTGTTCAACCGCCACCCCAACAAGGACATCACAAAGGTTGAGAACCGCCTGCTCGTTTACTACGGACAGAGACTTCTCGGATACTATCCCGCAATCAACCAGGTTCCTGTAATTGATGACGGAATTGAAGCTGAGGCTGACACAAAGGATTCTAAGAAAGAAGAAAAGGCCGCAGCTGAAGTTACAGAGGATGCAGAAGAAAAGGATACGGCAACTCTCCTGAAGTTCCCCAAGGCTTCTGAGGAGGAAGGAAACGTCATTGATTTCAGCAAGGGAATTCCGATGGTGGTTTACGCTCTCGGTTCAGCCCACGTTTTCAAGCTGTTCTAATTTGATTTTTTGCATTTGATTTTTGATTTGTACCTCCGGTTTTCCTTCCATGGAGCCGGGGGTATTTCCGTTTTTTCTCACACAGGAGGTTTCCATGAGCGAATATAGAATACCGGATGGCCAGGAGATTAGAATTGCGATAAGCGGAAAATCTGGATGCGGCAACACGACCGTAAGCACGCTTCTTTCAAAAATTCTGGGAATCAAACTGATAAACTTCACTTTCAGACAACTTGCCCAGGAAAAGGGACTCACTCTTGCCCAGGTCATAGAAAATGCCAAAACCGACGACTCTTACGACATTGCCGTGGACACAAGACAGGTGGAGCTTGCCAAAGCCGAAAGCTGCATACTTGGAAGCCGTCTCGCAATCTGGATGCTGAAAGAGGCCGACCTGAAAGTTTACCTTGGTGCCTCTGATGATGTGCGCGCGAAAAGAATCCTGAACCGGGAGGGCGGAAATCTTGATGAGATAAAAGCCTTTACCGAAATGCGCGACCGTGAGGATTCCAAACGCTACAAAAAGCTTTACGACATTGACAACAACGACATTTCATTTGTGGACTTGAACATAGACACAGCCAAGTACACGCCCGACCAGATTGCTCAACTCATATTGGATGAAGCCGTCAAGAGGGGACTGCTCCAGAAGTGAAAAAATTTATTTGTATTTTTTTATCGTTT
>DFKI01000049.1 GCA_002373325.1 Treponema sp. UBA3649
CAACTTTTGTGACAAAGTTTTTATCGGTTTTGAAAACCATGTTATGCTTTTTTAGTTAAAATCATATTTTTGACCGGCAATAGTCTGAATACTCGCAAAATTTAGCTGTTACCAATGATTTTAATATGTTTTCTACAGAATTTACTATAAAATAACCTTATTGTGTCAAAAAAAATCAGATAAAAGACAATACACATAATCAGTTGCGGGCAAATCATACTCCTTAGAGGAATTCATATTATAAATGAATAAAACAGCGTCACGGTATATCATGCCTTCTCTAAAATCCAGTGCACTTTGAGTCGAGTTTCCCCAACTGTTCTTTTCAGGACTCTCCTCCATTTCAAAATTATCCAACATACAATTCAATAAGAATGGCTGTAAATTGGAGATGGCTGAATAAGTGTAATTTCTATATTGATTAAGATTCTCAATATCTTTATCCGTTTTACATTTTTTCGCCATAGTATCCATTAACGCATCAAACTGATTCTTCCAAATTTTTTTATATCGTTCTCTTAGGTCTCTACGCATAGATTCAGATGCTTGAACGGAATCGAATGCATTTGAAAACACCATGTCAATTGGATTCGTGAGTATGAACGCCGGCTTTGTCACAGTTTCTTTTTTCTTATTTGAATTGCCATTTACAATAATAATTACAGACTGAACACATATAATGACACATAAAAATATGATTTGGAAAAGATAAAATCCTTTTTTCATATAAATACCTCAAGAGTTATAGTAATTACCAGGATTTGTTACTCTGTCTAAAACATCTGATAAATAATTAGGATTTCCTCCACCATTGTAATTTGTGATTCCTGTATTGATAACGCCTCCTGCACATCCTGTTTTATATCCAAGCCACAGTATTCCAAAACAAATACTAAGTCGTGTTGTATATAATGATGGTTGTGGAGCTGAATTTTGAAAAATATTTCTAATTGCAGCATACCCACTTGAAGGCATTCCCATTAGAAGTCCTTCATTGGCATCATATGCAACACCGTTAACAGGTGAAATTTTACCCATGCAGTAAACAGCAGGATTGTTAGCGTCTAAACATTGCATTACATCTGTTGTTCCATAGCTACTACCAGCATAAGTTCCTATTTCACTTTCAACACCCAACATACCCTTTATTTTTGCATTATTATAATCATAGTTTTTAGATAAATATTTTCTCTTCCAAAACAGACTAAATATGCCATAGCCTGTTCATATACCATAAAATACCTCCAATATGATTGATATAACTTTCAACAATAAAAACTGATGTAAGTTACAGATATTTTTTGATTTTTCTAAAATTACAAATAAGTGGAATATTAACGGGGAATAAACAACCGCGGATGAAGCAAATGCTCTATGCGACAACACTGCGAAAATTACGATATTTTTTTGCACATCTCCTAACGAATATCTATAGGTGGCCACAGTGTGGGCGTCCACATAACAGCGTTTAACATCAGAATCGGGAAGGGCGCAAACCAACCGGCATAAGCCCCCTAGCGCGGTCTCAGGCAATCCTGATATTTTTACTATAATGTACCACTCGAAAAAAGTAAAGCAGTTTTCTGTCTGTTAGACTCTCTTGCTCATCGATCGTATTTTCCGAAGGTTTCTTTTGTTGCCTTGTACAGTGCGGCTTCGATTTCATCAATGTTGAAGTTGCGCTCGTCGATGAATCGTTTTACCACAGTGTCGAATTTGCTCGATGAGTCGAAGGCATATCCCGCGCTTGAAAGGAGTGTCTCGGACTGTTTGAGTGTGAGGTGCATTCCGATGCAGAGGAGGAACACATTTTTTTTCGTGGGATGATAGTTTTCTCCTGTCTCATTCCTGATTTTTGAAAAGGTCTGCTTGCTCAGGATTTCATTCGTGTTCTTGTAAATCTGGGAGGTCTTTGCCCGGCCCTGCATGGTGAAGTCCGAGATGTAAAGATTCAGAAGCTGGTTGAAGGTCATCTTTTCGTCATGCACTTTGTTTGAAAGGGGAATGCCTGGTGTCGCACCGTGGTCGAGGAGCATGTTCGCGATGTCGTTGTGATTCTGGTAGAGCGCGAAAATGAGGGGACTGAATCCTCCGTCGTTTGTCAGGTTTACATTTGCTCCGTGTTTTAAAAGAAGCTCCGCCATATCTTTTTTTCCGGCAAGGCACGCAAGGTGGAGGGCTGTGAATCCCATGCCGATTTTCTGGTTCACGTCGGCTCCCGACTCAAGGATTTTTTTTGCGAGCTCAGAGTCCCCTGTGTAGACGCAGACCATGAGCGGTGTGGGCTCCGTCGCATTTTTCTTTCCGAACTTGGAGACGATGCGGCTGATTTCATTCACGGCTTTTTCAAATTTTTCAGTCTGTCTTTCCTTGTCGGATTTCAACTCTCTCAGAAAGATTGTGTAGGGCGTTCCTTTTCCTGTAAAATAATTCACGACTTCTGCTCCGTGCGAGAGCGTCATGGAATAGCAGCATCCAAGCTCAATCATCTTTTGACGGACGTTTTCGGAAAGGCTGGGGTTGTACCTGTAGTCGAACGTGGCAAGTCTTCTGTATCCGAGCCCGGCAAGTTTTTTGTTGATGGTCTCAAGCTGATTGCACATAAAATATGTGTATTCGTTTCCGTTGATGATGATTTTTACATCCTGGTAAATTGCGTCCGTCATGCTTATTTTTCCTCCATAATGCGGTGATAGTTTTGCTTTTCTATTTCCATAATAGCACCGTGGCAGGATTTTTTTTGATTTTTAATTAAAAAAAATTGCTCCGTCTTTCCTCTTTTCAACTCTCCCAGCTTTCCACTTTCCACTCTCAACTTTCCACTTAACAAGGGGTTCTCCCACTTACGCCCGATTGCAGGTAAAACGCAGCCATGCCGTCCGTCCCTCATTTTAGAGATGGGGATGTCCAAAATGTATGATTTGTCATTGCCTTTACGCCATCTGTCATTGCCGGACTTGATCCGGCAATCCCTGCTGATAGAGATTATCGGGTCGAGCCCGATAATGACACTTGTTCGGCCCGATAATGACACTTATTCAGCCCGATAATGACACTTATTCAGCCCGATAATGACACTTATTCAGCCCGATAATGACATCAATCTGGATTAGTTAGTGTTTCCTTTAAAAGCTAGTTTTCAACTTTCCACTTTCAATTTTCACCTTGAAAAAGGGGCTCTCCCACTTACGCCCGATTGGAGCCATGCCGCGGCTTTGACGCTAGGCAGACCGACTTCAGGCGGGCCGGAGCGAAAGCGTAGTGGCGGAAAGCAGGTTCTGAAAGCGACGAGCATTTTTACGCAAGGGATTGTGAGTTGGAAAAGCGATGCCGTCCGTCTCAATTTTCACCTTTCACCTTTCACTTTTCAACTCTCAACTCTCAACTTTCAGTTTTCACCTTTCCACTTTCAACGTATTTATTCAGCTGCACGTTCGCGACGTTCACTTTCTGCACCACGCATGGACCGGCGATGCATCCTCCCTCGCAGCTCATCACTTCAACGAGGTTTCCGGTGCTGTCATTCGGCTTAACTCTTCCGGCGTTTATGTCACCGTAGTAGCGGAGTTTTTTCATTCCCTCTTTGTCTAGTCCGTTGATTACGTCGAGCTTTAAAATATCCGGGTTCTTGAGTCTGCTTTTTACGGCTTCGGCGACTCCACCTGAACGTGCGAAATTTCTTGCGCTCGGGGTGGGGCAGGATTCTTTTTTCAGCTCATCCAGCTTTGAGATGTCCAGTCCCTTTGCCTCAAAAAATGCGGAGAGCTCCTCGGCTGTGATTACATAGTCCACGAAATCGTCGTCAAATCCCTCGCGGCGTTTGGCAAGGCAGGGTCCTACGAAAACTGTGACACATTCGGGATCGTCTTTTTTGGCAAGCTCGGCGGTGTAGTGCATGGGGCTTCTTGTTTCTGAGACGCATGGGTCCAAATCCGGAACGTGGATATGGACGGCACGCACGTAGGCTGAGCAGCAGGATGTGGTCATCAGTTTGTCTCCGCGCTCCATTCTTTCGGTGAACTCAGCGGCTTCTTTTTCGGCACAGATGTCCGCTCCCTGGGCCACCTCGTAGATTGTCGTGAATCCCGCGAGCTTTAGTCCCATTTCCAGCTGGGAGAAACTTGCCTTGAACTGGGACGCGATTGCCGGGGCATACATCACGCTTACTTTGTGTCCTTCCATTATGTGCCTGATTACGTCAACAAGCTGGCTTTTGTCCATCATGGCTCCGAAGGGACATTCCTGCATACATTTTCCGCAGTATATGCACTTGTGGAAGTCGATTATCTCGTGTCCGTCCTCACCCTTGGAGATTGCGCCGACAGGACAGGCCGCCTCACATGGCACGGTGATTTTGATGATGGCGTGGTAGGGGCAGTTCTGCTCACAGATTCCGCAGTGGATGCATTTTTTTGCGTCGATGTGCGCGTGGTGAACTATGTGAATCGCTTTTTTGGGACAGTTCATCATGCATGGTCTGGCAAAACATCCCTGACAGGCGTTCGTCACCATGAAATTTTGTTTAACGCAACCGTTGCATGCCTCGTGCAGGACCGTAATCATGGGCCATGTGGGTTTTTCTCGGGCAAGGGCTTCCTTCGCGTAGTCATCAAGCTCGTTCAGGTCGTTGTAGTTTTCCACGGAGATTCCCATTCGGGCAAGGATCCTCATCCTGAGCAATTCCCTGTCGTGGTAGGTGCAGCATCCGATGGGCGGGGTTCCGGCGGGTCTCATCTCCACGGGAATCTTGTTTATTTTCCTTGAGTCAAGTTCCCCGGCAAGCTGGAGTTTTGCAATCCTCACGAGGAGCTCTCTTTTTACATTGGTCGCGTTGTTGTTGATGTTCATGTGCTTATGATAGCACAGATTTAAAATTGATTAAAGGGGGGAGGTGAGAGTTGAGAGTTGAAAAATTGTTACGCGGGGGGAGTTCGGGTGTTTTTTTTATGGAGAATTTCGGAAAAATGGGGGAATTTTACATTATTTGCTGTTGTTTTTCCGAAAATGTGTTATAATGATGATGGTAGTATGGAGCCTTTAAAAACTTCAGTTTTTCGAGGTTGCCAGTATGTGTTTTGGAGCAAGCTTCCGTCTTTTTGGATTTTTTTTGTGGGACGTGAAACTTTCTTCTATATACTAGGGTGAATTTTTGCATCTTTTGACCCAGGAGGTGAATTATGCGCAGAATATTTTTTTTGATTGTGTCGGTTGCTTTGATGCCCGTGCTTTTTTCCTGTGGAAATCTGACGGTGCCCGAATCAGTGTCCATAAAGACAAACCTAAAGGTTCAGATTCCGCTTGGTACGGCTTCTTTGAACGTCGGTGAATATGTTGGACCTGACAAAATCCGTACCACTGTTCAGGATGCTCTGAAAGACTCTGCCACTGGAAGCAACGCGGCCATTTATACTTACGCGAAGGATGAGAACGATCCTGTGCTGAGGTATCTGGTGAGTTACCCGGCTTTTGATATGCCTTTGGATATCTCATCCTATCTTTCGGGACTGTCCGGCCTGACAAATCCGTTTGAGGGCATGGAAACGAGCTATCCCCTTCCAAAGCTGGATCCTATCACACTGGATTTAGGAAAGTCCATCTCGATGTCTGACTTTGCGGATGAAATGGCAGGGGATGGAATCAGCGTTGAGTCAAACCAAACTCTTTCAGAAGGAACTGCCAATATCTCAAGTGCAGACCTCCCGTCCATCCATGTTGAGGGAAACACAGCCAAAGTGACTTTTACCAGGATGTACTATGAGAGCGGGGTTCTTAGAATCACATTCACCAAAAACGATTCATTCCCCTATTCAAGCGGCTACTCTCTGAATGTTACGGCCTCTGTCTACGATTCATCAAACAATCTTTTGGCACAGTCCTCCGAGACCAACATTGTCTCAAATCCCGTGATTGACATACCTCTGACCTCTCCGAACGGTCTTCCACAGAGCTTCGACGTGAAATTTTCCGGAAACGCATCGGGCGGACAGGTCGGAGTTGTTCACCAGTTTACAATCAAGGGTGAGACTGCGGACATCGCCGTTAAGAAAATTGTCGGCCTGAATGTCGTGGATTCATCCTATATGAACAAGGCGGAAATGGACGTTGCGGGTGACATGGACCTCAGTGGTTTTGCGGGTCTTTTCAACAGTGCCAGGATTGAGGACGGGCTTTTTCATGTTGAGGCTGACACACCGGGCGGATGGAGCGGAGTTTCAATGACGGTCGAGGATTACGCAATCACCGGTGAATGTGTTTCTGAGACTGCGATTACGGATATCACTTCTGGAAGCGATGCCGGAAAGCTGGTGAAAAAGGACTATAACGTCAAGGCGACAATCACTCCGGACAAGGATGACGCGTCAAAAAACACTGCGAGTTTTACTGCGAAGGTGAGGGTCAATGTGTCGAATGCCACCATAGTGTGCACGGATGAAATACCTGTCACGGCGAAATTTACCCTTGACAAAATCAAATCCGCGTCCGTAAATCTCAAGGACAAAGGCTTCGAGGGATTTTCTGTCAGCGGTGAGGAAGGTGGTGTCGAGCTTCCCGGAGAACTCATCAAATTCGTGAACTGGATTGATTTTACGGGCGAGGGAAATGGCTTTGGAATCAAGGCCAAGGTGACGAACACTCTTCCTGCCGGAAACGACATCCCAATTTCCTTCCAGGGATTCAAAAAGCCGGACAACTCCGGGTATTTCTATAACGTTTCGGATTCCATTCCCGCGGGTTCCAATGCCACCGAGAAAAACTGGACCGGACAGTTCAGGCTGAGCTTCCCTGAGTATGTCGAGGGTGAGAAATATTACCTTGACATGAGCGCCACCATAGACGGTGCGGATGATTTCACCATAAGCAACTTTGTCCTTGGTGAGGAATACACAATCGGCATTTCCGACGTGGAGCTGGTCCTTGACTGGAATAAGGTTTCGCTGGATCTTTCGAGCACTTCTTACGGCGACTCGATTCCGGTTCCTGACATGTCGAGCATGTTGAACGGACTGAACGATGTGCTGGGCGATGAAAATGATATAAGGACCACTATTCTTCCTAAGATCAGGCTTGCGGAAGCCCCTATTTATATCTATGCCATGAAGCCTGATGAGGGACCCCTTGCCTCTACCTTTGAGAACCTGTCTATTAACGGAACTGTTTTCGTCTCGTACAAGGATGCGGATGACAATGACAAATACGTTACTATGATAGGCTCTGGCGGATCAGATTCAAGCGCGCCTACGGAATCCGCCACCATAAGGTTTACCGACCCCATATCGCTTCCCGAAAACAAGGACGAGCTGCTTTTGGGCACAAACGTTGATTTCAGCAATGCCTCATGTGATCCTTTGAATGTCGCTGATATTCTTTCCCTTATTGATGCGAAGGATGCCAAGGTGAATTTCTCAATCGGTCTTTCCGGCATCGATAATTCCGGCGTTGAGATTTCCCGTGACGAGCTTCCTTCTGAGGGGGATGATGCTCTAAGGCTTGCCCTGGATGTCGTCCTGGTGCTTCCCCTTGATTTGAGGCTTCTTTCCCCGATCGAGATAGATGTCATGAAGATTGCCTTTCCTGATTATGACGCTGTGGATGAGAACGGCATGAAATCCGACCTTTTGACGAGAGAGGACAAGTCAACTTACGAAGAGTTTGCGAGCTACGTGGAAGGAATTGACTATGTTAAGATCAGGTACAAGGTCTCAAACTCATTGATTCCGAATCTGGATCTTAAGCTGAAGCTTGAGGACGAGGCTACCGGAATCGGAAAGGACACTCCGTTTGAAATCAAGCTAAAGAATTCCGACAAGTATGAGGATATCGAGCTTACCGGCGACAATATAAGGAGACTTCTTACTGAATATCCCTTCCACCCCGAAACCCGTATTCAGTTAGGACGTGATTTGACTTCGGATGAGATTTCGGCGGATAAATATGCTCAGGAGGAGTCGCTTTATATATCCCGCTCAGGTCTTTCAGATGCAAATCCGCTCGGACTTGGACTTGTTCTGGAAGGTAAGATGGATGGTGACGTAAAAACTCAGATTTGGTCCGCCAACAGCGAAGGAGGCCACTAATGAAAAAGCTAATTTTGACTTTGGGACTGGGGGCACTCCTGCTTTCATCCCTTGCGGCGGAAATTGACAAGCCGAAGAGGTGGTTTGAGCTCGGAATGGATGTGGATGCTTCCGTCAGCGAAAATCTCATGGGATTGACGGAAGTCATGCAGAAAGAGCTCGTCATTGATTTGCCGAAAATCTACAAGGACATGGGACCCGGAGGATTTAAACTCAACCTGGCGGCTCATCCTTCCTTTTTCATGAATTTTTTCATCAAGGGATGGGGAGTGGGCCTTCAGACTGACGTGGATTTTTCAACCGGATTTGGAATCTCAAGCGAACTTTTCAGGCTTTTGGCGGAGGGAAATGAGCTCGGGGAAGAAAGAACAATCTCCTTCAATCTCAACATGCAGTCCTTCATCTCTCAGTCGGCTTCTCTGGGTTTTGACGTGGCAGGATTCCGCGTGAAGGTTACTCCCTCATATTTTGTTCCGCTCCTTTATTTGCCGGATCCACATGCGGCCCTCACATACCGTACCGACGAGGATGGAAAAATCTACGCATCGCTTGACGCGGGGCTTTCTGTCTATAGTTTCGTTCCCGTGGAGCTTGAGGAGGGAGACACCATTCAGGAGGCCATGGAAAAGCTCGGCAACATGGACAGCGACTTGGTTTTGGGAAATCTCAAGGATGTGATTGCGAGGGGCGGCGGATTCAATCTTTCGGCTTCGGTGCAGTATCCTCTGTTTGATTTCCTTGACCTTGGCGCGTACACGACTGTTCCAATCGTTCCGGGGCGGCTCTTCAACAAGGTTTCCGCGGGCATGACTTTTTCTGCCGAGAGCGACGGAATCATGAACGGACTTCTTGGCGGTAAGAGCATGGACGAGACTTTTCCGAGGGAAGGTCCGAACATACAGAATCCTGTGGCGGAGAAATGCGAGTACAAAGTGTCAAAGCCATTCCGTCTTGGCGTGGAGGCTTCGTGGAGACCCATCGGAAACTGGTTTGTCGTACATCCAATGCTCGGACTTGCGATGAGAAATCCTGTCGGATCAGAGGGCTTTGCGTGGGATCGCGTTTATCCCGAGTACAGGATTGCGCTTGACATGACTTTCCTCTATGTGCTTGGAGTGAACGTCACAACCGAGTATATCGATCAGGTTTTCGCACACTCCATCGGTCTCAGTCTAAATACCCGCGTTCTGGAGCTCGATGCCTCTGTCGGTATAAGCGGAGCCGATTTCTTCAAGTCATTCACAATCCGTGGATTGCAGGCCAACGTTGGGGTAAGAATCGGAATCTGATTCGGGATGATAGGGGGGGGTAAAATCTCTAAAATCTCCAGTCAAGCGAAAATAATTTAAATTATTTTGCAGTTTTGATTACAGCGGCGGGAATTCGGGGAATACTATAAAGTATGAGAAAAATAATCATGCTTACATTCTCCGTATTCCTTTGCGTCCTTTGCGGCGGGGAAGTGAAAAAATCACCCTTTTTCAGGGGATTCGACTCGTACACAGGGCTTTCTTTTGCGATGGATGACGAGGCTTCCATAAAAGCCGATGAGGGAGTCCGACTGCGATTTTCCGGTGCGAGCCTTGTTCTTGGAGCGGGGCTTCCTTCTGAAAAAGTCGGGGAGCTTGGTGAAATCCTTTTGGAAAGTAATCCGCTTGATGTCCTTGTTCCGCGTGTGGGACTTTCGGTTTCTCTCTCTCCGTCATTCCTTCCATTTTCTCTTTCCGTGAATGCCGGGACTCTCTCGTTTTCAGGCGCGCTCTCGAGGATGAAGTCACCGGTGTTTTCCATTGGCTCGTCCCTTTCCTCTCCGTACAGACCTTCAGGAGGCATTTCGTCGAATCTTCCTTCGTTCACGTCATCAAGGCATCCCTTCTCACTTTCCGTCCTTTTGTCGTCATCGGGCAAATCTGTGGAATTTCCCAATCTCTTTTTCGCAGCCGACGAGAAAAAAGAACTTTTTCTTTCTATATATAAGAGTTTTTCCCTGGGACCGGTTCCGCTCGTGAGTCTTTCCGCAAACTTCAGTTTTTTAAGGCACTCCAGGGAATACAGCTCCTCATGGTTCCAGAAAATCAGGCCTTATCCCGAGGACTATTATTTTTGCTCGGAGATTGAGTCATCCTTTGTCTGGTCATTTGTCCGTCACTGGTCCGCTTTATGTGCGACACAAAGTCCTTACGGCGGATTTGATTTTTGGTTCAGAACGTCGGATTCCCTTGTCCTTGATTTTTTCAGGCTGAACGCTTCGTTTTTTGCCTCGTCCCCCGGATTGATTTCAGCGTCGGGTGAGATTGTGGGGGTGCTTTACGAGTTTCTTTTGAACCCTCAGTTTTTATTCGATCTTGGGAATCTCTCGGCGCAGGCAGGTCTTTCGGCTCTTGGTGAAATTGACTCGGAAAAATCTGCCGGTGTGAGATTCCGCTTTGACGCAGCTTTGGGCGGTGGAAAATTCAGGGCGGGACTTTGTGCACAGACATCTCTTTCGGGCTCGGATGATTCTGTCAGATTGGTGGATTTCTCATCAAAACTCTCGGCCTCGTACAGGGCAAGATATTTTTCCATGGCGGGATCGGTCTCCCTCAAATGCTCGGATTCATCTCAGGGCATCTCGGTTTCTGCGTCCGTCTCTCCTGCGAAGGGACTCGTGAAATCGCTCACGTCTGATTTATCACTTTCCATAAAGGACGGAAATCTTTCGTCGTCTTCGGTCTCAGCGGGGATGGAGCTCTGCAAAAAGTGGGAAAAAATCACCGTTACGGGGAAATTTTCGGCGAAATTGAAGAATACCTATTGAATTTATTGGCACTTTCTAGTATAGTATTCAAAATATAGAAGATGCGGAATTGTTTCTACGGCAGAATGAGCCAAATGGCGAGACAAAATCAAGGCTGGGGTCAATCCGCAAAACTAAAGCTGAATTCTTTTTAGAGAGGTAAACAATATGGCTTTTGATATTACCAAGGTTCGTAATATCGGTATCAGCGCCCACATTGACTCTGGTAAGACAACGACTTCAGAACGCATTCTGTTCTACTGCAACAAGATCCACGCGATTCACGAAGTCCGCGGAAAGGATGGAGTCGGTGCTGTAATGGACAACATGGATTTGGAGCGTGAGCGTGGAATCACAATCCAGTCCGCAGCGACTCAGGTTCACTGGAAGGATATCACAATCAACCTGATTGACACCCCAGGTCACGTTGACTTTACTGTTGAGGTTGAGAGATCACTTCGCGTTCTTGACGGTGCTATCATGATTCTTTGCGCCGTTGCAGGTGTTCAGTCCCAGTCAATCACTGTTGACCGCCAGCTCAAACGCTATCATGTACCCCGCGTCGCTTTCGTAAACAAGTGTGACCGCCAGGGTGCGAATCCGATCCGTGTATGCGGCCAGCTCCGTGAGAAGCTTGGTCTTAACGCGCACATGATGGAGCTTCCGATCGGTCTTGAGGACAAGCTTGAGGGTGTAGTTGACCTGATTTCAATGAAGGCCATTTATTTCGACGGCCCCAACGGTGAGGATCTACGCTATGCCGAGATTCCGGCTCATCTTGTTGATGACGCTAAGAAGTACCGCGAGGAGCTGCTTGAGGAAGCCGCAAACTTCGATGACGCTTTGATGGAGAAGGTTCTCGGTGGTGAGGAGCCGACAGAAGCTGAGATTATCGCCGCTATCCGCAAGGGTACTTTGGCGGAGCAGTTCGTCGGTGTGTTCCTTGGTTCAGCACACGTCAACAAGGGAATCCAGCCGCTTCTTGATGCCGTTGAGCGCTATCTTCCGAACCCGACAGAGGTTCACAACTATGGTCTGGACCGAGACAAGGGAGAGGAGCAGGTTGAGCTCTTCAACGTGGAGAACAAGCCTTGTGTCGCTTTGGCATTCAAGCTTGATGACGGTCAGTTCGGTCAGCTCACTTATGTCCGCATCTACCAGGGAAAAATCTGCAAGGGAGACGAGCTTTTCAACGTCCGTGCGCAGAAGAAGTTCAAGGTCGGTCGTATTGTCCGCATGAACTCAGCCGCTATGGAAGATATTACCGAGGGTATGCCGGGAGACATCATCGCTCTGTTCGGTGTTGACTGCGCTTCCGGTGACACATTCTGCGGTGGCGGACTTAACATCGCCATGACATCAATGTTCGTTCCGAATCCCGTTATCTCACAGGCAATCGAGCCGGTTAACAAGCAGGATGCCGCAAACATGGCAAAGGCTCTTAACCGCTTCACAAAGGAAGACCCGACTTTCCAGACCTACGTTGATCCTGAGTCTAACCAGACAATCATCAAGGGAATGGGTGAGCTTCACCTTGACGTTTACGTTGAGCGCATGAAGCGTGAGTACAAGTGCGAGGTTAAGGTTTCAAAGCCTGAGGTTGCATACCGCGAGTCAATCACTCAGCAGGCGACTTTCAACTATACACACAAAAAGCAGACTGGTGGATCCGGACAGTACGGTCGCGTAGCCGGTTTCATGGAGCCAATCGCAGACAAGGATTACGAGTTTGTTGACTCAATCAAGGGAGGAGCAATCCCCAACGAGTACATTCCTTCCTGCGACAAGGGATTCAAGAAGGCCATGGAGAAGGGATCACTCATCGGAGCTCCTGTTGTTGGCGTGCGCTGTACAATCAACGACGGTCAGTATCACCCGGTTGACTCTTCTGACATCGCGTTCCAGACAGCAGCCATCGGTGCTTTCCGCGAGGGATACGAGAAGGCAAAACCGGTTATCCTTGAGCCTATCATGAAGGTGCAGATTGCGGGACCGACTGAGTTCCAGGGAAATATGTTCGGACTCATCAACCAGAGACGCGGTGTTATCATCGACTCTACTGACGAGAACAACACATCAACTGTAAACGCCGAGGTTCCTCTTTCCGAGATGTTCGGATTCTCCACAATCCTCCGCTCTTCCACACAGGGAAAGGCAGAGTTCACGATGGAATTCGAGAAGTACGGAAAGGTTCCGAACAATGTTGCTGACGAGCTGATTGCCGCATACAAAGAGAAGCGCAAGGCCGAGCAGAAATAAGGACTTGAGGAGTAGATTATGGCAAAACTGGAACTTTACAATAAGAGCCCGATCCGTGCTTTTGACAATGCCGCCAACGGTGGACTCAAAGCCGGTGAGATGGGACTTGTCACCTCAAAGAAGGGTGTCGGTAAGACTGCCGTTTTGGTTCAGTTCGGAATTGACACTCTCTTGAACGGAAAGCAGCTTGTGCACGTGTCCTTCGACCAGGTTTCTTCAAACGTGATTGAATGGTATGACACAATCGTACAGGAGATCGTGAAAAACAAGATTTCTGACGAGGATAAGGAAGTCATCATGCGAAACCGCACAATCCTGAACTTCAACCAGGACAACTTCAATCTTGAGAAGGTCGTGAATACTCTCAACGCATTGAAGGCCGGTGGAATCGGAGTCGCGGGCGTGGTGATTGACGGAGTTGATTTCGCGAAGGCAAAGGAGTCCGACATTCAGGCTGTGGCAAGCTATGCAAAGGCTACCAAGACAAAGGTCTGGGTTTCTTCCACCGCGGAGGGAACAAAGCTTTCTGAGCAGGCTCCCAAGGCAATCCTTCCTTATTTCAGCTTCGTGGTTCACCTTGAGCCGTCCAAGTCCAACGGAACTTCCGTAAAGATTCTGAAGGCTGGAAAGGCTGAGAACGTGGAGACAACACTCCGCCTCGACTCAAAGAACTCACTCATTCTGAGCAAGTAAGCGGATAAAAGATTTCTGATTATGAGCACGGTTCTGTCCATTCGGATGGGGCCGTGTTTTTTTATTGTCACACGGATTGGAAAAATCTAACGATTTTTCTGCGATATTATCGTGTTTGGTGAGTGTCATTATCGGGCTGGACCCGATAATCTCTACTGAAAAGAAATCACCGGATTTAGTCCGGCAATGGCAAATCATACTTTTTAGGCAGCCCTTTTTTATGAGAAAAGTATAATTATATTATTGACTTATGACAAATATTTTTGTATTATGTAAATAGATTGAGGACATAGGGCTTGTCCTGGCTAAATAAATAAGATCCGATGGATGATTGGGGTCGGAGAGCCTGACCCGGCTAACAAAATAAAGCTCGATTGAGGAAGCTCTGTAGGTAACTGCAGAGCTTTTTTTATGGTTGAGAAAATGGAATTAAGATATTTGTCACAAGCATTTTATCAGAGATATAAAGATTGTACAGAAATAATGAGTAAAGGTGAAACCAGACCATATATTATTCTTGTGGTTGAAGTGGAAAATAATAAATTTGCAATACCTATTAGAACAAACCTTCATAAAACAAGAGATTGTTATGAAAGTAATCCGCAGACAAACTCCGGGCTTGATTATACTAAAGCAGTTGTCATTTCAAGGGATGACTATATTGATTCTACAAAATATCCTGAAATTGAACATAAAGAATATAATTACATAAAATTTAAAGAACGCGAAATAAAAATAGCATTTACAAAATTTGTTGCAGATTATAAAAAAGATGTGATTCGACACAAAAAAAATCCAAATATCCCTGCTAATCCTAGATTTCAATATTGTTCTCTGCAATATTTTAAGAATGAATTAGGATTGGAATGATAAAACTGATATGTAATTTATTTTTCCATGAGCCGGTCAAAGGTTATTGAGATGCTTTCAGAGATGGATTCCAGAAGCTGCTTTTCCGCGTTTTTAAGCTCCATGTTTCGCATCTGATTTTTTGTCTCCGAACGGTTTGGCATTTGTTCCAAAAATAGGGACGCGATGGGAATTTCAAAAATCTCTGCGGTGGATTCAATCAGCTCAAGAGAAGTCCCTCGTTTTCCGGATTCAATCTGCGCCAGAAATGGAGCCGTAATCTGCAGTCTGTCGGCCAGGTATACCTGAGTCCATCCTTTTGAGACCCGCAGCGTCCGTATATTGTCACCCAAAATAGTTTTTATCTTTCCCATGGAATATATCATATAACTTGGAGTAAAATACTACTTGCACTTTTAGCTAGATTGTGTTATACTTATAGTTAAGTTAAATTTACTTTGGGTCTCATAAAATTGACCGGAGTGAATTTGTCAGGAGGTTTTACTATGGATGAGACAAAGTTCTGCAAATTTTGCGGGGCAAAGATTCCGATGGATGCGGTGTTATGTACTGCTTGTGGTCGTCAGGTTGAGGAGTTTAAGTCAGAACGCTCCGCTCAGCCCAGCATTGTCATAAACAACGCGAATGCAAACACAAATACGAATGTAAATGGTGGCGGGGCAGGTGGAAAGGCAAAGAATAAAACGGTTGCGATTTTGTTGTGTCTGTTCCTTGGATTGCTAGGGGCACACCGTTTCTATGAGGGAAAAATCCTAAGCGGAATACTTTATCTGTGCACAGGAGGACTTTGCGGTGTCGCGCATTGGTGGACTTTATCATTTTACTCACAAAGCCGAATCCATACTATGTGTAGGAGGAAACAAGTTTGCTGGTGATTTATGTCTTGTGGTTTTTGGGCGTTCTCTGCGGACTGATTGCTGCTGTTGAAATTGCTGTTGTGATTTACCGGCTATGCAATAAAAACAAGAATGTCAGGGGTAATATTATTGTTGCGGTTCTTAGCGCGGCTCTTTGCATCGGACTTACAAGTTCAGCGGCTATCTCAATATTCAACAAGGTTATAAAATCAAATAACATGAGTTTTTCTGACATAGGAAAAAAAATTGGAAAGACTTCTGCCGATGTTACGGCGAATGCCTATCAGGAATTTGTCGAAACGTGGGATGACGCTGTAAAGGAAACGTCTGCTGAGTAAAAAAATCAAGGCACGGTTCTGTCCATTCGGATGGGGCCGTGTTTTTTTTATTGTCACACGGATTGGAAAAATCTAACGATTTTTCTGAAGCAAATTTAATGTAATGAATTTTTTTTTGTGATATTATCGTGCTTGGTGAGTGTCATTATCGGACTGGATTATTGTCATTATCGGGCTGGACCCGATAATCTCTACTGAAAAGGGATTGCCGGATCAAGTCCGGCAATGACACTGTGCTTGACTTCTGTCATTATCGTGCTTGGTGGGTGTCATTATCGGGCTGGACCCGATAATCTCTGCTAAAAAGGGATTGCCGGATCAAGTCC